>JBBRZR010000066.1:0-15207 GCA_038236495.1 Burkholderiales bacterium
GCCACCGGCACCCCCAGCACCGGCACGGTGGTCTTGGCTGCCAGCATGCCGGGCAGGTGGGCCGCGCCACCCGCGCCGGCGATGATGGCGCGCAGGCCGCGGCCGGCAGCCGCCTCGGCGTACGCAAACATCTGGTCGGGCATGCGGTGGGCCGACACCACCCGACATTCGTGGGGCACGCCAAACTCGGCGAGAATCCGGGCGGCCTGTTGCATCGTCTCCCAGTCACTGCTGGACCCCATCAACACGCCGACCAGGGCCGGCGGGCGGCTTGCGGCGCTGTCCTTGGGGCGCAGATCGCCAGGGCGGGACAGGCTGTTTTCCAGGTCTGGCAAGGCTTGGCTCCGGCAGGTCTGCAAAAACATTGAATTGTAGGCCGCGGCCCTTATCTGCTGGCCTGCGAGCTTTTCAACCCCCTCCAACCTCCTGAGGCTCCGGCTGACACCATGAGCGACATCACGATCCAGAACTTCGAGGCCGAGCTGATCCAGGCCTCCTCACTGCAGCCGGTGCTGCTCGACATCTGGGCACCCTGGTGCGGCCCCTGCCGCACGCTGGGCCCGTTGCTCGAAAAGGTCGAGGCGGCCTACGGCGGCCGCTTCAAGCTGGCCAAGCTCAACAGCGACGACCAGCCCGAGATCGCCGCCCAGCTGAGCCAGGCGTTTGGCGTGCGGTCCATCCCGTTTTGCGTGATGTTCAAGGACGGCCAGCCGGTGGACGGTTTTGTCGGGGCCCTGCCCGAGGCCCAGATCCGCGAGTTTCTCGACCGCCACGTGCCCAGCGCCGAGGCGATGGAGGCCGAACTGGAGACTGAACAGGCGGTAGAGCTGGAGGCCGAAGGCGACCTGGACGCGGCGCTGGAGCGGCTGCAGCAGGCGGTGGCGATCGATCCGGCGAATGCCCAGGCCCGGGCCGAGTACGTCAAGCTGCTGATCGAGACCGGCCAGCCGGCGTTGGCACGCCAGGCCTGGTTGCCGCTGGCACCCCAGGCGCTGGTCGATGCGCGCAGCGCGGCGCTGGGTTTGTGGCTGGATGCCTGTGAAAAGGCCCCCGCCGCCCGGTCGCCGCAGGTATTGGCCGAGGCCATCGCGGCCAACCGGCGCGACTTCGACGCGCGCTACGAGCTGGCCCAATGCCTGATGGCGGCCGGTCAGTTCACCGAGGCGATGGACGAGTTGCTCGAGATCGTGATGCGCGACAAGGCCTGGAACGAGCAACTGGCCCGCAAGACCTATGTCGCCATCCTGGAGCTGATGACCAAGCCCGTGCCCAAGGCCGCGCCCGGTGCCGAGCCGGCCAAGGGCGCGCTGGAGGTGGTGGGCCGTGCAGCCGTGACGCCCAACGACCCGGTGATCGACCAGTACCGCCGCAAGCTCAGCATGGCGCTGAACTGACCGTACCGACGGCTTGGTTCCACCCGGCGGGCCAGCCAGGACGCGGCCCCTTCGCCACCTACAATAGTGAGTTGTCCCGTCAACGAGCGGGCACCCAGACAAGGATTTTTACCGTGTTCATTTCCCAAGCTTTTGCCCAGGCCACCGCGCCCGCAGCCACCGGTGGTGGTGGTATCGAGTCGCTGTTCGGCTCGCTCGGCCAGTTCCTGCCGCTGGTGCTGATGTTCGTGGTGCTGTACTTCATCATGATCCGGCCCCAGATGAAGCGCCAGAAAGAGCACAAGGCGATGATCGACGCACTGGCCAAGGGCGACGAGATCGTCACCACCGGCGGCCTGATCGGCCGGGTAGCCAAGATGGGCGAAAGCCTGCTGCAGGTTGAAGTGGCCAACGGCGTCGAGCTGCAGGTTCAGCGCAGCGCCGTGGTGCAGGTATTGCCCAAGGGCACCTTCGGCAAGTGAGGGTTCGGCGGTCCGGGCCCGTGCCGCGGTCCTTGCGCACCTTGGCCTGCCGGCACCCGCTGTTCGGCCCCCTGCCTTTCGGCCGCTCAATCGCCCCTCTTGTCCCCGTGCGCTCTGCCGGGTGATCTGCCTGTTGTCAAGCCGCGGCGCCCCGCCGGGCTGAGGAACGCACCATGAACCGCTACCCCTGGTGGAAATATACGATCCTGGCGCTTGCGCTGCTGATCGGCCTGCTCTACACCCTGCCCAATCTGTACGGCGAGGCGCCGGCGGTGCAGGTGTCGAGTGGCAAGGCCACGCTCAAGGTCGATTCAGGCCTGGTGCCGAGGATCGAGAAGGCGCTTGCCGCTGCCGGCCTGCAGCCCGACTTCGTGCAGTACGAGGCCGGTTCGGTCAAGGCGCGCCTGCGCACGACCGACGAGCAGATCAAGGCCAAGGACGCGATTGCCAAGGCGCTCAACCCCGATCCGGCGGACCCGGCCTACATCGTGGCGCTCAACCTGCTGAGCCGCTCGCCGCACTGGCTGACTGCCCTGCACGCGCTGCCGATGTACCTGGGGCTGGACCTGCGGGGTGGTGTGCACTTTCTGATGCAGGTGGACATGAAGGCGGCGCTGACCAAGAAGGCCGAGTCCACCGCCGGCGACCTGCGCACGCTGTTGCGCGACAAGAACATCCGCCACACCGGCATTGCCCGCGACGGCAACCTGGTGGTGGTGCGCTTCCGCGAGCAGGCCGTGATGGCCCAGGCGCAAAAGCTGCTGGCCGACGTGATGCCCGACATGGACTGGACTGCCACGCCCGACGGCGCGGAGTTCCGCCTGACCGGTGGGCTCAAACCCGTGGCTGCCCGCGCCGTGCAGGATGGCGCGATCAAGCAGAACATCACCACGCTGCACAACCGGGTGAATGAGCTGGGCGTTGCCGAGCCGGTGATCCAGCAGCAGGGCAGCGACCGGGTGGTGGTGCAGCTGCCGGGTGTGCAGGACACCGCCAAGGCCAAGGACATCATCGGCCGCACTGCCACGCTGGAGGTGCGGCTGGCCAACACCAGCGCCGAGGCGATGGAGGCACTGCGCGGCAGCGGCCCGGTGCCGTTTGGCAGCGAGAAGTACCTGGAGCGTGACGGCTCGCCGATCATCGTCTTCCGCCAGGTCATCCTGACCGGCGAGAACCTGACCGACGCCCAACCCGGTTTTGCCGGCGACACGCCGGGCGAGGCGGCCGTGCACCTGACGCTGGACGCCAAGGGCGCGCGGATCTTCCGTGATGTCACGCGCGAGAACATCAACAAGCGCATGGCGATCCTGCTGTTCGAAAAAGGCAAGGGCGAGGTCGTGACCGCGCCGGTGATCCGATCGGAAATCGGCGGTGGCCGGGTGCAGATCTCGGGCCGCATGAGCACCGCCGAGGCGGCGGACACCGCGCTGCTGCTGCGCGCTGGCAGCCTGGCCGCGCCGATGGAGATCATCGAAGAGCGCACCATCGGCCCGACCCTGGGCGCCGACAACATCGCCAAGGGCTTTGCCAGCGTGGGCTACGGTTTTGCCGCGATTGCGGTGTTCATGTGCGGCTACTACCTGCTGTTCGGGGTGTTCTCTACGCTGGCGCTGGCGCTCAACCTGCTGCTGCTGATCGCGGTGCTGTCGATGCTGCAGGCCACGCTGACACTCCCCGGCATCGCGGCCATCGCGCTCACACTCGGCATGGCGATCGACTCCAACGTGCTGATCAACGAGCGGGTGCGCGAGGAGTTGCGCAACGGCAACTCGCCACAGGCGGCGATCAATATCGGCTATGAGCGTGCGTTTGCCACCATTCTGGATTCGAACATCACCACCCTGATCGCCGGCCTGGCGCTGCTGGCCTTCGGCTCGGGGTTCGTGCGCGGTTTTGCGGTGGTGCACTGCCTGGGCATCATGACCTCGATGTTCTCTTCGGTGATGTTCTCGCGCGGCCTGGTCAACCTCTGGTACGGCGGCCAGAAGCGGCTGAAGGCCGTGTCCATCGGCCAGGTCTGGCGGCCGGCCGGCTCGCCCGCGGCCGCGCTGGACTTGTCGGCGGCGGATTTGGCGACGGGTATGGCGGCCGATGATGCGTTGGTCAGCCTGCCCAAGACACCGGCCGCCACACCGTCCCCCAAGCGCTGAGCTGGAGAGCAAGAAAATGGAATTCTTCCGGATCAGCCGCGACATCCCGTTCATGCGGCATGCGCTGGTGTTCAACATCATCTCCTTTGTCACCTTTGCGCTGGCGGTCTTCTTCCTGCTGACGCGTGGCCTGCACCTGTCGATCGAGTTCACCGGCGGCACGGTGCTGGAGGTCGAATACACCCAGACAGCCAACCTGGAGAAAACCCGCGCAGCCGTCGACCAGCTCGGCTTTGGCGAGGTGCAGGTGCAAAACTTCGGCAGCTCGCATGATGTGCTGGTGCGCTTGCCGGTACGGGCGCAGGTCAAGCAGGCGGATGTGGCGCCGCTGGTCTTTGGCACTCTGTGCACCGCCGAAGGCGGCACGGTGGCCACGAAGGCCTACACCTCGCCGCAGGGCGAGCAGGTCAGCCGGCCGTCCTGCACCACCCCGGCGGGCGTCGAGCCGATCAAGCTGTCCCGCACCGAGTTTGTCGGGCCGGCAGTGGGTGATGAACTGGCCAGCGACGGCGCCAAGGCCCTGATCTGCGTGGTGCTGGGCATCATGGCCTACCTGGCGTTGCGCTTCGAGTGGAAGTTCTCTGTCGCGGCCATCATCGCCAACCTGCACGACGTGATCATCATCCTGGGCTTTTTTGCCTTTTTCCAGTGGGAGTTCTCGCTGGCGGTGCTGGCCGCGGTGCTGGCGGTGCTGGGCTACTCGGTGAACGAGTCGGTGGTGATCTTCGACCGGATCCGCGAGGCCTTCCGCAAATACCGCAAGCTCAGCACGCCGCAGGTGATCGACCACGCCATCACCAGCACCATCAGCCGCACCGTCATCACCCACGGCTCGACCCAGATGATGGTGCTGTCGATGCTGTTGTTTGGCGGCCCCACGCTGCACTACTTTGCGGTGGCGCTGACCATCGGCATCCTGTTCGGCATCTATTCGTCGGTGTTCGTGGCTGCGGCCATTGCGATGTGGCTGGGTGTCAAGCGCGAAGACCTGATCAAAGCGGGGGGGAAAGAGCAAGACCCCAACGACCCCAACGCCGGCGCCGTGGTATAGATCGGGTTCACACCCGTCAGCCGCTACCCACCCGTCCACCATGGCGAAAGCCGCAGAACACGCACAGATCGCCGCCCAAGCCCGGCAGCGCTATATCGACGGCCTGTTGCGTGGCTTGCCGGGGCTGGTCGGCCATATCAGCGGCAGCGCCCGCGATTTGCTGGACAAGCCAGCCGAGTACCTGACGGCCCAGCGCCGGCGTGATCTGGTGGCAGGCCTGTTGAAGCAGGCCGTCAACTGGCAGCGCACCGTGGCCTCCGGCTTGCGCCACGTGCTGCAGCACGGCGCCACGGCCGTGCCGATGGCCGAGTTGCCGCCGATGCTGGGCGACGCGTTGAGCCTGGTCGACAACGACACCATCGAGCGCGAGATCCTGACCTCGCGTCTGGCGCTGGCCATCATGGACCGCGCCGGTTGGGAGTTCACCGACCTGCGCTCGCGCGTGGCCATGCTGGAGCGGCGGGCCGAGATCGACACCCACGACATGCTGCGGGCCCACATCCTGGCGCGTGTGGTGCTGGACAGCTGGCGTTCGGTCGGTCTGTCGGCCACCGATTGGCGCGAGGCCCAGCCTCTGTTGCACGAGGGTTTCGCGGCGCTGGCCGAAGAGGCTTACCACGAGACCAACCGTTGGCTGATCGAGCAAAAGGTGATGCCCGATGTGGACCTGCGGCCCTATATCCGGCGATCCACCGGCGCCGGTGCGCCGGGTTTGGTGGGCTCGGCCGGCCTCAGTCCAGCGCATCCACCGGCCGGTGTAGCCGCTGGACCTGGCTATGCCACCACGGCCTGGCGTGGCCCGGCGACCGAGAACGGTGCTTGGCGCAGCGCAGGTGGGCGGGCGGCCGCGTCGCACGAGCGCTCGGCCGACGTGGGTGAAGAGACCCGGATGATGACGCGTGCCGGGCCGATGGCGCGTGGCAGCGACCATGCCGAGGCGGTGCTGGGCCGGCTCAACCGGCTGGTCGGCCGGCATTTGCCCGGCTTTGCCGACACCACCCAGGCCCGGCCGGTGACGGACGCGCTGTCGGCGGCCATCAACAACGCCCAGCAGAATCTGCGCAAGCGCTTTGCGCCGGCCGAGGGCGCGGCGCCCGAGTTGAGCCCGTCGGGCAAGCCGCTGCCGGCCATCGCACCCACCGGACCGATGCTGCTCGACGAGTTGCAGCAGAACAAGCAGGCGCTCAAGCAGGCCGCCAGCACACCGGCCGAGCGCGCCACGATCGAGATCGTGGCGCTGATGTTCCAGAGCATCCTGACCGAAGAGCGCATCCCGCCCGCGATGCGGGTCTGGTTTGCCCGCTTGCAGATGCCGGTGCTGCGGGTGGCGGTGAGCGAGCCTGACTTTTTTGGCTCGCTGGACCACCCGGCGCGCCGCCTGATCGATCGCATGGGCGCCTGCGTGATGGGGCTTGACAACGCCAGCCGGACCATCGGCGATGCACTCGAGAAAGAGATCAAGCGGGTGGTGCAGGTGGTCGAGGCCTATCCGGACACCGGGCGGCGGGTGTTCCAGACCGTGCTGGTCGAGTTCGAGAAGTTTCTCGAACACTTCTTCAAGAACGAGAACGAGGCCAGCAAGCGGGGTGTGTCGCTGGCCCAGCAGGTCGAGCAGCGCGAGACGCTGGCGATCCAGTACACCATCGAGCTGCGCCGCATGCTCAACGAGGTGCCGGTGCAAGAAGGCGTGCGCCAGTTTCTGTTCCAGGTCTGGGCCGATGTGCTGGCCACCTCGGCGGTGCGCTACGGCGGCCAGGGGCCCGAGACCAAGGTGATGAAGCGCGCCGCTGCCGACCTGATCTGGTCGGCCAGCGCCAAGGTCACCCGCGAGGAGCGCGCCGAGGTCATCCGCCGCCTGCCGCCGCTGCTCAAGCGCCTGCGCGAGGGCATGGCCTCGGCCAAGTTGACGCCTGAGCGCCAGGACGAGCGCATCAACGCGCTGAACAACGCGCTGGCCGCGGCCTTCACCGCCAAGGCGGCGGTCATCTCCAACGACCGGCTGCAGGACCTGATGGAGCGCCTGGAGTCGCTCGAAGAACTGCTGCCTGGCGCGGCGGATGTCGAGATCGACGAATCCCTGGTGCTGGACCTGTCAGGCCACGAAAGCTCCGAGCTGGAGGTGGTGTCGGACGGCGGCACGATGCCGTCGGCACCGATGGTGGCCTGGTCACGCGAGCTGCTGGTGGGCAGCTGGTACACGCTGGAGTACCGCGGCCGGCATGAGCCGGTGCAGCTGGCCTGGCACGGCCTGCGGCGCCAGCTGTCGCTGTTTGTCACGCCCAAGGGCCGCTGCGTGCTGTTTCAGCAGCAACGGCTGGCGGCTTTTTTGCAGGCCGGCTTGCTGCTGCCGGCGCAGGACGAGTCGCTCACCGTCAAGGCCACACGCAATGCGCTGGCGCGCCTGGATGCCGACCCGTCGCGCCTGATGGCTTGAGCGGTTGAGCGTTTTTGGCTTCGCCGAAACCTCGTTTTCTACTGCGCATCCGCCATGCGTCGTTGGACGGATGCTCGGAATCCTCACGTACAGGAAGTACGTTCCGGTTCCTGCGCTCCGTCCGCCAGGGCCAGAGGCCCTGGCCCTCGCCAGGCACAAAACGTCCTCAGGACGTTTTGTGTCCGGGCTCGGCCTAGCCTGACGGCCGCTCGCTACGAAAAACGCTCACCCGCAGCGCTCTTCAGGCTAGTGGATCAGCCGCTCTTCCGGCGCGACGAACAACTCGTCGAGGATCAGCGCGTCAGGCTCTTCGCCCAGGCTCCAGAACACCATCAGCACGATGACTTTCAAGTCTTCCAGCGCCACCGGGCTGTCGCCGACGGCGGTGGCGCGGTCGATCACCATCTCGCGCATGGCCGGCGGCAGCACGCCGGCGGACTCTAGAAACGCGACAAAGCCGATCGAATCCTCGCCCAGGCGGTCGATTTCAGCGGCGGAATAGACCCGCAGGCTGTCGGCCGATTGCTCGCCGGTATGGGCCTGGGCAGTCTCGGCCAGGCCGTCCAGCCAGGTCAGCGCATCGGCGATTTCATCGGTCTCGAAGCCTACCGCCGACAATTTTCGCGTGAGCTGGTCGTGGTCGGGGCAGGCATCGGGCCGCCAATACGTCTCATAGAGATAAACCAGAACCTCGAACATGAAACCACTATACCGCAGCCCTCTGGCTGGAAAAGCAAGGCCCGGCGCTGGTCCGTGACAGGCAGCGCGCGTGGACTGCGACGCTGACCGGTGGCCGGCTCAGCTGAGTTGCCGGCGCTGGTACAAGCCACCCGGCAGGCGCGCGACCTTGCCGTCGAGTTCCAGCGTCATCAGGTGGGCCGACAGTGCTGCCGCTGGCCAGCCGCAGCGGTTGATCAGGCCGTCCAGCGACAGCGGGTCGTGACCGAGCGCCCGCAACACCGCGTCATCACCCTGATCATCACCGCTGTTGTCGGCGCTGCCAGGCGGGGGCAGCGCGTCGTTGTCGGCCTGGCCCGACAGCGCGTCCAGCAAGGACAGCGCCGGCAGGCCGTTGAGCTCGTCCAGCACCTGCTCGGGCGACACCACCAGTGCGGCGCCTTGCCGGATCAGCGCATGGCAACCGTGCGATTGCGGCGCCAGCAGCGAGCCGGGCAGGGCCATCACCTCCCGGCCAGCCTCCGCCGCCAGCCGGGCGGTGATCAGCGAGCCCGAGCGCAGCGCGGCTTCGACCACCAGCGTGCCGCGGCTCAAGCCGGCGATCAGCCGGTTGCGCTGCGGAAAGTTCTGCCCCAGCGGCGGTGTGCCCACCGCCATCTCGCTGACCACCAGCCCCTGCGCGGCGATGCGCTGGGCCAGCGCACGGTTGCTGTTCGGGTAGATTCGGTCGATGCCGGTGCCGATGACCGCGATCGTGCTGGCGCCGGCGGCACCGGCGTCCAGCGCGCCCTGGTGCGCGGCGGCGTCGATGCCGGCAGCCAGGCCCGACACGATGGTCCAGCCGTGCTGCGCCAGGCTGCGTGCAAAACCGCGGGCGTTGTCCAGCCCCTGGGCGCTGGCCAGTCGGCTGCCGACGATGGCCACTGATGGGGCGCTCAACAACTCGGCACGGCCCAGCAGGTACAACAGCAAAGGCGGGTCGGCACTGTGCAGCAGCAGCGGCGGGTAGTCGGCATCGCCCAGCACCATCACCCGGCGGTTGGGCGCTGCGCTGCGCCAGGCCAGGGTGTTGGCCAGGCGCAGGGCGTGGCCCTCGGGGGGTGCGGCCAACCCGGCCGCCACCGCGGCGTCCACCAGACCGGCACGGGTGGACGTGCTGGCAGCCAGCACCGCCTGCGGGCTGCCAAAAAACGCCAGCAAACGGCGTGCGGTCTCGCGGCCCACACCCTCGCTGTGCAGCAGGTGCAGCCAGGCGCCCAGCTCGTCGCCGCCCAACGGCGCGCCGGGGCTGGCGGGCACGGTCAAGGCTGGGTGACCCTGTCGCCGGCACGCACCGGGTCTAGCGCCGACAGGATCAGCGCGTACGACACCCGGTCGAACACCCGGAACACAAACAGCAGGCCGCTGCGCTCGTCGGGCAGTTGGATGGGCTGCGCACGGGCGCCGGTGGTGTCGGTGGCGGGCGCGCCAGCGCGCCACAGCGCCAGCACGTGGCCCCGCTCGATGCCGTCGCGCACGCCGCGGTTCAGTGCCACGATCTGGTTCTGGCCGGCGTTCAGCGCCTCACCGTAGACCGACACCACCTGGCCGTTCATCGGGCTGGCCGGCGGGTGCGGCACGTAAGCGCTGAAGTCACGCGGCGGCACGGGGGCCAGGCGGTCGCCCACGCCGGCCTCCTGACGGGCGCTGGTCATCACGAAGGTGGCGGGCACGGGCAGGCCGTTGGATGCGGCCGTGCCCTCGGCGCGCACGAAGTCGGCGGTGCCGACAAAGGCGGCCTCGTAGCCCAGCACCTCGTTGGTGGACGGGTCGCGCAGCGGCTTGGCCTCGCGGAACAGCGTGAAGCTGCGTGCACCGCGCAGGTCGCCGCGCACGTAGGCGGTTTCGCCGCGCGAGACCATCACCCGGCCTTCTTGGGTGGCGACGATGCGCGGCGCGCTGGCCAGCTCGTTCTGGTCGAACACCATGGCCTCGTTCAGGAACGGGCCGATCAGGTGCAGCGGGATGGCCGCGATGGCGCCGTTGTCCAACAACTGGCTGCGCACCCGGGGCGACAGCTTGACGGTGTTGGTGGGCGGCTGGCCGATGGCGCCGTCGCCCCGGGCCAGGCGCAGCTGGGCTGAGTCGCCGTTCTTGACCAGCACCAGCACCTGGCCGGGGTAGATCAGGTGCGGGTTGGCGATCTCGGTCAGGTTCATGCCCCACAGCTCGGGCCAGCGCCACGGGCTCTTGAGGAACATCGAGGAGATGGCCCACAGCGTGTCGCCACGCTGCACGGTGTGCGAGGCCGGCGCGTTGTCCGCCAGTGCCGACAGCGGCACGCCGGTTTGCGCCACCTGCTGCGCGGCCGCGCGTTGCGCCGGGGTTACCGGGTCGGCGGCCTGCGCCGGCGCAATGAGCAGCGCGGTGCAGACCAGGCTGGCGGCCAGCAAGACCGACTTGTTGCCTTGCAGCAGGGTCCGCCACCCCGTCGGCAAAGCCGCCTCGAAACGCCCAGGCCGGAAACCGCTGGCGGCGCGGACAGGGCGGGGCGGGCATGCGGTCATCGTGACTTGTCTCCGGGTGGGCCGGTGCGACAATCCAGCCCTGGCGGATTGGTTGCAGCACCCGCAGCAGGCTGGCCCGATGGGCCGGAACTTGTTCATGCTGCACCGCAGATTCTGCCGGTAAACCCTTGATATCGCAACGAAAAGCACTGGCGGGCCTGGCCCGATCCGGCCGCTTTGCCGGTCTTGGCGTTGTTGAATGTCTACTTTGTATCCCCATGTGTCGGCTGCCGGCCGCGCATGACCAGGCGTGCCGTTCCGCCCACCTTCGTCCATGGCCCTGCTCAACATCCTCCGCTTTCCCGATCCTCGCCTGCACACCGTGGCCAAGCCCGTGGCGCAGGTCGATGCGCGCATCCGCCGCCTGGTCGCCGACATGATCGAGACCATGTACGAGGCCGACGGCGTCGGCCTGGCCGCCACCCAGGTGGACGTGCACGAACGCCTGCTGGTGATGGACACCTCCGAGAACCGCGACCAGCCGCAGGTGCTGATCAACCCCGAGCTGATCGCCCACAGCGAGGACTGGAAGCTCAACGAGGAGGGTTGCCTGTCGGTGCCCACCATCTACGACCAGGTCGAGCGCTATGCCCGGGTGACGGTGCGGGCCACCGGCCGCGACGGTGAGGTGGTCGAGTTCGAGGCCGAGGGCCTGGCGGCCGTCTGCGTGCAGCACGAGATGGACCACCTGCTGGGCAAGGTGTTTGTCGAGTACTTGAGCCCGCTCAAGCGCGAGCGCATCAAGACCAAGATGCTCAAGAAGACGCGTGACGAGATGGGCCGGCGCGGCCGCTGACCGCCCGCCGATCGAGCCTCGTCATGCCTCAAGCCCTGCGCGTCGGCTTTGCCGGCACCCCTGAATTTGCCGCTGCCGCGTTGGCCGCGCTGCTGGCCGCCGGCTACAAAGTGCCGCTGGTGCTGACCCAGCCGGACCGGCCGGCCGGCCGGGGCCTGAAGCTGCAGCCGTCGCCCGTCAAGGCGCTGGCCTTGCAAAACGGCCTGGCGCTGGCCCAGCCGCGCAGCCTGCGGCTGGACGGCAAGTACCCCGGCGATGCGCAGGCCGCGCGCGCCGCGCTGCAAGCCGCCGGCCTGGACGTGATGGTGGTCGCCGCCTATGGCCTGATCCTGCCGCAGTGGGTGCTGGACCTGCCACGCCTGGGCTGCCTCAACATCCACGGCTCGGTGTTGCCGCGCTGGCGGGGTGCTGCGCCCATCCACCGTGCGATCGAGGCCGGTGATACCCGCACCGGCATCACGCTGATGCAGATGGACGCCGGTCTGGACACCGGCGACACGCTGCTGGTGGCGCATGAGCCGATCCACCCCGACGACAGCACCGCCAGCCTGTACGACCGGTTGGCGCTGCTGGGTGCGGGTCTGGTGGTCGAGGGCCTGGCGCGGCTGGGTGACAGCCCGTCGCCGCAAGCGGCCGGCGGTGGCTTGATCCGCAAGCCGCAGCCGGCCGACGGCGTGACCTACGCCCACAAGATCGACAAGGCCGAGGCGGCGATCAACTGGGCCCAGCCCGCCGCCGAGATCGAGCGCCGGCTACGGGCTTTCGATCCGTTTCCCGGCGCCAGCTTCATGCTCGACGGCGAGGCCGTGAAGCTCTGGCGCGCCCGGCTGCGGCCCGAACTGTGTGGCCGGCCGGGCGAGGTGCTGGCCGCGCACGACGGCCAGCTGACGGTGGCCTGCGGCGATGGCGCGCTCGACCTGGTGCAACTGCAGCGCCCGGGCGGGCGGCGCCAGGATGTCGCGGCCTTTTTGCAGTCGCTGCAGGGCCGGCCCGGCCTGGTCGGCCGCCTGCTGGCCCCGCTGCCCGCCTGAGCAGCGCGGCGAGTGATTGAACTTGACGCCGGCGGCCGCATCTGATGGCTGTCGGCAGCTTTGCGCCGGCACCTCCCTCCACCCAGCCCAGGACACCCGCACACCATGTTCAATCTGATGAAGACGGCCATCCTGATGGCTGCCATCACCGCCCTGTTCATGTTGATCGGACGCTGGATGGGCGGATCGGCCGGCATGATGCTGGCGCTGGTGGTGGCGCTGGGCATGAACTTTTTCAGCTACTGGTTCTCCGACAAGATCGTGCTGAAGATGTACAACGCCCGCGAGGTGGACGACAGCACCGCGCCGCAGTTTGTCGCGATGGTGCGCGACCTGGCGCAGCGTGCCAACCTCCCGATGCCCAAGGTCTACCTGATCGACGAGGACGCGCCCAACGCCTTTGCCACCGGCCGCAACCCCGAGCACGCGGCGGTGGCCGCCACCACCGGCATCATCCGGGTGCTGGGCGAGCGCGAGTTGCGCGGCGTGATGGCGCACGAGCTGGCCCACGTCAAGCACCGAGACATCCTGCTGTCGACCATCAGCGCCACGATGGCCGGTGCGATCGGCATGCTGGCCAATTTCGCCATGTTTTTTGGTGGGCGTGACAGCGAGGGCCGGCGTGGCAACCCGATCGCCGGCATCCTGGTAGCGATCCTGGCGCCACTGGCGGCCAGCCTGATCCAGATGGCGATCAGCCGGGCGCGTGAGTTTGAAGCCGACCGCGGTGGCGCCGAGATCTCGGGCGACCCGGCGGCGCTGGCGTCGGCGCTGGACAAGATCCACCGCTATGCCCAGGGCATCCCGCTGGGCCCGGCCGAGCGCCATCCCGAGACCGCGCAGATGATGATCATGAACCCGCTGTCGGCCGGTGGCCTGCGCGGCCTGTTCTCGACCCACCCGCCGACCGAGGAGCGGGTGGCCGCGCTGATGGCGATGGCGCAGCAGTCGGGGCGCTGAGGCCAAGACACAAAGCATTGACACCCGCCTGAGCTGGCGCGGGCCAGGCGGGCCGCTCAAGTTGTGGCGTGGCCTGGCCGATATCCGGTCATGCGCCGTGTGCCCGTCCCCCTGTTGCTGTGCGCCTTGCTGCTGTCGGGCTGCGACCAGCTGGGCATCGAGTCATCCGCCACCGTGACCGCCCGCAAGGAGGCCGACGGCAAGGCCATCGGCGGCGCCTGCCGCCACGCCGGCCGCGCCATCGAGGACTGCTACACCCTCAACAAGAAGGCCGACAAGGCCGCGATGTACGCCGGCTGGCGCGAGATGAGCGAGTACATGCGCGAGAACAAGCTGGAGCCGGTGCTGCCGGTGATCCCGGTCGATCCGCCCAAGCCACCCAAGGGGGCGGCATCGGCGTCGGCCGATGATGATGCGGCGGATGAGCCGGCGGACGCCAAACCCGCAGCCAAGAAAAAGGCCGCGCACTGACCTTGGGCGCGGCCTGGGCGGTGGCCAACCCGGCTGGCGCCCAAACCGGCCAGCGCGCCGGCCATCGCGCCGGCAATCTAAGGGGCTAAACCTCGGGCGTTCAATCCGGCGCGATGGGCACCGTCACGCTGTGCGGTTTGGTGCCGGTGCGCGGGAAGTCCATCAGCGCGGCGGCAAACATCGGCGCCAGCTGGGCCGCCGTGTCGCGCTGGAAGCCCTCGGTGCTGCCACGGGCCTCGAACAGCGGCTTGTTGCTGGCCCGGTCGCGCAACAGCAGCGCCACCTCGCGGTCGTAGCGTGGGGCCCCGTTGTAGAACGATCCACCCCAAGGCCCACCCCAATAGCCGCCGATGTAAGGGCCGCGCCAGGGCCCGTAGCGCCAGGCACCGTAGCCACTGTAGAAACGGTAGTTGCCGCCCCACCAGAACGGATCGTCCCAGGGTGAGCGCTCACTGCGTGACACCCGGGCGCCGATCTGCACCAGCACGTCGGGCTCGCTGCCGGACGGCGCGGGGCTGAAGCCGGCGCGGGCCAGCGCCGGCGCGGCGGCGTCCTCCAGCAACTGCGCCTCGTCGGCCTGCGCCTGTTGCGAGGGCAAGCGCTCAAAGGCATACCGGCCGGGCGCGCGCCCGGCGGGCCAGTCGCCAAAGCTGGCGACATCGACCGACAGCGTGTTGACCGCAGCGCAGCCCGACATCAGTGCCAGTCCTGCCAGCGCAGCGGCCAGCGCGGCGCGCAGTGCCCAAGGTGTTGGTGGCGGTTTGTTCATACGGTGCTGCTCCTGAGGGGTGGCAAGAACCTGGGCGCGGGCCAGATCGAATCAGCGCCCGTCAGTCGCCCAACGGCCAGCCGGTGCCGGCTGCCGCCGGCGCGGACCGGACCAGCGTCACCACCGGGCTGCCTGCGGTGGGCGCACAGGCCTCGTCATCGTCGTCAAAGGCCTTGTCACCGGCGGCATCCGCCCGGCCGCTGGGCACCAGTGTCGAGAACGGGAACAAGTTGCGGTCCATCAGGTGTGACAAGGTGATGTTGCCCATGGCCCTCGCCATGTTTTCGACCCGGCCGGGGTACTGGCGTTCCCAGTCGTTGATCATCTTCTTGATCTGCACCCGCTGCAGGTTGTCCTGGCTGCCACACAGCGTGCAGGGGATGATCGGAAACTGCTGGTGCTGCGCCCAACGCAGCAGATCGGCCTCGGCCACGTAGGCCAGCGGCCGGATCACGGTGTGCTGGCC
>JBBRZR010000067.1:0-15138 GCA_038236495.1 Burkholderiales bacterium
AGCAAGAACGGCAGGCTCTGCGCGGTGCTGAGCAGCCCGATCTGGCCCGGCCCGGCATGGAGTGCCAACACCGCCACGATGGGCACCGCTGCCAGGCTGACCTGCTCGGCCGCTTGCGCCGCCAGGTTGGCCGTGGCCAGGATGTTGAAGGCGCGGGGCAGAGGGGTGGTCATTGGCAGGGGTGGTTGGCGCAGGGCTTGGGACAGCACCCCAATGTTCGGGCCTGGGCGGGTGGTGGGCCGGCCGTTTTCGGACCTGTGGCGCCTGTCGGGCGCCGCGTGGCAGTGGTAAGGTGTCGGCGCAGGCGGTGCAAGTGCTGAAATGGCTGCAAGTTTTGCAAGCGGCGCAAGCGGCGTAAGCGGCGCAAGAGGCGAATGAGGCGCAAGAGGCGCATGGGGCGCATGAGGCGCGGCCGGCTGTCGCTTGCGGCACTGTGGCGGCGCGGGCGCCATGCCAGCATCGGGCCATGCCGTTCAACCACTGCCTGCCTGCCGACAGCCGATGCGCCCCGCGCTGATCCCACCGCTGCTGGCCATCGCCTGGGGGCTGAACTGGCCGGCGGTGAAGACCATGCTGTCGGTGCTGGCGCCGTTCAGCGCGCGTGGCCTGGGCCTGGGCTTGGGTGTGTTCCTGCTGTTCGGGCTGGCGCTGCTGCGCCGCACGCCGCTGCTGCCGCAGCGTGCCGCCTGGCCGGCGGTGTTGATCGGCGGTGTGCTGACGGTGGCGGTGTTCAACATGTGCACGGCGTTTGCGCAACTCACCACCAGCACCTCACGCGCCGCGGTGTTGACCTTCACCATGCCGCTGATGTCGGCCGCGCTGGCCTGGGCCGTGCTGGGCGAGCGGCCCGACCGCAAGAGCGCGCTGGCCTTGGCGCTGGGCGGCGCCGGCATTGTGGTGCTGGCGGTGCCGGTGCTGCGCGGGCTGGCGGCGCCGGTGCCGGTAGCGGCGCATGCGGGCTCGGCCTGGGGGCTGCTGTTTCCGCTGGGCGCCGCGCTGGCCTGGGCGCTGGGCACCGTGGCCACCAAGCGCTGGCCGCCGCCGGGTGACCGCATCGTCATCACCGCCTGGCAACTGGGCATCGGTGCGGCCTGCGCCACCCTGGCGGCGCTGGCCACCGGCGAGCGGCTGCCCGCCGTGTGGCCACCGCGTGTGCTGGTCGCGCTGGCCTGGCATGTGCTGATCGCCACCGCCGTGGCCTATGTGCTGTGGTACCGGCTGCTGGCCTCGGCCAGCGCCACGGTGGCCTCACTCACCACGCTGGCGGTGCCGGTGGTGGGCGTGTTGGGCGCCATGGCGCTGGTGGGCGACCGGCCCAGCGGCGCTGACTGGCTGGGCTTTGTGCTGGTGCTGGGCGGCGCTGCGCTGGTGGTGCTGCCGATGCGGGTGTCCCGGGCCTGAACGCGTCCGGCGCGTTGAGCGTTGCCTGACGCAAGTTGCCAACCGATCAGTACAGCCGGATCGCCATGTCGAAGTACCAGGTCCGGCGTACCTCGATCACATCGAACTCGCGGGCCAGGCCCGGCGGGAAGGCCGGGTAGGGCGCCTGGCTGTGCACGATGCGGCGTATCGCCTCGTCCAGGGCGGCCACACCGCTGGCGCGCACGAAGCTCACCGACTCGACCGAGCCGTCGCTGCGCAGGGCCACCGTCACCATCGGGTCGGCATGCGGCTGTTTGGCCAGGTCGCGGACTTGGTCGAAGCCCATGTTCAGCTGGATCTTGCGGCTCCAGGCTTCCGCGTACAGGATGAGTTCGGCATTGGGGTCGGTTCGGCCGAAGAGCCGGCCGCGCCGGACGCTGCTCGATGACGGCGCCAGCGGCGGGGCCAGGCGCGCGGCAGCCGATGCCGCGTCACGCCGGTCAGCTTCTTCGTTCAGCTGTTGCCCGATCGCCCGCAGCAACGCCTCCCGTTTGGCCGCGGCGGCCTGTGCCGCCTCGATCCGGGCGGCCTCGGCTCGCCCGGCCTCTTGTTGTGCGGCCTCCTGGCGGGCGGCGACCTGACGCAGGGCATCTTCTCGTGCGGCCGCTTGCTGGGCCGCCACCTGGCCTTGGGCCTCCAACCGCGCGGCCTCGGCGCGCGCCGCGTCCTGCCGGGCAACTTCCTGCCGAACTGCCGCTTGCCGTGCTGCGGCCTGCTGCGTGGCCATCTGGCGCTCGGCCTCCAGCCGCGCAGCTTCGGTGCGCGCAGCGTCCTGTTGCGCTGCTTCTTGCCGTGCTGCCTCCTGCCGTGCTGCCTCTTGCCGTGCTGCCGCTAGCCGTGCTGCCTCTTGCCGTGCTGCCGCAAGCCGCGCGGATTCCAGGCGCTCAGCCTCCAGCCGGATGGCCTCGGCCCGCGCCGCATCCTGGCGGACGGTTGCCTGCCGGGCCGCTTCCGCCGCTGCCTCCGCCGCCGCCTCCGCCACTTGCGTAGCCTGCTTGGCACGGTCGCGCTCGACCAGTTCAGCGGCCCGCGCCCGCGCCTCCTGGGCGATGCGCAATGGCGCGGCGTCATCGGCTGTTGGAGGCGGCTGCACCGTGGTTTCCGGTCTCGGGGCGCTGGGCGCTGACAAGGCGACGGGCTTTGGCACCACAGGCGCGGTGGACATCACCCAGCTGGATTCGCCGGGCCGTGTCAACGGTGTCGCGGTCGGCTCGGTGTTGGGTGGCGGCGCAGGGTCGGCGGGCGGATCGGCGGGCAAAGGGGGCTTCACCAGCGCGGCAACACTTGGAGCGCCCAGCCCGGGCGCGGGCGCGGGCGCGGGCTCGGCCTGCGGTTCGACTGCCGGCAGGACAGTGGCGGGTGTCCACCCCAACGTCGGCACGGGTGGCAAGGCGGTTGGCAGCGCCAGCCCGTTGGCCAAGGGCGGCGCATCAGCCGGTTCAGGCTGCACCGGCTCGGTGGCAGGCGTGGCCGCTGGCAGCACAGCCTCGGCGGGCGGCGGGAGCAGCAGGACGCGCAGATCGGGCACCTCGATGCGTCGCTCTTGCCAGGGCAAGCCCAGGCCCGGCAGTCCCCCTGCCTGGCCACCGAAAACCAGGCTCAACAGCAGGGCGTGGATCAGCCCGGAGAACAGCAGCGCCAGCCCCAGCCACCGGCGTTCAGGCCCGGTGCGGAGGTTCGGCGGTGGCGGGAGGTCGAAGGCCCCGTCCGGCGCCGGGTCTGCCGCGGCCGGGTCACCAGGTGCTGCAGCCGCGTCGCCGGGCGCGGTGGCAATCAAGCGCCACCCGCCGCCGCTGCTGGGGTGCGGCGGCTGGCATGGCGGCTGCTGATGTGGCGGCCGATTTGGCGGCTGATTTGGCGGCTGATTTGGCGGCCGATGTGGCGGCCGATGTGGCGGCTGCTGTGGCGGCTGATGTGGCGGCTGATGCGGCGCGGCGCCGCGCACTGTCCCGCGCGCGGCCCAAGTTGGCAGGCCCATCGGGCATGCGCCGGGCAAGGCAGTGGGGGCGCATCGTTGAACCGCATCCGGACCATTGTCGCGGCCGCACCGGTCGGACTCGCACGGCAGAGCAGCGCTTGACCAGCCACCGCGGGGGGCATCAAGCCGGGCCGGCGGCCCGATAAAACGGCGCGTCGCCCAGGATGGTGGCGCGGTGCATTACCCGGCGGGCCGGCAGGTAGTCGGCGGTGGCGTAGTGCTGGGTCAGGCGGTTGTCCCAGAAGGCCAGGTCGCCCACCTTCCAGCGCCAGCGCACCGTGAACTCGGGCTTGGCCAGGTGCGCAAACAACTGTCGCAGCACGGCGTCGCTCTCGGTGGCCGACAACTCGACGATGCGGGTGGTGAAGCCCTCGTTGACAAAAATCCCCTGCTGGCCGGTTGCCGGGTGGGTGCGCACCACCGGGTGCAGCAGCGGCGGGTGCTTGAGCCGGGCCGCCTCCCAGGACGCCCGCTCGGCCGGGGTGCGGGCAAAACGGTGCGCCGGAAAGGATTTCAGGAAGTCGTGCTCCGCCTGCAGCCCGGCCAGCAAGCTTTGCCAGGGCGCGGACAGCGCCTGCCAGGCGGCGATGCCGCTGGCCCACAGCGTGTCGCCGCCGCTGGGCGGCAATACCCGCGCCGACAGGATCGCGCCCATTGCCGGCTCGGGCAGAAAGGTTACGTCGGTGTGCCAGTTGTCGTTGTCCGGCGGGTTGTCGTGGCTGGTGTCGAGCACGATGATCTCGGGCACACCGGGCGCGGTGGGGTAGACGGGGTGGATGTGCAGGCTGCCAAAACGCGCAGCCAATGCACGCTGCGCGACCGGGTCAATCGGCTGGTTTTCGAAGAACAGCACCTGGTGCTTGAGCAGCGCGGCCAGCAAGACGTCGCGCTGCTCATCGTGGATGCCGTCGGCCAGTTGCACGCCGCTGACCAGCGCGCCGATGGCCGGCCCCAGGGGTTGGATGGACAGCGGGAGGGGGGTCATCGTCGTGGCTCGTCGAAGGGGGTTGGCAGGCTGGGCGGTGTCTGTACGGGTGCTTTTGGCGGGACCTGCGGCGGGACCTGCGGCGGCCTCTTGGGCGGAACTTGCAACGGGCTTTAGCGGCGCGCTGCGAACGGGTCTGCAGTCACTGCCGACAAATTGTCGCCAGCGCAGGCGGCCAGTCCATCGGCAATGGCCCTGACCGGCAAGCGGCCCGCCAGGCCGATGGCGACCATTGCAGCGCCGTCGCGCGGGGTCGCGGCCAGGCGCCGCAGCGAGCCGTGACGGCCGGCAAATTGCAGCTCGACCCAGTCGTTTGCTGCGGCGTCGATAGCGACAGGCAACAACGCCTTGAGCCGCAGCACGCCGTCGGGCAAGGCCCGCAGCCAGGCGCGCAGCAGCGCGGCGTCGTAGCAGCCGGATGGCCGTGCAGACCAGGCCATGAAGCGGTCGTCGTGCGATGCGGCGCTGGGCATCAGGCCGCCGCGCGGCGCATACAGCGGCGTGTGCATCAGCCCGCCCAGCAGATCGACCGGCAGGTCGGCTTGCACGGTGCGCAGCACCGGCACGCCAGGGGCTTGGCGGGACACCCAGGCCTGTGCGGCGGCCATCACACCGTCTGGTGGCCCATCGCCCGCAGGCGTTGGCCCGCCGACTGTCGCCAGATCGGCCTTGTTCAGCACCACCAGGTCGGCGTGCACCAACTGGCGCACCAGGGTGTCGGCCAGCAGCCGGTCGGCGGCCTGGCGGGCCACCGCGGCAGCATCGACCAGCACGATCACCGCTTGCAGCGACAGGCGCGGGTCGGCCAGGGCGTACTGCGCGATGCGCCAGGGGTCGGACACGCCGCTGGCCTCGACCACCACGGCGTCGAACGGCGGTTGGCTGTCCAGCACCCGCAGCAGTGCCAGCGACAGGTCGTCACCGATGGAGCAACAGACGCAGCCGTTGCTCAATGCAATGGTTTCGGCCCCGGTCTGGGCCACCAGCGCGGCGTCGATGTTGATGGCACCAAAATCATTGACCAGCACGGCGATGCGCCGGCCCGCGGCGTGCTGCAGCCAACGCTGCAGCAAGGTGGTCTTGCCGGCGCCGAGAAAACCGCCGATCACGGTGAAGGGGATGCGGGCTGGTGGCATCTGCTTGGGTGGCATCTGCTTGGTTGGCAATGGGGTGGCAATGGGGTGGCAATGGGGTGGACGGCAATGTCTGGGGTGGACTTTGGCGCGGGCTCACCGTGAGGTCGTCAGTCCGCGCCCGGCTGAGCCGTCATGCGCCGGCCTCGAACACCCGGCCCGACAACACGGTGCCCCAGACCCGCACATCCTTGAGTGCGGCCGCCGGCAGGTCCAGCGGGTCGTCGTGCAGCACCGCAAAGTCGGCGCGCTTGCCACATTCGATGCTGCCGATCTCGGCATCGAGCTTGAGTGTCCAGGCCGCACCCAGCGTGATGGCGCGCAGCGCCTCGGGCACGGTCAGTGCCTCGGCCGCGCCCAGCACCCGGCCCGACGGGGTGACGCGGTTGACGGCGCACCAGGCGGTGAACAGCGGCGCCAACGGCGTGATGGGCGCGTCGCTGTGGATCGCCAGCGCCACGCCAGCGTCCAGCGCGCTGCGGCAGGCGTTGAGCTGGTGCGCCCGGTCGGGGCCCATCGTGATGTCGTGGTGCTGGTCGCCCCAGTACCAGAGGTGGTTGGTGAACAGGTTGGCGCACAGGCCCAGCGCGGCCATGCGGCGGAACATCGCGCGGTCGATCATCTGGCCGTGTTGCAGCGTGTGGCGGTGGTCGGGCCGGGGCCAGCGGGCCAGCACCCGCTCGATCGCGTCGATCGCGGCCAGGCTGGCTTCGTCGCCGTTGGTGTGGGTGTGGACCTGCAGCCCGGCGCGGTGGTAGGTCTCGAAATCAGCCTCGAACTGGGCCGGCGCGGTGACCCAGATGCCGTTGTGGGGTTCGTTCTGCGCGCCTTGTTCGGTGGCATTGGGGTGCTTGAAGTAGCCCGGCCAGCGCAGCCGGCCCGAAAATCCCTGGATCGAGCCGTCCAGCATCATCTTGACCAGGCCCAGCCGCAGCCGGTCGGTGCTGCGACCGGTCAAGGCCAGCAGGCGCTCCACGCCCTGGGCCGCGCCGTGGCTGCCGTGAAACGCCTGAAACGCCGGCACGATGCGTACCGGGTAGGCGTCGTCGCTACTGTGGCGCTGCAGCACCGCCAGGTCGGCGTCGGCCAGCCGGTTCACCAGGTCGGTGGCGGTGGTCACGCCTTGCCGGCAGGCGATGCGGCCGAAGTTGTGCATGCCGGCGTCGTTCATCGGCGCTTGCAGGCCGGCCGGGCCGATGCTGCGCAGCACCAGGTACATCGCGGCGGGCTCCTGCAGCTCGCCGTTGGGCTGGCCGGCCCGCGGCCCGGCCCCGTGTTTCATCACGCCCTCGACCTCGGTGTCGGCGTTGATGCCGGCGTTGCGCAACATCGCGCTGTTGACTGTCATCAGGTGGCCGTTGGCATGCGCGATGACGATGGGCCGGCGGCCGTTGCCGACCGTGTCGAGGTCGGGCGCGGTGGGCCGGTCGCCGGCGAAGTAGATCGGATCGAAGCCCCAGGCGATCAGCGGTGTGTCGGTGGGTTCGCCGGCGGCGGCCATGGCCGTGTCCAGGTCCTGCAACCGCGCCAGCACCGCCGCCATGGACCGCAAACCGGGCCAGACGCGGCCGTCGGGGTCGCCGCGGTCGAACCAGCCCAGGTAGGGCCGGTCCCACATGCCGCCTTCTTTCAGGTGGCAGTGGCCCTCGACAAAACCGGGCAGCAGCACGCAGTGGGCAAAGCGTTCATCCAGCGTGTAAGGCCCCCAGGCCTGCATGCGGGCCAGATCGCCCACCGCCAGGATGCGGCCGTCGCGCACCGCCACATGGGTCGCCTCGGGCTGCGAGGGGTTCATCGTGTGGATGCGGCGGGCGGGGTAGACGGTGGTCTGGGTCATGGCAAGTCCGGGGTGGCGTCGATGGCAGCGTAGCGCAGCGTGGTCAGGTCGCGTCCATCAGTTCGGGTCCATCAGATCGGGTCCAGCGGGTACATCGGCCGCCGCACATGGTGCAGGCCCAGCGCGCCGTAGTCGGAGGTGCAGACCCCCGTGCCCGCGCACTCGACGACGGCATGCGCCAGTGAGCGCAGGCCGGCACGCCAGTGGATGCGGCTTTTGAGCATCAGAAAGTTCAAACGCTCGGGCGCGATGCCCACGGCGGTGAAGGCGGCCAGGTCGTGCGGCTCGACATGGTCGCTGATGACCACGATCTGCACCCGGCCGGTGTCGAGCACGGCCGTCGGCCCCATGTCGTTCAACTCACCGCGCCCCATCGGGCCCAGGTTGCGGTAGCGGCCGTCGCAGACCAGCTTGACGCGGCCGGTGACGCTGCGGGGCTGGCCGGCCAGGTCGATCGCCGGCATGTCGAGCTTGCCGCCCAAGGCCAGCGTGATCTGTGCACCGACGCCGGCCTGGATCATCATTTGCACGGCGGCCGGGTCGAATACGGCAAACGCCGCCACGCCGTCCAGCCCGGCATCCAGGATCGCGCCCAGCACGGTCATGGTGTCCATCGTGCCGCCGGAGGCGCAGTTGTCGCTGTGGTCCAGCAGCACCACCGGGCCGCTGCCGGCCGGCTTGGCTGCGGCGATGGCCTGGGCGCGCGCCATCGCGTCGGCCAGTGGTTCAATCGTGTAGACAAAGGCCGCGCGCTGGGCCCAGGCCAGGTCCAGCAGCTCGTCGGTCCAGCGTTGCGCCAGTGCCGCGTCGCCGTCGGTCACCACCACTGCGGACAGGCCGGCAAACTCGATGTCGGCGTTGGGGAAGCCGACAAAGACGCTGGCACACAAGGCCCCTTGCGCTTCCATCTCGCGGCAGCGGGCCTGCAACTCGCGGTTGGGTGAGTCGTCCGAGCCCTGGCGCATCACATGCGGCAGCATCGGCCGGCGGCCCCAGACCATCGTCGGGCTGGCGCGCCCGGCCAGCAGCGCCAGCACGGCCCGGCCAGCGCGTTGGCCGGTCTCGTAGACGTCCACATGTGGGTAGGTCTGGTAGCCGGCGATGACGGTGCTGCGCGCCCCCATGCCGTCGTACAGGTTGGTGTGCATGTCCAGCGCCACGCCGATCGGCACATCGGGCGCCACCGCCCGGATGCGGCGCAGCAACTCGCCTTCGCCGTCCTCATGGCTTTGCGTGACCATCGCGCCGTGCAGGTCCAGCAGCACCGCGTCGCAACCGGCGGCCACCGCGGCGACGATGCGGCCGGCCATGTGCTCGAACGCGGCGTTGTGCACCGGCCCGCTCGGCGAGGCCGCCGCGGCGATGGCCACGGTGTAGTCGGCGCCCGCCGCCTCGGCCAGGTCGATGAAGGCGGCGATGGCCGAGCCGGTGCCGCGGTAGGCCGCCACCGCGGCCTCGCCCTCGGGCGGCACCTCCGCGCTGGTGGCAAAACGCGCCAGCGGTGTGGGCACCGGCGAGAAGGTGTTGGTCTCATGCTTCATCTGGGCAATGACGAGTTTCATGGTGTGCGGTCTCGCGGCTGTGGTGGCGGGATGATGCCGCAAGCTGCGCCTCCTCGGCGCACCCCCCCGGGCAATCCCGGGCCAGACAACTGCTGGCCGTGGGTAAGACTGCGGCGAGCGCCGGCACACCGTCGGCCAGGAGATGTCGGCATGGATGAACTGGTTTTTTTGCCCGCACACGAGTTGGCTCGGCGCATCCGGCGCAAGCAGGTGTCGTCGTTGGAATTGCTGGACGCCTACCTCGCCCGCATCGCCCGGCTGGGCGGGCCGATCAACGCGGTGGTGGTGCTGGACGTCGAGCGCGCGCGCGATCGGGCCAAGGCCGCGGACGCCGCGTTGGCGCGAGGTGAAAGCTGGGGGCTGCTGCACGGCGTGCCGATGACGGTGAAGGAGTCGTTCAACGTCGCGGGCCTGCCCACGACGTTTGGTTTCGAGGCGATGCGCGGCAACGTCGCCAGCACCGATGCGCTGGTGGTGCAGCGCCTGATGGGCGCGGGCGCGGTGATCTTTGGCAAGACCAATGTGCCGGTGTCGCTGGCCGACTGGCAAAGCTTCAACCCGGTCTACGGCACCACGGCCAATCCCTGGGATCTGACACGCACGCCGGGTGGCTCGTCGGGTGGGTCGGCGGCAGCCCTGGCGGCGGGCTTCACCGCGCTGGAACTGGGCAGCGACATTGGCGCGTCGATCCGCAACCCGGCGCACTACTGCGGCGTCTGGGGCCACAAGCCGACCTGGGGCGTGGTGCCGCAGACCGGGCATTCTCTGAGCGCCACCGACGATGCCGACCGCTACGACATCGGCGCCTGCGGCCCGCTGGCCCGCAGCGCCTACGACCTGGCGCTGGCGATGGACATCCTGGCCTCGCCGCTGGAGGCCATGACCCCGCTGGGCCGCGTGCCGATGGCCTGGCGCGACCGCGGCACCCCGCCCCGGCGCTGCCGCGTGGCGGTTGTCTACGACGACGCCGAGGCCGAAGTCGACAGCAGCGTGCAGACGGCGCTGCGTGATCTGGTGGTCTTTCTCAGGCGCGAGGGTGTGGTGGTGAGCGAGGCTGTACGGCCGGTGGACAGCGCCCAGAGCCACGAGGTCTACATCCACCTGCTGCGTGCGGCCACCGGCGGGCACTACGACGATGCCGCCTACGCCCAGGCGCTGGCGCGCAGCAGTCACTACACGACCGACGACCGCAGCTATCCCGCCCGGCACTTTCGCGGCAATGCCTCGTCACACCGCGACTGGGTCCGCATCGACACCGTGCGCACCTTGTTGCGCCAGCAATGGGCAACGTTCTTCGAGCAGCATGACCTGTTGATCTGCCCGGTCGCCACCACCCCGGCCTTCAAGCATAACCAGCAGGGTGAGCGGTGGGAGCGCATGATCCCCGTCAATGGCCACACCCAGCCCAGCACCGATGCGCTGTTCTGGGCCGGCTACCCGGCCATCGTCGGCCTGCCCGCAACGGCGGTGCCACTGGCGCTGAGCCCGGATGGTCTGCCCATCGGCGCACAGATCGTCGGTCCGGTGTTCGGCGATCCGGACTGCCTGCGTTTTGCCCAGTGGCTGGAGCGTGAGTACCGGTCGTTCGCGGCGCCGCCGATGGCTGGGGTGTGAGAGCCTGAGGCTGTCGGGCACGGCGCTGGGTTGTGCTGCCACCGCGAAGCAAGGGCAGGTGGGCCACCAGCGCAGCCTGGCTGCATCAATTCGTGTGGCATGCAAGGCTTGACTGCACGGCGGGCGCGCCAAAACGCCCCAGCCCCATCTCCACCAAGCCTTCAGCACGGCGCAGCAGAAACAGCGCGTCCAGCCCCATCCGCTGGGCCAGGGTCAGGCCTTCGCCGGGGCCGGCCACCAGCAGGGCGGTGGCCCAGGCGTCGGCGTGCATGCAACTGCTTGCCAGCACGGTGACCGAGGCCACGGTGTTGTTCACGGGCGCGGCGCGGCGTGCGTCCATGGTGTGCGCAAGACGCGCATCGCCCACCTGCAGCCAGCGCCGGTAGTCGCCCGATGTGGCCACGGCCAGGTCCTGCAGTTCGATGACGCCGTGCACCGCACGGCGCCCCACCGCGGGGCGCTCCAGCGCCACGGCCCAAGGCGCACCGCCGGCTTGGCTGCCCACGGCGCGCAGCTCGCCATCCAACGCCGCCAGCGCATGCCGAACCCCGTGCTGCAGCAGCACGGCGGCCATGCGGTCCACCGCATAACCCTTGGCAATGCCGCACAGGTCGAGTTGCAGGGCCGCGGTTTTGCGGGCGCGGCCTGCGGGCCGGTCCAGCGCCAGGGCCTGGTGCGTCGGGCACCGCGCGGCCTGGCGCGCGGTGCGAATCGCCGCGGCGTCGGGCGCATCGCGTACCGCGCCAAAGCCCCAGGCATCCACCAACGCGCCCACGCCCGGATCAAACGCGCCCGCGCTCAGGCGGTGGATGTCCAGCGCGCAGGCCAGTACCTCCAGCAACTCGGCGGGCAGGTCTACCCAGCTGTCCACGGGTGCGCGGTTCAGGCGCATCAGGTCGCTGTCGGGCTTCCACGTCGACATCTGCTGGTCCACCCGCTGCACCGCGGCGGCCAGGTCGCGTCGCAGGGCCGCCAGGTCGAGGTTGGCGTCAGCGTCCACGCTGGCGGACCATCGGGTGCCCATGGTCGGGCCGTGCAGCGTGGTGCGTGTGCAGGTGGCGGCAGGGTCAAAAGATATCTTCGGCATAGCGTTCCTTGGCTTTGAGCTGCTGCACGGTCAGGTGCAGCGGCGCGAGCAGGGCGTCGAGCGCTTCGGTCACGCCGTGCGCCATGGCGCGACTGCCGCACACCCGCAGGATCGCGCCCTGCGCCACAAGGCCGCGCAGGCGTGTGGCGTCGCTGCGCAAGGCATCTTGCACGTAGCCGCCGCCCTCCGGTACGCGCGAGAACGCGGTGTGCACTGTGTCTAGCCGTCCTTCGCCCAGCCAGCGCTGGATCTCGGGGCCGAAATAGAAATCCCGCGCAGGGTCGCGCCCACCGAAGTACAGGTGCATGGGGATGTGCCGGTCGTTGCGGCGGATGAAACCGGCCAGGGGCGCCACGCCCGTGCCCGCCCCGACCAACACCACCGGCCGCCGCGTGCGTGGCAGCGCAAAACCGGGATTGGCGCGGATGAAGGCGGCGATGCAGTCCCCCGGCTGCAGGCCCAGCAGGTGCGTGGAGCACAAGCCGCCGGGCATATGGCGGGCACAGATTTCTAGAAATCCATCCTCCCAGCCCGATGCCAGCGAGTAGTAGCGCGGCACGGCCGAGCCCGGCGCCACGATGCCCACCAGATCGCCCGCTGCAAAACGTGCCAGACCGAGCCCGCGCAGGCGCGCGCCGAGGCCCTGCGCGGGCCACGAAAAGCGCAGGATCGCCGCGGCAGGCGGGGCCTGTGGTGCTTGTGGTGCTTGTGGGGCTTGTGGTGCTTGTGGTGCTTGTGGTGCTTGCGGGGCCGGCAACATGGACTCGCGCGGCCCCGCGAAGTCCTGCCGCGACACGAGGGTGAGCGCGGTGGTGGGCGGCACACGGGGCACATGGTCCAGCACCAGGGGCTCGCCCAACGCCTGTGCCAAGGTCTTGCCCCAGCGTGCGAACTGCTGGCTCGATTGCTGGTGGATGCGCTCCAGTGGCAGCAGCGTGGGCCAGCCCTGGGCACGCAAGGTTTGCTCCAGCGCCACGGCGAAGGCGCAGAAGGCCGGAAACTGTCGGTCCCCAAAACCCAGCACCGTCACCGGCACGGCGCCGGCGCCGGGGCTGAGCTTGGCGATGTGCGCCAGGGCGTGGCTGGCATGGGCAGGCGCCTGGCCATCGCCATAGGTTGCCGCCAGCACGAACACCTGTCGCGTGGCGGCCGTGGCCTCAAAATTCTCCAGGGCAGCGGTGTGCACACGGTGGCCGCCTTGTCTCAGCGCGTCTTGCAGCGTCTGGGCAAAGCCCCAGGTGCTGCCGCCTTCACTGGCGACGAAGATGAGCACGTCGGCCTGGGCCAGCGGGCTGTTGCCGGTGATATGGGGCGCCTGTTGGCGTGCCTGCCACCACATGACGACGCCCGACAGCCAGAACACCAGCACGCAGGCGCCTACCAGCCCAAGCACAACTGCCCAGGGCCAGGCGCCTTCGCCGGTGTGCAGCACCAAAGCCCAGTCGTAGATCCGCTGCGCCGGGGTGCTGTCCCGCCAGGCCAGCGTGCGCCCCGCGTAGCGGTCGATCCAGCCTTCGCCTTGGGCGGTGGTCACCTTCCAGGTGTCCTCGGGGTCAGCGTCGGCCGGAAAGTTCAGCCTGCGCAAATCCTGCACGGGCAGGCTTTGCAGCATGGCCAGCTGCGCGACGGGCAGGGCGGCCTGGCCGGTGGCCACGGACATCACCTCGGGCTCGGCACCGGCGTCCAGCGCGACCAGCCCCAGCGTCGAGGCGCTCATGGTCAGCGCCGTGAGCGATGTCAGGGTCAGCACCGCCAGCACCACCCGGCCCACGACAACGTGGATACGCTGCGCCAGCGAGCCACGCACTCGCGCCGCCAGCCGCCGCCAGCCGCCCATGCGGCGCAGCAGCAGTACCAGGCCTGAGACGCTCAACAAGCCCACGCCCAATGCAATGCCTGCCGCACCCCAGCGCCCGGCGTCGCCCAACAGCAGCGATCGGTGCAGGTTCTTGACCCAGCGCGGCAGCGCCGACGGCTGCCAGGGGCCCAGCACCCGGCCATTGGCCGGGTCCACGTAGGTCGCCTGGGCCTGGTCGCCAGCAAAGCTGAACACCACGATGCCGCCGGACGGCAGGCGGCGGATCTCCTGCGCGCCCGGAACGCTGCGCGTCACCCGCTCCACCAGCGTGGCCACCGACAGATCGCTTGGCGCCGCGGTGGCCTGCCAGGACTGCTGCACCGGGTCGAAGGCCAGGATGGCGCCGCTGAGACCCAACACCACTGCCAGGGTGCCCGCCGTCAGGCCCAGCCAGCGGTGTACATCCTTCCAGCCCATGCGGGTGACCACTACTGGAGTTGGAAGGTCAGCGACTGGATGAATTGCTTGCCGGCCTGCGGCTTGCCGGCGTTGGCGGCAGACAGCGGCACACGGATCTCGGACGGGCTGTCGCGCATGTCTTCCGCAGCGGCATCGATGCGGATCTCGTATCCCGCATCGATCAGTGCATCGGCCAGGTCGGCGGTGACCTTGAGTGCCCGCCCAGCGCCCACGCTGGCGCCGGACACGCCCGCGAGGCGTTTGGTGTCACCGCTTGAGAGGCGCTTCCAGTCGGACAGGTGCGTGTGGTACTTGGCTTTGCCGCCGGCCACCCACAGTGTGCGGACATAGGCGCCCTTGGCATCGGTCAGGTAGGCGGCCAAGTAGGCGCCGTCGCCGCCGTAGTTCTTGAGCTGGGCGGTCAGTGTCACCTGTCGGCTGTGCGCCAGGGTGGGCAGGGTGGACATGGCCAGTGCGCTGGCGGCGGCCAAGGCGGTCAACAAAGGGTTGTGCATGGGATTTCTCCAGGTTGGAAATGATTCGAGCTGACCGCCCGGTCGGCGGCGATCAGGCCTAAGGCGTGGCGCGCCCACGGTCACGCTCGCGGTCCCGTTCGCGCGGGTGGTCCTGCAGTTTCAGCTTCAGCACCTTCAGGGTCTCCGGGTCGATCCTGGCTTTGAAGGCGCGGCCCTGGGCGTCGGTGCCACGAAGCTCGTAGCAGCCGTCGTCGATCTTCAGCCGCTGGACCTGCCAGCCCTGACGGTCGGCCATCTGCCGCACGGCTTCACGTGACTGCCAGCGGTCCACCGGCGCATCGCAATGGTCATCGGCCCATGCCGGCAGGGTGGCGAGGCCCAGCGTCAGGGCCAGCAAGGCGCAGCGTAGCGAGAGGGGGTATTTCATGGTGTGTCTCCATTGAAACAGGTCCGTGCAAGGCTGGTCGCCGCGCGGTCGACACGGGCTGGCGTTCTGCCGCAACTCCTCATGCGAAGCGTTGTACCCCTACAGAACAGCGGCGTCAGTGCGCTGCTGCACACACCGCGACCTGCACACGGTTGGAGAGGCTGGACGGCGCCGCATGGTGTGCACGGTCAGGGGCAACCGTGAACTGCGCATTCGTGCGCTGGCCTCGCGACGCGGACTGGCGACCGTACCCGGGGCCGGAAGTGTTCGGCAGCGCACGGACAGCGCAGGTGTGTGCAGCTAACTTGAGCGCCGTTGCCCGCCGTGCGGCGAGCGACCCTGCCCGCGGCCGCGCTGATG
>JBBRZR010000068.1:0-14976 GCA_038236495.1 Burkholderiales bacterium
GGCGGTCAATCAGTTTGTCTTCAAGCAGCCGGTGTCGGTGGGTGACCTGGTCAGCTTCTACGCCCGCGTCACTCATGTCGGCACCACCTCGATCACCGTGCATGTCGAGGTCTACGCCGAGCGCAACCCGGCCAACCTGCAATGCGTCAAAGTGACCGAGGCCAACCTGACCTATGTGGCGATCGACGGCCAGGGCAAGCCCAGACCGGTACCCAAGGACTGAGCCACCAAGACAACGGCGGGCTGGCAGTTCGGCGGCCTGCGGCAACGCGACAGCGCCGGCTCCAGCGCAAGGTCGGCGAAGTTCGTGTGGACTCAGGTAGGCTCAGGACGGATCTGATGGCGGGCCAACGCCGCAACGGCAACCGGCGCCGCCCTCAAAACTGGCTGAAATCCGGCTTGCGCTTCTGGAAAAAGGCCTGAAAAGCCTCCATCGCCTCGGGGCTGCGCAGCCGGGCGCCAAACAGCGCACTCTCGGCAGCCATCACCTCGTGGATGCGGGCTTTTTGCGGCTCGCGCATCAAGCGCTTGGTCTCGCGCACCGCCTGCGGCGGCAGGTTGTTGAAGCGCTCGGCCATGCGCCGGGCGTGGTTGACCACCTCGGCCGCAGGCAGCACCGCGTTGGCAATACCGCAGTCCACCGCGTCGCTGCCGGAAAACGGCTCGCCTAGCATCAGCTTCTCGGCTGCCTTGACATGGCCCAGCAGCGCCGGCAGCAGCAGGCTGCTGGCGTACTCAGGCACCAGGCCCAGGCTGACAAAGGGCATTGCCAGCCGAGACTCGTCGCTGACATAGACCAGGTCGCAGTGCAGCAGCATCGTGGTGCCGATGCCGACCGCCGCACCCGTCACCGCCGCCACCACCGGCTTTTCGCAATCCAACAACGCGTGCATGAAGCGGATCACCGGCGGCATCGGTGCGCCCTCACCGCTCGCCGGTGGTCGCTGCATGAAGTCCTCGATGTCGTTGCCCGAGGTGAAGACACCGGGCTGGCCGGTGATCAGCACCGCCCGCACGCCGGCGTCGGTGTTGGCGGCGACCAGCGCGTCGGCCATCGCGCTGTACATCGCCTGGGTCAGCGCGTTTTTCTTCTCGGGCCGCGCGATCTCGATCGTCAGCACCTTGTTGAAGGTGGCAGTGCGGATGCTCATGCAGGTCTCCTGATGTTGTTGATGCGGGGCTGTGTCAAGTCAGGCTCAGACCCGCTCGAAGATGCCGGCGGCGCCCTGGCCCGTGCCCACGCACATCGTGACCATGCCGTATTTGAGCTTGTGGCGGCGCAGCGCATGCACCACGGTGGCGGCGCGGATGGCCCCCGTGGCGCCCAGCGGATGGCCCAGCGCGATTGCGCCGCCCATCGGGTTGACCACGTCGGGGTTCAAGCCCACGGTGTTGATCACCGCCAGCGCCTGCGCCGCAAAGGCCTCGTTAAGCTCGATCCACCCCATGTCGGCCAGGCTGAGGCCGGCGTTCTTGAGCGCTGCGGGGATGGCCTCGATCGGGCCGATGCCCATCAATTCGGGCGGCACGCCGCGCGAGGCAAAACTGACGAAGCGCGCCAGCGGTGTCAAGCCAAACTGCTTGACGGCCTTCTCGCTGGCCAGGATCAGGCAGCCGGCGCCGTCGCTGGTCTGTGAGCTGTTGCCGGCCGTCACGCTGCCCTTGGCCGCAAACACCGCACGCAGCTTGCCCAGCGCTTCCAGCGTGGTCTCGGCGCGGGGGCCCTCGTCCAGGCTGACGGTGCGGGCGCGGATGTCGATCTCACCCAAGGCCTCGCCCAGCGCGAGGTGCGGCGTGCGCTCCAGCACCTGAACCGGCGTGATCTCATCAGCAAACTCGCCGGCCTGCTGAGCCGCCAGCGCCTTCAAGTGGCTTTGCAGCGCAAACTCGTCTTGCGCCTCGCGGCTGACCTTCCACTGCTGCGCCACTTTTTCAGCCGTCAGGCCCATGCCGTAGGCAATGCCGATGTTCTCGTCCTTGGCAAACACCGCAGGGTTGAACGACGGCTTGTTGCCCGACATCGGCACCATGCTCATGCTCTCGGCACCGGCGGCGATCATCACATCGGCCTCGCCGACACGGATGCGGTCGGCCGCCATCTGCACTGCGCTCAAGCCCGAGGCGCAAAAGCGGTTTACGGTGATGCCGCCCACCGAGTTGGGCAGCCCGGCCAGCAGCGCGCCGATGCGGGCGATGTTCATGCCCTGCTCACCCTCGGGCATGGCACAACCGACGATGGCGTCCTCGATGGCCTTGGGGTCGAGCCCCGGCACCTGGCGCAGCGCCGCCTGGATGGCGTAGACCAGCAGGTCGTCCGGCCGGGTGTTACGGAAAAAACCGCGGTGGCTCTTGCCGATCGGTGTGCGGCTGGCCGCGACGATGTAGGCGTCTTGCAGTTGTTTGCTCATGTTCCGTGCTCCGATCAGTTCCGAACCGGCTTGCCGGTCTGCAGCAAACCCATGATGCGCTCCTGCGATTTCGGGTGTTCCAGCAGGCTGCAGAAGTGCTTGCGCTCCAGCGCCATCAGGTACTCCTCGCTGACCAGCGCGCCGGCCTCGACCTCGCCGCCACACACCACGTCGGCGATCAGGCTGGCGATGTGGAAGTCGTGTGCGCTGACGAAGCCGCCGTCGCGCAGGCCCACCAGTTGCGCCTTGATGGTGGCGATGACCGAGCGGCCTGCCGCCGGAAACAAGCCCTTGATCGGCGCACGCCAGTTGCTGGCGGCCATCGCCTTGACCTGCGCGATGGCGATGAACAGCAGCTCGTCCTTGTGCGCCACGATCACGTCGTCTTTGAGCAGGTAGCCCAGCTTGCGGCTCTCCAGCGCGCTGGTGCCTACCGTGGCTGTGGCTGCCGCCTGGAAGCCGTCCTTCAAAAAGGCCAGCAGGTCGGTGCTGTTGGCGGCGGCTGCCGCTTCCGCCGCACGGCGCGCGATGTAGGTCAGGCCACCGCCGCCGGGGATCAGGCCCACGCCGACCTCGACCAGGCCGACATAGGTTTCCATGTGCGCCACGCGCTTGGCGCAGTGCACCGCGATCTCGCAACCGCCGCCCAGCGCCAGGCCGCGCATCGCGGCTACCGTGGGCACGGCGGCGTAGCGCAGACGCAGCAGCGCGTCCTGCAGCTTTTTGATCTCCGGCGCTATGCCCTTGGCGCCCAGCTTCATGAAGGTGGGCAGCATGGCTTCGAGGTTGGCGCCAGCCGAAAACGGCTCGTCGCCCGACCAGATCACCAGGCCGTCGTAACCCGCCTCGGCCAGCTCCACTGCCTTGAGCAAGCCCTCGATCACGCCCGGGCCGATCAAATGCATCTTGCTGGTGATGCTGGCGATCAGGACCTCACCATCCAGCGTCCAGAGCCGGATCTCGTCGTTCTTGAAGAGCTCGGTGCCGGCGGTTTTGAAGGGCTTGCTGCCCTCGCCGGCCAGCGACTCAGGGAAGTGCTGACGGGCGTAGACCGGCAGCGTCGAGCGCGCCACAAAGCGGATGTGTGCCGCGCTCCACGAGCCCTCGGGCTGGTGCACGCCGGCGTGCTTGGCGACCGGGCCTTCGAACACCCAGTGCGGCAGCGGCGCGTTGCTCAGCGCTTTGCCGGCATCGATGTCGTCCTTGACCCAGCCGGCCACCTGCTGCCAGCCGGCCTCTTGCCAGAGTTCAAACACGCCCTGCTTCATGCCAAAGCCCCAGCGCATCGCCAGGTCGATCTCGCGGGCCGAATCAGCCACCTCGGCCAGGTGCACTGCGGCGTAGTGAAAACCGTTGCGCAGGATCGCCCACAAAAACTGGGCCTGCGGGTTGCTGGACTCGCGCAGCAGCTTGAGCCGCTCGGGCGCCGGCTTCTTGAGGATGCGGTCGATCAGCGCATCCGCCTTGCCGCCCGCCGGCACATAGCCGCCTTGGCCGTCGTTGGCCGCCAAGTCGAAGCGCAGGATGTCCTTGCCGACCTTCTTGAAAAACCCGGCCTTGGACTTTTGCCCCAGCGCGCCGTCGGCGATCAGCCGCGCCACCGCCGCCGGCGTGGCGTAGCTGGCGTAAAACGGGTCGTTCGACTGGTCCGGCCCCAGGTTGTCTTGCAAGGTCTTGATCACGTGGGCCAGCGTGTCTATGCCCACCACGTCGGCGGTGCGGAAGGTGCCGCTGCTGGCGCGGCCCAGCTTCTTGCCGGTCAGGTCATCGACCACGTCGTAGGTCAGGCCATAGTTTTGGGCCTCCTTGATCGTGCCCAGCATGCCCGCAATGCCGATGCGGTTGGCCACAAAGTTGGGTGTGTCCTTGGCCCGCACCACACCCTTGCCCAGGCAACGGGTGACAAAGGTTTCCAGGTCGTCCAGCACGGCGGCACCGGTGCTGGGCGCCGGGATCAACTCGACCAGCTGCATGTAGCGCGGCGGATTGAAGAAGTGGATGCCGCAAAAGCGCGGCTGGATAGCTGCCGGCAGCACCGCAGCCAGCTGGGTGATCGACAGGCCCGAGGTGTTGCTGGCGACGATGGCATGGGCGCTGAGGTGCGGCGCGATCTTGGTGTAGAGGTCGAGCTTCCAGTCCAGCCGCTCGGCGATGGCCTCGATCACCAGGTCACAACCGGCCAGCAGGTCCAGGTGCTCGTCGTAGTTGGCGGGCTGGATCGAGGCCAGGTCCGAGGCGACGCCAATGGGCGACGGCTTGAGCTTCTTCAGGCCCTCCAGCGCTTTGAGCACGACTCCGTTTTTGGGGCCGTCCTTGGCCGGCAGATCAAACAGCAACACCGGCACGCCGACATTGACCAGGTGGGCGGCAATCTGCGCGCCCATCACGCCGGCGCCGAGCACAGCCACCTTGCGGACGTTGAAACGATTCATGTTGACTCCGTTGAATTCAGGGGGCTGCCAAGCCGCGAAGCCGGCACCAAACCGGCTTGGGCCGGGGGCGGTTATGGCGGCCTGTGCCGCCGGCGAGGCCTACTCGGCGCGGATCCAGGTCTGGGTGCGGCCCAGCAGCGGCATGCCGACATAACCGCGCACTTCCAGCTTCTTGCCCCCGTCCACCGGCTTGAGGTGAAGCTTGTAGACCTTGCCGTTGTTCGGGTCGAGGATGTCACCGCCGGCCCAGACGCCGTCGTCACCTTGCTTGGCGCCGCGGATGATGGTCATGCCGAGTACCGGCTTGTCCTTGCGCTCGTCGCTGCACTTCTGGCAGACGTCGGCCGCCTTGGCGGCATCGAAGATCTTCTCGACCGTGCCGCTCACCGCCCCGCCCGCCTCGACGATGCGCACCAGCGATTTTTCAGTCTTGCCGTCGTCGTCGATGGTCTTCCACAGGCCCACCGGGGTGGACTGGGCCAGCACGGCGCCTGCGGCAGCGGCCAGCGCCAGCGCGATGAATGTCTTTTTCATGGGTGTCTCCTTGGGTTGATCAGAACAGGGCTTCGTCCAGCGCCATCAGCGGCGCTGAGCCAGCGCGTACGGTGCGGATCAGCGTGGCCGTCTCCGGCAGCAGCTTGGCGAAGTAGAACCTGGCGGTGGCGAGCTTGGCGGTGTAGAACGGATCGGCCGCCTTGTCACCCTTTTTCTGCTGGTCGAGTGCCACCCGCGCCATACGGGCAAAGAAATAGGCAAAGCACAAATGGCCCACTACCCGCAGGTAATCCACCGCTGCCGCGCCCACCTCGTCGGCATTGCCGAAGGCTTTCATGCCCAGCTCGGTGGTCAGTTTGGTGACCTTGTCGCCCAGGTCGGCCAGCGGGTTGACAAACTCCTGCATCGCCTCGTCGGTGCCCTCGTTCTCGACAAACTCGGCAATGTGCTTGCCAAATTTCTTGAGCTTGGCGCCGTTGTCGCCCAGCACCTTGCGGCCCAGCAGGTCCAGGCTCTGGATGGTGTTGGTGCCCTCGTAGATCATGTTGATGCGGGCATCCCGCACAAACTGCTCCATGCCGTTGGCATGGATGTAGCCATGACCGCCCAGCACCTGCAAGCAGTGCGAGGTGGCGATCCAGCCGTTGTCGGTGATGAAGGCCTTGATGATGGGCGTGAGCAGCGCCACCGTGTCTTCGGCATCGCGGCGTTCGTCTTCGTCGTCGGTCGACACCAGCACGTCGAGCTGCAGCGAGGTGTAGATCAACATCGCCCGGCCGCCCTCGGCGTAGGCGCGGGCGGTCAGCAGCATCTTGCGCACGTCGGGGTGCACGATGATCGGGTCGGCGGGTTTGTCGGGCGCCTTGGGGCCCGACAAGGACCGCATCTGGATGCGGTCGCGGGCATAGGCCACCGCGTTCTGGTAGGCCACTTCGGTCAGGCCCAGGCTCTGGTTGCCCACGCCCAGGCGGGCCGCGTTCATCATCACGAACATCGCCGCCAGGCCCTTGTGCGGCGCCCCCACCAGCGTGCCGATGGCACCGTCCAGCACGATCTGGCAGGTCGCATTGCCGTGGATGCCCATCTTGTGCTCTATGGCGCTGCAATACAGGCCGTTGCGCTCACCGACGCTGCCGTCCGCCTTGACCAAAAACTTGGGCACGACAAACAGCGAGATGCCCTTGCTGCCGGCCGGTGCGTCGGGCAGGCGGGCCAACACCAGATGCACGATGTTGGCGGCCAGGTCGTGCTCGCCGGCCGAGATGAAAATCTTCTCGCCGGTGATGGCGTAGCTGCCGTCGCCCCGCGCTTCGGCCTTGCTGCGCAGCAGGCCCAGGTCGGTGCCGCAATGGGACTCGGTCAGGCACATCGTGCCGGTCCACTCGCCCGTGGTCAGCTTGGGCAGGAAGGTGGCTTTCTGCTCGGGCGTGCCGTGGACGTGCAGCGCCTCGTAAGCGCCGTGCGACAGGCCCGGGTACATGGTCCAGGCCTGGTTGGCCGAGTTCAACATCTCGTAGAGGCAGAGGTTGAGCGTCAGCGGCAGGCCTTGCCCGCCGTAAGCCGGGTCGCAGCTCAGCGCCGGCCAGCCGCCCGCCACGTACTGGGCATAGGCATCTTTGAAGCCTTGCGGCGTGGTGACGGCATGGCGGGCGGTGTCGAGCGTGCAGCCCTCGGCGTCGCCCGACAGGTTGATCGGCGCGGTGACCTGGGCGGCAAACTTGCCACCTTCTTCCAGCACCGCGTTCAAGGTGTCGACATCGACCTCGGCATGGGCGGGCAGCTGCTTGAACACGGCTGCGGCGTCGAACACCTCGTGCAACAGGAACTGCATGTCACGCAAAGGGGGGGTGTACTGGGGCATGGGAGCGCTCCTGGGCCAAGAAAATGAAAAAAGCTAAAACTGAACTAAAACGGTGGGACGTTCAACGCGCTGGCAGCAACTGGCCGGGCGCCGGCGTGGTCATCAGGTAGAACTGCACGATGCGGTCGAAGGCGCGCCTGGCCCGGTCCACCGCACCCGGCAGGCGCAAAAAACGGGCATCGTGGTGCAGCGCCAGGATCAGGCCGTGGATCTCGAACAGCATCTGCAGCGCATCGGTGTCGGGTTGCAGGTGGCCGGCCTCGATCGACAGGCTGATGGCACGTTGCAATGCCGCCTGCCAGGCCCGCACCATCGACGCCAGCGCGTCGCGCACCGGGCCGGGCCGGTCGTCGAACTCCACTGCGCCGCTGATGTAGATGCAGCCCGAATCCAGCTCGACCGACACCCGCCGCACCCAGCGGTCGAACAAGGCGCGCAGGCGCGGCAGGCCCCGGGCTTCGCTGACAGCGGGGAAGAACACCTCCTCCTCGAACCGGGCGTGGTACTCGCGGATCACCGCGATCTGCAACTCCTCGCGCGAGCCGAAATGGGCGAACACGCCCGACTTGCTCATGTGGGTGAGCTCGGCCAGCGCACCGATGGACAAACCCTCCAGCCCCATGTGCGAAGCCTGGGCCAGCGCCGCCTCCAGGATGGCGGCGCGGGTCTGCTGGCCCTTGTGCAAGGCCCGTGAAGCGCTGCGCGCTGCTGGACGGGCAGGCGCCGGATTCAAAGTGGTGGCGGTCAAGTTGGGCTTCAGAATGAAACGAACGGTCGTGCTATTTTGCAGAATCTGCAGCGACCGTGCCGCTTTCTCTGTCGGCTTTTTCTAGGCGATGGCGACTACTTCACGCCGATGGCGCGCAAGCCGACCGGCGAGGCCCGACCGGCCGCAGGGGCCGCAAGAAGCCGTCGCAGGGCCCGGGTTGAAGCGCTTGAGCCGAATGAAGTACGCTCAAGCCTCGATTCGTGGAGGATGTTTCCGTGGACGTGTTGCAACTCGATGTGTCCGGTCGGCCGCAAGCGTGGATCACTGCCCGCGAGGCCGCTGTGCTGTATGCCTGCGACGGCGTGGCCTGGACCTTGGGCCGCACCTGCCAGGTGCTGCGCGGCGGCATCCAGCGCAGCACCGGGCTGCAGTCGCGCATCGAGGTGCATTCGATCATCGCGGTGCGCGGCATCATCCCCAGCCGGGCCTGGCGGGCGGCGCCGGCCATGACCAACCCCAAGCTCTTTGAACGTGACCGCCACATCTGCGCCTACTGCGGCAATTGCGCCGGCTTCGACAGCCTGACCCGCGAGCACATCATCCCGACCTCGCGCGGTGGGCGCGACAGCTGGATGAACTGCATCACCGCCTGCAAGGCCTGCAATGGCCGCAAAGGCAACCGCCTACCCGAAGAAGCCCGCATGAGCCTGCTCTACCTGCCCTACACCCCCAGCCTGCACGAGGACATGATCCTGCGCGGGCGCCGCATCGTGGCCGACCAGATGGAGTTTCTGCTCGCCAGCGTGCCGCGCTCCAGCCGCCTGCACGGTTGATGCAGCGCGTCACGCGTGCAGCGACGCAGAGAAACGCAGCGTCCGTCGTCAACCGGCTGACCGGCGTCGCGGCCGGTACCCGAGCGGCCGTATTGGTGGCCGCGTTGGTGGCCGCGTTGGTGGCCATGTTGGTGGCCGCCTTGAAGGCCGTTCTGGCGGCAGCGCTGGTGTGTTTGTCCGCTGAAGCGCTGGCCGCGACGCCGCCCGCCGCCCCGGTGGTGGTGCCCGACACCCTGGCCCAGCGCCTGCAACCCTGCACGGCCTGCCACGGGTCCCAGGGCCGCGCCAGCCGCGAGGGCTACCTGCCGCGCATTGCCGGCAAGCCCGCGGGCTACCTCTACCAGCAGCTGCTCAATTTTCGCGACGGCCGGCGCAGCAACAGCGCGATGGCCGGCCTGCTGGCACACCAGCGCGACGCCTACCTGCGCGAGATGGCCAGCTACTTTGCCGCGCTGGACCTGCCCCACGCCGCCGTGCCGGCGGCGCCGGTGGCCGCCGCGCTGCTGGCACGCGGCGCCCTGCTGGCACGCGACGGCGACCCGGCGCGCCGCCTGCCCGCCTGCAGCGCCTGCCACGGCAGCGCACTGGGCGGCACACTGCCGGCGGTGCCTGGCCTGCTGGGCCTGCCGCGCGACTACCTGATCGCCCAGCTCGGCGCCTGGCAAACCGGCCAGCGCCACGCCACCGCACCCGACTGCATGGCCGACATTGCCCGCCGACTGGGCCCCGACGACGCCAGCGCGGTGGCCGGCTGGCTGGCGGCCCAGCCGGTGCCCGCCGGCCTGGCCGCGGTGATGCCGGCCGCTGGTCCCACCGCCACCAAAGCACCTCTGGCCTGCGGCAGCGTGGACCATCCGCCACCATGAGCCGCGCGATCAAAGGGCTGGCCGCCTGCCTACTGGTGCTGGCCGTGCTGGCCGCCGTCGTGGTTTGGCGCAATGTCCAGGGCGAAGAAGCCCTGTTGCCCGACCCACCGGCAGCGGTTGTCGATAAACCCGATGCTGCCGCGCGTGCCGCGGCCAGCGCCGTCGCGCAAGGCGCCTACCTGGCGCGGGCCGGCAATTGCGCGGCCTGCCACACGGCCCCGGGCGGCCTGGCCTATGCCGGCGGCCGCGCCATCGCCACACCCTTCGGCAGCGTGTACGCCGGCAACCTCACACCCGATGCCAACACCGGGCTGGGACGCTGGAGCGCGGCCGAGTTCCGGCGTGCGCTGCGCCACGGCCGCTCACGCGATGGGCGCCTGCTGTATCCGGCGTTCCCATACCCCCATTTCAGCCAGGTCACGACCGAAGATGCCAACGCGCTGTGGTCCTTCTTGCGCAGCCTGCAACCGGTCGCCCAGACCAACCGGCCGCATTCGCTGCGCTGGCCCTACAACAGCCAGGCCGCGCTGGCCGTGTGGCGTGCGCTGTACTTCAACCCCACGCCGTTTGTGCCCGATGCCCAACACGGCGCCGACTGGAACCGCGGCGCCTACCTGGTCAACGGCCTGGGCCACTGCGCCGCCTGCCATGCCAGCCGCAACCTGTTGGGCGGTGCCGGCGGCCTGGCCGATGCCGATGCCGGCAGCACCTTGGCCGCGCAGCAGTGGTACGCGCCGTCGCTGGCCGACCCGGCCGAGGCCGGCGTATCGGGCTGGTCGGCTGACGAGGTCGTGCAACTGCTCAAGACCGGCATCAACGGGCGCGCCAGCGTCATGGGCCCGATGGCCGAGGTGGTGGCCGGCAGCACCCAGCACCTGAGTGAGCCCGACGTGCGGGCGATGGCGCGCTACCTGGCCAGCCTGCCGGCACCGGCGTCGGCCGCGCCGCCCTGGACCGGGCCCCGCCCGGCCGAAACCCTGGCGCAGGGCCAGCAGCTCTACACCCGCCACTGCGCTGACTGTCACGGCGCCCAAGGCCAGGGCGCGCCCGGCATCTACCCGGCGCTGGCCGGCAACCGGGCGGTGACCATGGCCAATCCGCGCAACCTGGTGCTGGCGATCACCCGCGGTGGCTTTGCGCCCGCCACCGACGCCAACCCGCGGCCCTACGGCATGCCGGCCTTCGACCTGTCCCATGCCGAGCTGGCCGCACTGGTCACCTGGCTGCGTACGGCGTGGGGTCACCAGGCCGCGCCGGTGTCCGAGGTCGACGTGCTGCTGGCGCGCTGAGCAACACATGCGCCTCTGACCGCTTGGGCCGCGCTACATGCCAACCCGGATTTACCCAACTTCACACCCGGCTGAGGGCAAGCGACGGAACCTCGACCGCGCCGTCGCACTCGAAACCGCTGCGTCAACGGCCAGCCCCGCCAGACCGTTGTACCCATACCCCACACCAAGGATGACCATGCTTGATTCCAAGATCGCTCTGGCCGTTTGCGCCGCCCTCGCCGTGACGCTGGCGGGCTGCGCCACCACCAGCCCCGACGTGATCAGCCGCAACGATGCCCAGCGCATGTCCAGCGTGATCGATGCGACGGTGCTGTCCACCCGGCCGGTCACGGTCGAAGGCAACCAAAGCGGCGCAGGCGCCGTGGCGGGTGGCGTGGTGGGCGGCATCGCCGGTTCGTCGGTCGGCGGCCGCCGGGAATCCGCGGTGGTGGGCGTGCTGGGCGCGGTCGCTGGCGCGGTGGTGGGCAATGTGATCGAGCGCAACACCACCCGAGAAGAATCACTGGAAATCATGGTGCAGCTGCGCAGCGGTGAGCGCCGTGCCATCGTGCAGGCCAAAGGGGCCGAGAGCTTCGTGCCCGGTGAGCCGGTGATCATCGTCACCACCGGCAGCAAGGTGCGGGTGACCCGTGCACCGGCGGTATCGCCCCAGACCGCACCCGGCAACAACGGCCTGCCGATGCCGGTGCCCGGCAACCGCAGCTAAAGGCCGGTCGCGTCCCGGACCCAGGCCCGGGATGCGCTCACGGCAGGGCCTGGGTCTGCGGCGTGCGCTGGAACGCCGTGGCCGCATAGCCCAGCTGCTCGGCGCGGGCCATCGCAGCGGCCATATCGGTCGGCGCCAGTTGCGGGGTACGCGACAAGACCCAGCCATAACGGCGTGAAGGCTCGCCGACCAGCACCCAGCGGTAGTCCTCCGGCAGCGCCAGCACCCAGTAGTCGCCATAGAACGGCCGGAAAAAGCTCACCCGCAGCTTGGCATTGGCGCTGCCCGCCACCGGCTTGGCAATGCCTGTGATCTCCGACACCGTGCCGTCGCTCTGGCGGCAGCGGTTGAACACCTCGATGTCCTCGCCCTGCAAGCGGTAGCGCGCCTGGGTGTCGGTCACGCACTGCTTTTGAAACCGATTGGGCACCACCGCGATCTCGTACCAGGTGCCCAGGTACCGGTCCAGATCAACCGCCGCCACGGTGGGCAATGGCGGGCCCGGCGGCGCCGAGCTGCAGCCCACCAGGCCGATCAGCGCGGCTGCGGCGACTGGCCCGCGATAAAAAACCCAACCCAATTCTTTGCGCATGCGCAGCTGTCCTGACAGTGATGTGGAAGGTCGGCCCCGGCCAGCGGCGTCAGGACCCTATCCACATTGGACCGCAATCCGCCGCTGCGCTCGATGCGCTGCGTCACAGCCCCACGGCATCCCGGAGAACACGAAGTTCGTGTTTCACGAACTTCGTGTACCATTTGGTCACTGCTGGAGGGCCGATGAAAAACGTGACTGTCACGATGCAAGACGCTGTGGCCGAGTGGGCCCGCATGGAAGCGGCGCGCCAGAACACCAGCGTGTCGCGCCTGCTGGGCGAGTTGCTGGCCGAAAAGATGCAACACGACGATGCCTACGCCCGCGCCATGCGAGAAGCGCTGGAGTTCCGCAGCTTCGGTGCGTCCGAGGGCCGCTACCCGGGACGCGGCGATCTGCACCTGCGCCCTGCCGAGCCAGGCAAGCGATGAGCCGTACCGTCTTTGTCGATGCGGCCGTGCTGTTGCATGCGGTGGACGACCAGGACCTGGCCAAACGCGACCAGGCCCGGCGCTGGCTGGCTGCGTGCTGGGCGCGGCGTTGTGGCCGCCTCAGCCACCAGGTGCTCAACGAGTTCTACCTGCAGGCACGCCAGAGGTTTCCGTCGGCAGTGTCGGCCGGCGACGCCCGCGCCGAGGTGAGGCGCTACCAGAACTGGCGGCCCTGGGCGATCGACCACCCGACGGTCGAGGCAGCCTGGGCGATAGAAGCCCGCTACCAGCTCGGCTTCTGGGATGCCTTGATCATTGCATCCGCGCAGCAGCAGGGCTGCGACAGCCTGCTGACCGACGCCCTGCCGCACGGCCAGCAGATCGACGGCGTGCACCTCATCAACCCCTTCACCGTCGGGCCTGAAACCCTTGACCCACCCGCACCATGACCCCACTTGACGTCTGCATGAAGCGCGTGATCCGCCCCGACATCCAGGGCTTGCACGCCTATGCCGTGCAACCCAGTGCCGGCCTGGTCAAGGTCGACACGATGGAGAACCCCTACCGCCTGCCCGAGGTGCTGCAGCAGGCGCTGGGCGAGCGCCTGGGCCGGGTGGCGATCAACCGCTACCCGGCCGAGCGCGGCGACGATCTGAAAGCCGCGCTGGCCGAGCATGCCGGTCTGCCCGAGGGCAACGCGCTGATGCTGGGCAACGGCTCGGACGAGCTGATCACGCTGCTCAGCCTAGCCTGCGCGCTGCCGGGTGCGGTGTTCATGTCGCCGCTGCCCAGCTTTGTGATGTACGGGCTGTCGGCCGCGCTGCAGGGCGTGCGTTTTGTCGGCGTGCCGCTGACGCCTGACTTCGAGCTGGACGAGGCCGCGATGCTGGCCGCGATAGCCACCGACAAACCCGCCCTGCTCTACCTGGCCTACCCCAACAACCCCACCGCCAACCTGTGGGACGACGGCGTGATTGAGCGCCTGATCGACGCCGTGGGCCGCCACCACGGCCTGGTGGTGATGGACGAGGCCTACCAGCCCTTTGCCGAACGCGACTCGATGGACCGGCTGCGCCGCCACCCCCACGTGCTGGTGATGCGCACGATGAGCAAGTTTGGTCTGGCGGGGGTGCGCATCGGCTACCTGATGGGCCGCACCGCGCTGATCGATCAGATCGACAAGCTGCGCCCGCCCTTCAACATCAGCGTGCTCAACGCCGAGGCCGGCCTGTTTGCGCTGGAGCATGTGGCTGAATACCGCCGCCAGGCCGCGCTGATCCGCAGCGAACGCGAGCTCTTGCTGGCCCAACTGGCCGAAATGCCCGGCGTGCGGCCCTACCCCAGCCAGGCCAACATGGTGCTGGCGCGGGTGCCGGATGCCGCCGCCGCCTTTGCCGGCATGAAACAACGCGGCGTGCTGGTCAAGAATGTCTCGGCCATGCATCCGCTGCTGGCCAACTGCCTGCGCATCACGGTGGGCACGGTCGAGGAAAATAAGCTGACTTTGGCCGCACTGGCCGCCAGCCTGTGACAACGCCAGCTGCCGCCCCGTTCACTGATCCCCTGAAAGCACCCATGGCCAACCCACCCGCAGACCGCATTGCCGAGGTGCAACGCAACACCAAAGAAACCCAGATCCGGGTGCGAGTCAACCTGGACGGCAGCGGCCAGGGCCAATTTGCCACCGGCATCGGCTTTTTCGACCACATGCTCGACCAGGTGGCGCGGCACGGCTTATTCGATATCGACGTCCAATGCCAGGGCGACTTGCATATCGACGGCCACCACACCGTCGAGGACGTGGGCATCACGCTGGGCATGGCGGTCGCACAGGCGGTGGGCGACAAACGCGGCATCACCCGCTACGGCCACAGCTACGTGCCGCTGGACGAGGCGCTGTCCCGGGTGGTGGTTGATTTCTCGGGCCGGCCCGGCCTGCACCAGGACATCCCGTTCAAGTCCGGCATGGTCGGCGCTTTTGATACCCAGCTCACCTTTGAGTTTTTCCAGGGCTTTGTCAACCACGCGCTGTGCACGCTGCACATCGACAACCTGAAGGGTGACAACGCCCACCACCAGGCCGAGACGGTGTTCAAGGCCTTCGGCCGTGCCCTGCGCATGGCGCTGACACCCGACGCCCGCTCGGCCGGCGTGATCCCGTCCACCAAGGGCTCGCTCTGAAATGAAGCCCCCACGCTCACTTCGTTCGCTGCCCCCCGAGGGGGCGTCTCAGTACCTTCGGGCGGCCGGGCGGTACTGATATGAAGCCCCCACGCTCACTTCGTTCGCTGCCCCCCGAGGGGGCGTCTCAGTACCTTCGGGCGGCCGGGCGGTACTGATATGAAGCCCCC
>JBBRZR010000069.1:0-14949 GCA_038236495.1 Burkholderiales bacterium
GCGGCCGGCCCTGGACCACCGCGGCCACATCCCGCCAGACGGCGCGGTAGCGGTCCTCGAACTCGGCCGCCAGGCCGCTGTGGCTGCCGCCCTCGAACAGCACCAGCTGCCGCGGGTCGTGGGCCGCGCGGTAGAGCCGCTCGGTCTGGCGCGACGGCACGGTGTTGTCGGCCGTGCCGCTGAGAAACCACTTGGGCGCGCTGATCTGGTCGATCTTGTCGATCGACGCAAATTGCTGGGTCGTCAGCCAGGCGGCGATGCTGCCCAGTACGCCCTGGTCGCGGGCGATGTCGGGCATCGAGGTCATGGCCGACTCCAGCACCAGCGCGGCATAGCCCGCCGGCGCACGGTGGCGCAGCGCCAGTTCAACCGCCACGCCGCTGCCCATCGAATGTCCAAATAGAATCCGCGCCGCCGGATCGGGCACCCGGCGCTGCCATTCGGCGTAGGCGAGTTCGGCGTCTTCGACGATGCTGGCCTCGGACGGCAGCGCCGCCGAGCTCTCGCCCCAACCTCGGTAGTCCACCGCCAGCACAGAGAAACCCGCCGCATGGATGGCAGCGATCTTGCTACGGTTCTGAAACAGATTGCGAAAGGTGCCATGCAGGTACAACACACTGGGTGCGGCGGTGCCGGCACCCGCAACGCTGCCCACCGCCCCGCTGGGCGCCACGCTTGTCACCCCGCTGGGCACCCAGATAGCGCGCAGGCGCTGCGGCGGCTCACCGGCCTGGTCGGCCGGCCGCAACAGCCAGATCGCCTCGTCGGCCGCGGTGATCGGCTGCCAGTCGCTGAGCAGTCCGGGTGTCGGCCGGTAGATCCAGCCGCGCTGCTTGACGTCCAGCCAGGCACAGCCCGACAGCCCGGCAAGCGCCACCAAGCTTGCCGTCAGCAGCAGCCGGCTCAAGCCTCCACGCCACAGGCCCGTCTGTGTGCGCGGGTTCATGTTCGACTGGTCTGAGTGAGTTTCAATGGTTTTCCCGCGTTTGTTGACCGTCTTGGGGCTGGCGCTGCCGGCCCTGTTGCTGACCGTACCCGCCCACGCCCACGCCCAGCAGCCGACGCTGGACCTGGTCGAGCTCAATCTCAGCCCGCTCACGCTGCATTTCACGCCCAGCAGCGAGCACAAGAATGTCGGCTTGCTGGGCATCTCGAAGGTGGACGCCGACGGCACGGTCGTCTCGGGCGCCGTGTTCAGCAACTCCTTCGGCCAGCCCTGCGTCACCGTGCAATGGGGCCAGCGCTACCTGGCCCCCTTGGGCGCCGATCGATGGTACTGGCAATGGACGGTCGGCCCGGTGTACGGCTATGTCGCCCCTTACAACCGCAAAGTGCCGCTGAACTACAAGGGCCTGTCGCCGGTGGTGATCCCGTCGCTGGGTTACCAGCTGAGCGAAAAGTTCTCGGCCCAGTTCACGCTGCTCGGCAATTCGGCGCTGATGCTGCAACTGGCCTACCAGCTGCCGGACCGTTGATGCCTGCGCCGGCCCGCTGCAGCGGCTGACGTCGGGCGGGTGCGCAGGTAGGGCGGACGCCTGGCCCACGGGCACAATCCGGCCAAAACCGGAACCTCCATGACCCGACACCGCAGCCCCCCTCCGATGCCAGGCCGCCGCACCGTGCCGCAGTCCCCGCTTTCGACGCAGGTGCCACAACATGCTTGAGCCGCGCACCGACCTGGCCCGCAACACACTGGGCGTGTTGTTCATCGCCGGCCTGATCCTGGCGGCGTTCTGGATCTTGCGGCCCTTCATCGGCCCGGCGATCTGGGCCACCACCATCGTCGTCGCCACCTGGCCGCTGTTGCGCCAGCTGCAGCGCCGCTTCGGCGGACGTCGGCTGCCGGCCGTGGTGGTGATGACGCTGGCGCTGGTGTTGCTGTTCGTGGTGCCGTTCACGCTGGGCATCGTCACCTTGATCGACTACTCGGACGAGATCGTCGACATGGCCAGGCGCTTGGCCACCTTGCGCATGCCGGTGGCGCCGGAGTGGCTGTCGTCGCTGCCCTTTGTAGGTCCCAAGATCGACGTGTTCTGGACCGAGACCGCCGCCTCCGGACCCGACGGCGTGATGGCCAAGCTGACGCCCTATGTGGGCCAGGCCACCCGCTGGCTGGTCGGTGAAGTGGGCACGGTGGGCGGGCTGCTGGTGCAGGTGCTGCTGATCGTGCTGCTGTCTGCATTGATGTACGCCGACGGCGAAACCGCCGCCGTTGCGCTGCTGCGTGTGGGCCGGCGACTGGGCGGGGTGCACGGCGAGGCGGCGGTGGTACTGGCCGGCCAGGCGATCCGCGGCGTGGCCTTGGGTGTGGGTGTCACCGCGGTGGTGCAGTCGGTGCTGGGCGGCATCGGCCTGGCGATTGCGGGTGTGCAGTATGCAGGCCTGCTGACGGTGCTGATGTTCATCTGCTGCCTGGCACAGATCGGGCCGGTGCTGGTGTTGCTGCCGGCCGTGGCCTGGCTGTACTGGAGCGGCGACAACGGCTGGGGCACCTTCTTGCTGGTGGTGACCGGCGTGGTCGGCACGCTCGACAACTTCTTGCGGCCGATGCTGATCCGCATGGGTGCCGACCTGCCGCTGCTGCTGATCTTTGGCGGCGTGATCGGCGGCTTGCTCGCCTTTGGCCTGGTCGGCATCTTTGTCGGCCCGGTGGTGCTGGCGGTGGCCTACACCTTGATGCAGGCCTGGGTGGGCGACGGTGAGAGCCGCTCGCTCATTTCGGACGGCGACAATCCCTGACCGGGCAGGCCCAGACCCGCACAGCGCGCCGGCCCTAACCCAGCGGCACCGGCACAAACAGCCGCTCACCATCGCGCCACACGAGCAGCGCCACGCTCTTGGGCTTGCTGGCCAGCACCCGCTTCAACTCGTCAACCGTGTTGACCGGCATGCCGTTGATCGCCATCACCACGTCGCCTTGCGACAGCCCGGCCTTGGCGGCAGCCCCTTGGGCCTGTTGCACCACCAGGCCGTGCTCCAGCTGCGACTGGCTGCGCTCGTCACGGGTCAGCGGCCGCAGCGCCAGGCCCAGGCGGGCGCCGCCGGTGGCCTCGTCAGCGCCGCCGCTGGCATTGGCCTGCGCCGCCCCATCGGCACCGGCGCGGCCTAGCGTGACCTCCAGGTCCTGGGCTTTCTGGCCGCGCCAGACGCTCAGCTTGATGCGCTCACCCGGCAGCGACTGGGCGATGCGGGCCGACAGGCTGCCGGCCTGGATCATCGGCTCACCGTCGATCCGCAGGATCACATCACCCGACTTCAGGCCCGCCGCCGCCGCCGGGCTCTTGGGCTCGACCTGGGCCACCAGCGCACCATCGGGCTTGGGCAGGCCAAAGCTCTCGGCCAGCGGCTGGGTCAGGTCCTGCACCATCACGCCAAGCCGTGCATGTTGGGCCTGGCCGGTGGCCACGATCTGGTCGCGCACCCGCATCGCCACGTCCACCGGGATCGCAAAGCTCACGCCCTGAAAACCCCCGGTGCGCGAGTAGATCTGGGCGTTGATGCCCACCACGTTGCCGGCCGCATCGAACAGCGGGCCGCCCGAATTGCCGGGGTTGACGGCTGCATCGGTCTGGATGAAGGGCACGGCGGTGTCGCCCGGCAGCGAGCGGCCCTTGGCGCTGACGATGCCGGCGGTGGCGGTCTGCTCCAGGCCATAGGGCGCGCCGATGGCCAGCACCGGGTCGCCCACCTGCAGCAGCTTGGGGTCGCCCAGCCGCACCGTGGGCAAGCCCTGGGCGTTGATGCGCAGCACCGCGATATCAGTGGCGGCATCGCTGCCCAGCACCTTGGCAGCATATTCGCGGCGGTCGGCCAGGCGCACGGTCACCTCTTTGGCGTCCTTCACGACGTGGGCGTTGGTCAGGATCAGGCCATCGGCCGAGACGATGAAGCCCGAGCCCTGGCCCTTGAACGGCTGGTCGGGCGCCGGGCCCTGGCCGTGACCAGCACCCGGAAAGCCGGGCATGCCGCGGAAGTAGCGGTACATCGGGTCGTTGCGCTGCTGGTCGGCCATGGCTTCGGCTTCTTCGCCGGTGGTCTTGTGCAGGCCTTCGACCGTCACCCCCACCACCGCCGGCCCGTACTGCTGGACGATGGCGCGGTAGTTGGGTGCGTTGCCAGGCGGCAGCGGCGGCAGCGGCGCCTGCTGCACGGCGGCAGCCACTGGTGTCAACGGCGACACCGCCGCGGCGGCCGGTTTGTCCTTGTGGAACCACGGCAGGTCGATGGCGCTAGCAGTGGTCATCACGGCCACGCCGCCGCCCAGCAGCGCCCAGCCCAGAGGTTTGAAGAGATTGCGCATGTCGGTCTGCTCCTTGAGGGGGCGGTATGCCCCAAGCGATGAACCGAGTCTGGCGGGGTGCGATGAGGCCGGCATGAGCGCTGGGTGAAGCCAGCGTTAAAGCGCGGCAGCAGACTACAGCGAACAAATGCCGGGACCAGAACCTGCCCGGCGGTGCTTGCGATCTGCTGCCCGCGGTGCTTGCCGCCGATGACGGCAAGCGGGGCGAGCGCGGCGTCGAAGTCGTCCGCGTGGCCCTCGTCCGCCAGGGGTGGACCGCGTCGTCGGCCGGCTTCAACCGTCAGGTGGACGGGTACTGACGCCCAGTTCTTCTCGTAGTCGGCTGGGCGCGCAGTGTCCGAGGCTGTCGCGCCTCCCGTCAGGTTGGCTTGGCTGTCAAGGCGGTCCAGATTGCCGCTGGTGAGGCCGCCATCACCTTGTTCACCTATGCGGTCGACCGCCCATTGCTCGCGCTGGCTCCGGATTTCAGGCGGACCGTGTCCTCGGGCGCTGTGTCGGCGCCAGGGGGGACTTCCGGTTTCACCGCGGCGCCCGCGGCGGCGGCGCCCAGTGCGCCGACAACGGCACCCAGCGTGCCGCCCACCACCACGCCCACCGGGCCGGCCACTGCGACGCCGACGGCCGCACCGGTCGCCATACCGGCGACCACGCCGCCACCCATGAACACCGACTTGGCTTCGCGCTCGGCTTCCTCGGGTTGCAACCGAAACTGCGCCGCAGAAGACGGATCCTGCGAGGGAATGCCATGACCCGGATGGGCCTGCGCGGCAAGGTCGTCGTCAACCGGTTTGATGCCTGTCGGCGTGGCGGAGGGCGGGATCATGGACATCTCCTGGGAAACGTGGAGGGGATCGGCAGGTGCCGGTGAGTCCTTGTTTTACGGCCCGGACGGCAGCGATGGCGTCATCCGGTTGCCCGAGCGCCTGTAGGACAGGCGCCACGTTTGGCAGCGTCGCCTTGTCGGTCAGGCGGGGATCCCTCTGTGCCGCCGCACGCTTTCGGGTGCCCCGAAATCACTCAATCCGCAGACCAGCACCGTTGATGGCGGGCAGGGGGTCTGTGCGTTGGCCCGCAATGTGCGTCGCCGCACCGACTCAGCAGCAGCGCACCGGGCAGGCTGCAGCCATCGATCGCAGCCGCTCCAGGAGCACACCCACCATGCCCATGCATCCCCACCCCACGTCGTTCGGCGTTTTCAAGCCGGTGGACCACGTGTTGATGTCGTTCGCCACGGCCGCCCAGTCGGATGACGCCGTCGCGGCGCTGCACGGTGCCGGTTTCAGCGACGCAGACCTGTCACGCTACACCCCGTCGCAGATGCAGGCCCAGGCCGAGCAGGACATCGTCAACGCCAGCGCGATGGCCTCACTGGGACAGGACCTGAACCTGGTCAAGGCCCACCTGGCGCTGGCGCTGGAGGGGCAGAGCTTTGTGGTCGTCAGCACGCCGCATGACGATCAGGTAAAGCGCGCTGCCGACGTGGCAGCCCGCTGCTGCGCCACACGGGCCCAGCACTACGGCATGCTGATCGTCGAGGAGCTGGTGGCCCCGGGCACCAACCCGCAGCAAACCGCCGAGTCGCCAGACCGCGGGCTGGACCAGCAAGCCCCCGCACACGGGGATGTGCTAAGCCGCGATGCCGACGCCTGAGGCGCTGTAGGGCTGGAGAAACCCCAATGATCGAGATCCGCAAAGGCCAAGCGCCTGCAACCCTCACCCGGCAGGCTTTTGGCGATCGCTACCGTGCCAGCTTCATCGACCCGGCGTTTGCCAGTGAGGCAGCGGCCATCGCCCGCCTGGAAGACATCGCCTGGCAGGCCTACAGCGAGGGCCGCAAGGCGCCGCTGACCCGCCCTGCCGGACCTGGCTACGCCGACCCCGCCTACGCGTTGTCGCTGGACTGGCTGGCCACCCGGCAGGCGGTTGACCAGGCCCAGTTGGCCTGGGGCCAGCCGGCGACCAGGTCCCGGGTCTTGCTGGTTTGCGGCAGCGCCCGCAATGACGGCACCTGCCCGGGCGAGATCTCCAAAACCTGGCGCCTGACCGAGATCGCGCAGCAGGTGGTGCAGGCCGCCGGCCTGGAGGCGGATGTGCTGGACCTGAGCGGGGTCACCTCGGAGTACGGCCGCAACATCCACCCCTGCAAGGGCTGCGTGTCGAGCGCGATGCCGCTGTGCCACTGGCCTTGCAGCTGTTACCCCAACCATGCGCTGGCCCAGACCCACGACTGGATGGCCGAGATCTACCCGCGTTGGGTGGCCGCACACGCCGTGATCTTGCTGGCACCCACCTACTGGTACCAGTCGCCCAGCCCGCTGAAATTGATGATCGACCGCCTGGTGTGTGCCGACGGCGGCAACCCCGACCCCACCAGCACCCACGGCAAGAAGGTGGCCGAGGCCAAGCAGATCGAGCAAGAGGGCTGGGACTATCCCAAGCACCTGGCCGGCCGGGCCTACGGCGTGGTGGTGCATGGCGACGTGGCCGGCGTCGAAGTGCACCGGCGCAACCTGAGCGACTGGCTGGAGTGGATGGGCTTGATCGACGCGGGCGCCAGCGCCAAGCTGGACCGCTACATCGGCTACTTCGAGCCCTACTTCAACAGCCACGAGGCGCTGGACCGGGACCAGGCGGTGCAGGACGAGGTGCAAAACGTGGCCCGCTCGGTGGTGGCCGCGGTCGCCTTGTTACGCGCCGGGTCGTTGAGCCAGCCCGACAAGGCCAACAAGCCGCCGCGGCCGAAGTGAGCTAGCCTGCGGCGTCCACCTCGGTCTTGTAAAAGGCCTTGTAGCCGCGGGCCAGCGGCTCCCAGGCGCTGCGGTCGCCGTCGGTCAGTTCGGCCAGGCGCAGCGGCGGCAGCGGCAGCAGCGGCGCGGTCATGGCCGGCCCTCGCCAGCCGCAAGCATCCAGCGCGCCAGCGCCGTGGCGGCGGCCAGGTCGGTATCGCCAAACTCCGTGCTCGCCGCGGCTGCGCCGGCCTGAAGGTTAGCCACCACGCCGGCCCGGTCCGCCGCGCTGCGGTTCTGGCTGAGCTTGTACTTGCCCACCAGGCGGGTCAGCGGGATCTCGATGCAGACGATGGCGCGCAGCATCGCCTCGATGTAGTCGTCGGGCGCGTCGGCCACGGCCCAGGGCTGGCGCTGGGCCGCTTCGTGGTGGGCGGTCAGCCGTGTCACCAGGGCCAGTGTGGCCGCGGCATCGTCCAGCACCCGCAGCGGGCCGCGCGCCTGCACCACGGCATAGTTCCAGGTCGGCACCACCTTGCCATGCTCGGCCTTGCTGGGGTAACCGTTGGGCGAGATATAGCCGTCCGGGCCCTGAAAGACGACCAGTGCCTCGGGCACGGCCCGCCCCGCAGCGGGCGGCTGCCAGACCGGGTTGGCGCGGGCCACGTGGCCGACCAGCGTACCGAAGTCACCGCGCCCGGCCTCCAGCATGAACGGGATGGCATTGGCCACCGGCGCGCCCGCCGCGTCCTGGGTGATCAGCAGGCCCAGCGGGTGCTGGCGCAGCAGCGCTTGCAGAACAGCGGGGCGGGTTTCTTCAAAATGGCTGGGCAGGTACATCGGGGGTCTCGGGTCGGGGTGTTCTGCGTCGAAATCGGCGACGGGACCTTGCGGGTGGTGGACCGGTCAGGCCGGCGGGATCACCGGCTCACAGCGCACATCGGTCTTGACCGAGTTGGCGATAAAACAGTCGGCATGTGCCCGCTCGTGCAGGCGATGGATCTCGGCCGCGTCGGGCTGGTGATCACCGGCAAAACGCACCTGCGGCCGCAACGTGACCACGGTCATCGCCGCCCGGCCCTCGGCATTGCGCGCCAGCACGCCGCTGGCCTCGTCGCGGTAGTCGTCCACCACCCAGCCGGCGCGGCAGGCGATGTCGAGAAACCACAGCAAATGGCAGCTCGACAGCGAAGCGACAAAAGCCTCTTCCGGGTCCACCGCCGACGCATCGGACATCGGCAAGGGCACCACCTGCGGTGAGGACGATCCCGCCACCACTGCGCCACCGTCGAAGCGCCACTGGTGCTGACGCCGGTAACGGCGGTCGGTGAAAGGCTGGCCGTCGCGTTGCCAGGCAATCACGGCGTTGTATCGGGACATCGGGTCGCTCCACGGATAAAGGCGGGGGCCTCTGTACTGCCAAGGCGGGGCGCTGGCTGCCGGTCGGTGGACTGCCAGCGCTGCCACCGCTTCGGGCCACCGCTCGGCACCACCACTTTCGGCCACTACCAGCCATTGCGGGCCATTGCGGGCCACGGCATCAGCACGCCCCAGCCAGAAAGGCCAGAGTGTAGACATGCGCCGGAAACGGGTCTGGCCGACAATACCGACCCCGATCCGCCAGACCCACACCCATGCGATTTGCGATTTGCCCCACCCGGCCTGCGTGCCCGCTGACCTGGCTGCTGGCCGCGGCCCTCAGCCTCACAGCCTCGTGCCCTGGCGCATGGGCTGCCGTCGACAAGCCCGACACACCCCGCGCCGCCGCCACCCGCCCCAGCGCGACCGTCAAATCGACCCCATCGGCCCCATCGGCCCAATCGGCCCGATCGGCCCAATCCGCCAGGTCGATCAAAGCGGCCAAGCCGAAGCCGCCCATCCGACAGGCCAAAGCTGCGACACCCCGGCAGGTCCTGAAATCTGCGGCCAGCGACCTGGCACTGGCCAGCGCCACCGCAGAAGCCATCGACGACGCCCAGCTCGGCATCGCCGCCCGGGTGCTGACCGGCGACGCCCAGTGCGAGTTCAACCAGCGCATCACGGTGCTGCCCGATCCCGACCAGCCCGGTTATTTCCGTGTGGCCTATAAAAACCAGCGCTACCGGATGGTGCCGCGGGAGACCACCACCGGCGCCGTGCGACTGGAGGACCCGGCCGCCGGCATCGTCTGGCTGCAGATCCCCACCAAGTCGATGCTGATGAATACACGCATAGGCCAGCGCCTGGTCGACGCCTGCACCCATGCCGAGCAGCGCGTGGCGCTGGCGGCTGTGGCTGACGCGGCCAACGCGTTGGGTATTCTGCCAACGGCCGCAGCGGTGCCCGTGCCTGCGGCCGCGATGCCGCCTGCCGCCGACCTGCCCAATCCGTCCACCGAACCGATCGCCTCTGTGGTTGCCGCCAACGCAGCCGCCAAAGCAGCGGCAGAGGCTGCCGCCGTCGCCCTGACCGCGCCGCAGGCACCGCTGGTGCAGCCATTGCCGCCAGTGCCGCCGCAAGCCCAGCAAGCGCCCGAAGCGCCGACAACCGCACTGACCGAGCCGCCAGCCGGCGGGCGCCGGCCCATGTGACTGCGTTGACTGTGGTGCGCTGGCACCCAGCCGGGGAACCTCAAAAACCCGGCTCAAGTCAAGCCCGAGGCGGCCGAAACCCCAGGAGATCCGGGTTAATACGGATTTCGCCTGCAGCAGCGCGTACCGCGCGCTATGCTGCACCGCAGCATTGCCGATGGGTCCTCCGCCGGCATGCGCTCAACCTCAGACCCCTGCACCCACCATGACCCCCTTGTTTCTGGCCCTCGTGCCGCTCCTCTTCGCTACCGGCTCGCTGGTCTGGCTGTTCACCAGCGGCGCCACTGCCCAGGCCCGCTCGGACGAATTTGCCGCCCAGTGGATGCGCGACAACGCCTGAGCGCCTGGCGCCCCAGGCGCATACCGCTCTGCCCAGCCCGCCCGCAGCGGGCTTTTTTTCGCCCGCAAATCGGCTTGCCACGCCCGGCAGCAGCGCGAGCGCCGCACCGCAGGTTTTCATGCCCGGTGATGCTGCACCGCGTCACAATCCCCCCAAGACCCGGCGCCCGGCTCAAGATTGCACTTGGCAAGTCTTATATAAGACATAAAATACAGTAGTTACCCGTAGACGCCGACCGTGATGTCTGCCCGCGCCTGATCTTGCGGCGCAGCCGGCGCCCCCCCGATCACCCTGTCCGTCCACCGCCCCCATCAGGAGCCCACGAGATGCTGCAAGCCTACCGCCAACACGTTGCTGAACGCGCCGCCCTCGGCATCCCGCCGCTGCCGCTGACTGCCCAGCAGACTGCCGAGTTGATCGAGCTGATCAAGGCCCCCCAGAACCTGCAAAGCCCGGGCGAAGACGCCTTTTTGCTCGACCTGATCACCCACCGCGTGCCGCCCGGCGTGGACGATGCAGCCAAGGTCAAGGCCAGCTTCCTGTCGGCAGTGGCCCACGGTGACCTGGCTGTGGCCCTGATCTCCAAAGCCAAGGCCACCGAGTTGCTGGGCACGATGGTGGGCGGCTACAACGTCAAGCCGCTGATCGAGTTGCTGGACGACGCCAGCGTGGCGCCGCAAGCCGCCGCCGCGTTGAAGAAGACGCTGCTGATGTTCGACTTCTTCCACGACGTGGCCGAAAAAGCCAAGGCCGGCAACCGCTTCGCCCAGGGCGTGATGCAGAGCTGGGCCGATGCCGAGTGGTTCACCTCGCGCCCTGAAGTGGCCAAAAAAATCACCGTGACGGTCTTCAAGGTGGTGGGCGAGACCAACACCGACGACCTGTCGCCCGCACCGGACGCCTGGAGCCGCCCCGACATCCCGCTGCACTACCTGGCAATGCTCAAGAACGCCCGCCCCGGCATCACGCCCGAGGAAGACGGCAAGCGCGGCCCGATGCAGTTCATCGAAGACTTGAAGGCCAAGGGCCACTTGGTGGCTTACGTCGGCGATGTGGTCGGCACCGGCTCCAGCCGCAAGAGCGCCACGAACAGCGTGATCTGGGCCACCGGAAAGGACATCCCGTTCGTCCCGAATAAACGTTTTGGCGGCGTCACGCTGGGCGGCAAGATCGCGCCGATCTTCTTCAATACCCAAGAAGACTCGGGCGCGCTGCCGATCGAAGTCGATGTCTCGGCCTTCAACATGGGCGATGTGATCGACATCTACCCCTACGACGGCAAGATCGAAAAAGACGGCAAGCTGGCGGTCGAGTTCAAGCTCAAAAGCGACGTGCTGTTTGACGAGGTGCGCGCCGGCGGCCGCATCAACCTGATCATCGGCCGCTCGCTCACCGCGAAGGCGCGTGACTTCTTGGGTCTGCCCGCGGCCACGGTGTTCCGCCTGCCGACCCCGCCGATCGCCACCAAGGCCGGCTTCACGGTGGCGCAAAAGATGGTGGGCCGGGCTATCGGCCTGCCCGTGATCGCCGGCAACCAGCAGGGCGTGCGCCCGGGCACCTATTGCGAACCGCGTATGACCACCGTCGGCAGCCAGGACACCACCGGCCCGATGACCCGCGACGAGCTGAAAGACCTGGCCTGCCTGGGTTTCAGTGCCGACCTGGTGATGCAGAGCTTTTGCCACACCGCGGCCTACCCCAAGCCGGTGGACGTCAAGACCCACCGCGAGCTGCCGGCCTTCATGAGCAACCGCGGCGGCGTCAGCCTGCGCCCGGGCGACGGCATCATCCACAGCTGGCTCAACCGCTTGCTGCTGCCCGACACGGTGGGCACCGGCGGCGACAGCCATACCCGGTTCCCGATCGGCATCAGCTTTCCGGCGGGCTCGGGGCTGGTGGCCTTTGGTGCGGCCACCGGCGTGATGCCGCTGGACATGCCCGAGTCGATCCTGGTGCGCTTCAAGGGCACGATGCAGCCCGGTGTCACGCTGCGCGACCTGGTGCACGCTATTCCGCTGTACGCGATCAAGGCCGGGCTGTTGACCGTCGCCAAGCAGGGCAAGATCAACGCGTTTTCGGGCCGCATCCTGGAGATTGAAGGCCTGCCCGACCTCAAGGTCGAGCAAGCCTTCGAGTTGAGCGACGCCAGCGCCGAGCGCAGCGCCGCCGGCTGTACCGTCAAGTTGAACCCCGGCCCGGTCAAGGAATACCTCACCAGCAACGTCGTGCTGATGAAGAACATGATCGCCGACGGCTACCTGGACAAGCGCACGCTCGAGCGCCGCATCAAGGCCGTTGAAGCCTGGCTGGCTGACCCGCAACTGCTGGAAGCCGACAAGGACGCCGAGTACGCCGAAGTCATCGAGATCGACCTGGACCAGCTCAAGGAGCCGGTGCTGTGTTGCCCGAATGATCCGGACGACGCCAAGCTGCTGTCGGAGGTGGCCGGCACCAAGATCGACGAGGTCTTCATCGGCAGCTGCATGACCAACATCGGCCACTTCCGTGCTGCCAGCAAGTTGCTGGACGGCAAGCGCGACATCCCCGTCAAGCTGTGGATCGCCCCGCCGACCAAGATGGACGCCCAGCAATTGACGCAAGAAGGCCATTACGGCGTGTTCGGCGCTGCCGGTGCACGCACCGAGATGCCGGGTTGCAGCCTGTGCATGGGCAACCAGGCCCAGGTGCGTGAGGGCGCGACCGTGGTGTCCACCAGCACCCGCAACTTCCCGAACCGGCTGGGCAAAAACGCCAATGTGTACCTGGCATCGGCCGAACTGGCAGCCATCGCCAGCAAGATCGGCCGCATCCCCACGCTGGCCGAGTACCAGGCCGACATGGGCGTGATCAACAAGGACAGCAGCAAGATCTACCAGTACATGAACTTCGACAAGATCGAGGAGTACGCGGACGTGGCCAAGGGCGTGACGGTCTGACGAAACGGGTGGCGTGCTGCACACGACAGCGCGCCCCAAGAAATCTGGCCCGCCAGGCTTGCCCGGCGGGCCCTTTTTTTGTTGGGCGATCAGTGGCCGACCCCGACGGTCCGCCGCAGGATTGCAGCAGCACAAACAGACCGCTGAGCACCGGCGAATTCGGCCGCTGAGGGCCTGCCCACGCCAGATAGAGTCGAGGCCTGGAGGGCCGGTGCAGGCTCATACCGTCGCTGCTTGCAAAGGATGTGATGTGCGTGTGCCGTTTCCTGCCGCGCTGCGCTTGGTGCTGACCCTGGCGCTGGCCCTGCCACTGTTGCTGGCCCTGGCCGGTTGCGGCAGAAGCGAAGTTGCCGCCCTGGCCCGCGCCAAAGCTGCGCTGGCCACCAAGCAGGGCGACGCCGCCAAGCTCGAACTCACCAAGCTGGTCCGGGCCTATCCAAAATCGGGCGAGGCCCATTTCATGCTGGGCAAGCAGTTGCTGGCCGATGGTGATGCCGTCGCCGCCGCCGCCCAGTTGCAACAGGCGATCGAGCACAACTTTGCCGAGTCAACCGCCCTGCCGCTGCTGGCCGAGGCCTTGATCCTGGACGGCAAGGCGACGCAGGCCACCACCCAGTTGGGCAGCACCGTGCTGGACGACCCCCAGGGCATGGCCCGGCTGCAAGCCGCCCTCGGCCATGCCTGGCTGCTGCAGGGCGACCTGCGCCAGGCCCGCACGGCGACCGACCGGGCCTTGGCGGCCGCGCCCCGGTCTGCACCGGCCCGCCTGATGCAAGTCCGTCTGGCGGTGTCCGACGGCGAACCGGACCAGGCGCTGAAGCTGCTGGCCGCCCTGCTGGCCGATGAGCCGTTCGATGACAAGGCCTGGGCGGTCAAGGGCGACCTGCTGCTGCGCTTGCCCGGTCGGCAGGCCGAAGGTGTCGCCGCACTCACCCGCTCGATCGAGGCCAGACCCCAGCAAACCTACGCCCGCGCCGCCCTGGTGGCGCAGCTGCTGGCCGATCGTCAGACCGATGCCGCCCGTGCGCAATGGGCCGGTCTGCGCCAGGTGGCACCCCAACACCCCAGCACCGCGCTGCTGGAGGCCCGGTTGGCTTTTGCCGACGGCCAATACGGCCAGGCCCGTGAGCTGTACCAGCACCTGCTGCGGGCCTGGCCGGACGACTTCAACCTGCTGGTGGCCGCCGGTGAAAACGAGTTGCGGCTGCAGGCCGCGCTGCAGGCCGAGGCCCACCTGGCCAAGGCCTCGGCGCTGGTGCCCCAAGACGCCACCGCCAGGCGCCTGCTGGCCCAGGCCCAGGTGCGGCTGGGCCAGTCCCCCAAGGCTCTGCTGACACTGGCCCCGCTGGTGGATGCCTCGGACGCGCCTGGCGACGTGCTGGCCCTGGCCGCGCTGATCCATTCGGCCAACGGCGAGGCCCACGCCGCCGAGGCCTTGTTCACCCGGCTGGCCCGCCTCAACCCCAGCGATGTCCGCCTGCGCACGGTCATCACCACGGCGGGTCTGGGCAAGCGGCCCGACGCCCAGGTGTTCAGCGAGCTGCGGGCCATCGCCGCGGCCGATACCGGCACGGCGGCCGACACCGCGCTGATCGGTGCGCTGCAGCAGCGCCAGCAGATCGACGCCGCGCTGCAGGCGCTGGACGTGCTGGACAAGAAGCACCCCGCCGACCCTGGCGCGCCGCTGTGGCGCGGCCAGTTGCTGGCCGGGCAGGGCAACAAGGCCGGCGCCCGCCAGAGCTTCGAGCAGGCGCTGGTCCGCCAGGCCGGCTACTTTCCGGCGGTGGCTGCGCTGGCGGCGCTGGATGTGCAGGACCGGCAACCCGAGGCGGCCCGAAAGCGCCTGGCCGATCTGGCACAGGCCCAACCCCGCAACGTCGAAGCCCGGCTGGCCCTGGCCGACCTGGCGCGCAGTCAGGGCGCACCCCGGGCAGACATCCGAAAGCTGATCGAGGCCGCCATCAAGGCCGCCCCCAACAACCCGGACGCCCACGCCGCGCTGGTGGCACACCACCTGGACGGCCACGACCTGACCGCCGCGCTGGTGGCGGCCCAGGCGGCCCACCGCGCACTGCCC
>JBBRZR010000070.1:0-14837 GCA_038236495.1 Burkholderiales bacterium
AGCAACACGGCCAGCCGTCCGCAGCGCGAGGCCCCAACCGCGGCAGGGCGTAAGCACCGAGGCCCGCAGCACCTGATGTCATCGCTGGGCGCTGTGCCGGACCTCGCCTGCCGGGCAGGTCCGGCCAGCCTGGACATCGCCCCGCGCGCCTGGCTGCCCGCGGCGCCGCGATCGCTCGGGCCGGGGATCCGGGTCGGGCCGCGGTTGTCGGCGCCTCGCGGCAACAACCTCAAGCTCGATGCGCGCCCCTGACGTGCCTGCGTGCAACCTGCGGCGAGCCCTTCGCCCCTGCATCGGTGATGCCGTTCAGGATGCCGCAGTGGGCAGCCTCGTGCGGCGCAACGCAGGCCGCTCTGAGCGCGCGAAGTTCCTTGTCCAGTGCCTTCAGTTCGCGAATTCGCTCGGCAACGTGGCCGATGTGATCGTCGAGCAACGCGTTGACCTCGCCGCAGTCCGCCTGCGGCTGGTCCTTGAAGCGCAGCAGCAACCTGACTTCGTCGAGCGTCATGTCCAGACTGCGGCACTGGCGGATGAAGCCCAGCCGATCTGCATGCCCAGGTGTGTAGATCCTGTAGTTGCCCTCGGTACGGGTCGTCACCGGCAGCAGGCCTTCCCGCTCGTAGAAGCGGATCGTCTCGACCTGGGTGCCACTGGATTGAGCAAGTTCACCGATGCGCATGGTGCAAGCCCCTTTTTGCGGAATCGCTTGACTCTAAACCCGCTACAGGGTTCTTAATCTCGATATGAGCAACGAACGGCATGACGACCACCCCCATTCCAGCGCGCATGTCGCCGACAAGGCCTGCGGCGCCGGGGCGCGTTCCGGCCAAGCCGGGGCGAGCGCCGCAGGCACAGCCGTTGAAGACGCGCAGGACGCGTGCTGCGCACCCGTCCTGTCGGTGAATCAGGCCGCCACGGTGGGCGCCAAGGTGGCCGCCTCGCCGGCAAACTCAGCGGGCTTGCGGTTCCGAATTCCGTCGATGGACTGCGCGAGCGAAGAGTCGGAGATCCGTCGTGCGTTGGACGGCATCGGGGGCATCCGCTCGCTGAGCTTCCGGTTGGGCGAGCGCAGTCTGCGTATCGACGCCGCGCCGGCCGTGACCGAGCAAGCGGTGGCCGCCATTCGGCGTACCGGGTTTGCGCTTGACGACTGGCCGGAACCGGCTGTGCCGCCGGGCAGCGCATCCGGGCAGGCCCCGGCGGACGATCATGCCCACGCGCCAGGCACAGGCCTCACGCGATTGCTGGCGGCGCTGGCAATGGCCACCGTGGCGGAGCTGCTCTCGTTCCTGGCCCCGGACACCCTGCCGTTCAAGCTGCTGGGCCTGGCGATCGCCGGGGCGGCCATCGCCGCTGCGGGCTTCGATGTCTTCAAGAAGGGCGTCTCGGCGCTGCGTCATGGCCGCCTCAACATCAACGCGCTGATGTCGGTGGCGGTCGCTGGCGCTTTCCTCATCGGCCAATGGCCCGAGGCGGCGATGGTGATGGCGCTGTACGCCATTGCTGAGCTCATCGAGGCCAAGGCGGTGGACCGTGCGCGCAATGCCATCGGTGGCCTGCTTGCGCTAACGCCCGATGAGGCCAGCATCCAGCAGGCCGATGGCAGTTGGCTTCCCACAGCCGTCGCGTTGGTGCAGATCGATGCGGTTGCCCGCGTCCGGCCGGGCGAACGGGTGCCCATGGACGGTGTGATCGTCGATGGCACGTCGGCCATCGACCAGGCGCAGGTCACCGGCGAGAGCATTCCCGTCGACAAGGGGCCAGGGGACGCGGTCTTCGCAGGCACGGTCAACCAGACCGCCACCTTCACCATGCGGGTGACCGCGGCCGCAAGCAACTCGACGCTGTCTCGCATCATCCACGCGGTAGAGCAGGCTCAAGGCAGTCGCGCGCCGACGCAGCGCTTCGTGGACCGCTTCGCTGCCATCTACACACCGGCGGTGTTCGTGCTGGCGCTCGCGGTGGCCCTGGCAGGCCCGTGGCTCTTCGGCTGGACTTGGCTGGTCGCCATCTACAAGGCGCTGGTGCTGCTGGTGATCGCCTGCCCGTGCGCGCTGGTGATCTCAACGCCGGTCACGGTGGTCAGCGGGCTGGCCGCGGCTGCACGGCGTGGCATCCTGATCAAGGGCGGCGTCCACCTGGAGCAGGCGCGACTGCTGAAGGCCATCGCGCTGGACAAGACCGGCACGATCACCGAAGGCAAGCCGAAGCTCGTCGAATGGTCGCCGCTGAAGGCCAGCCCCGACCGGGCGCGCATCGCGCACATCGCGCAAATTGCTTCAGCACTGGCCAGCCATTCGGACCATCCGGTGTCGCGCGCCATCGCCGCCGGCTTGGCACCCCACAGCGCCGAGGCCAAGAACTTCTCGGTCCTGGCCGGACGGGGTGTGCAGGCCGAGATCGACGGCGTCGTGTACGTGCTGGGCAACCACCGCCTGATCGAGGACCGTGGCCAATGCTCGCCCGCACTGGAAGCCCGATTGCGAAGCTTCGAGGAGGCCGGCCGCACGGTCAGCCTGCTCGCCTCGGACGCCGGCGCGCTGGCACTGTTCGCGGTGGCCGACACGATCAAGCCCTCGTCCCGGCAAGCCATCGCCGAGCTCGAAGCCCTGGGCATCACGCCCGTGATGCTCACCGGCGACAACCAGGCCACGGCGCAGGCGATCGCCCGTGACGCGGGCCTGACCGACGTGCGCGGCAACCTGTTGCCCGAAGACAAGCTCGCTGCGATCCAGGCGCTGCAGGCGCAGTACGGGCCCACCGCCATGACGGGCGACGGCATCAACGACGCACCGGCCCTGGCGCAGGCCGATATCGGCGTGGCGATGGGCGCGGCCGGTACCGACATCGCCATGGAAGCGGCCGACGTGGTGGTGATGAACGACGATCTGCGCCGCATCGCCGAGACGGTGCGGCTGTCGCGCAAGACGCACGCCGTGCTGTGGCAGAACATCAGCCTGGCGTTGGGCATCAAGGCGGTGTTCCTGGTCCTGGCGCTGTCGGGCAACGCCAGCATGTGGATGGCGGTGTTCGCGGACATGGGCGCCAGCCTGCTGGTGGTGGCCAACGGGCTTCGCCTGCTGCGCCATCGTGCCGCGACATGAACCGGGTGACCACCACCCATCACACAGCCCCCATCACACCGCCCCATCGCACCGCCCCCATCGCACCGCCCCAACCCTGTAGCCGCTAAACTCTTGCCATGTGCCGCTGGTTCGCCATCCTCCTGCTTGCCTTTCTGCCGCTCCAGTTCAGCTGGGCGGCCGTGGCAGGGTATTGCGGGCACGAGTCCGGCGCACAGGCGCAGCACCTCGGGCACCACGAGCACCAGCATGCGGACCAGGCCGACGCCAAGACGAGCGTTGATCTGGCGAACGGCACCGCCCCGACCGTCAGCGACTTCGACTGCGGCCACTGCCAGACCTCCTGCTGCACCCTGCCTGCGCTTGCGGCCAGCCCGCAACCGCCTGCCATCGCCTCGCATCCGGCTACACCGGTCGAAGGCAGCCTGCGCACGCTCGCACAGACCCCGCCAGAACGCCCTCAGTGGGTGCGCTTCGCCTGATCGGCGAGGCGGGTTCTTCCTCTTCTGAGCACCCCCAGGGCCGGGCCAAACCGGCCCGGCCCTGGGGGGTTCAAGTTGCCCGGTAAAGCCGGACCAAGTTGAGAAGCCCGTTCGCGCCTGACCGCGCGCTGCCTGACGTTGTCGTCAGCGGCGCGGGCCCGGGCCCGATGCGACCTGTGTGTCGCGCCTTGCCGATCTCCCGTGGGTTGTTCTCAACACTGGAGCATCGGATGCACCGAAGAAGATGGATATCGCCCGGACGCTGGCGAAAGGCTGGCAGCGCCACCTTGGGCTTTGGCTTGGCCTTGGGCGCTGTCGCGGTGGGCGCACTGGCCCAAACGTCGGCCCAGACGTCGGCCCAGACGTTGGCCCAGACGTCGGCCCAAACGTCGGCCCAAACGTCGGCCCAGACGTCCGAACTTTCAACACCCAGGCCCGACGCGCCGACGCTGCGCATGGCATTCGAGGCCGCCTGGGCACTACAGCCCGAAGCGGCGGCGTTGTCAGTGCGGCGTGAAACGGCGCAGGCACAGCAACAGGCGGCGCAATCCTGGACGCCCGAGCCGGTGGCCGCAGAGCTGTCGGCCAAGACCGATGCACCGGGGCGCAACCTGGGCACCCGTGAGTTCGTGGCCGGCATTGCCATTCCGCTGTGGCTGCCGGGCGAACGCAACCGCAGCCAGACGCTGGCCGCAGCGGAAGGCCGTGCCGTCGAGAGCCGCACCAGTGCCGCCCGGTTGCGCGTGGCCGCAGCGGTCCGCGAGGCCTGGTGGCAAGGGCAACGCGCCCGCGCGGATGCGGACGCCACGCGGGCTCAGCTCGACAACGCGCGCCGCATCGCGGCCGACGTGGCCCAGCGCGTGAGGGCCGGCGACCTGGCCCGGGCCGACCAGCACCAGGCCGACGGTGCGGTGGCTGCGGCAGAGGCGGCAACGGCGCAAGCCCAAGCCGCCTTGGTCGTGGCCCAACAAGCGCTTCGCACGCTCGTGGCGATGCCCGGGCTGGCGCTGCACAGCCTGGAGACCGACCCGACCGCCCTCGGCGCCGAGCCCGACCCCGCTGCGGCGCTGATGACGGACCTCGAGTCCCACCGTGACCTGCTGGCGCTCAAAGACCGCGCCTCGGTGGCCGAGGGCACGGCGGCGCTGGCGGCGGCGCAATCGCGGGCCAACCCCGAACTGATGATCGGCACGACCCGCGATCGAGGTGTGTCTGGCGACGCCTGGCAGCAGACCGTCACGGTGGGCGTGCGCATCCCCTTCGGCGCGGGGCCTCGCCACGCTGCGCGCACGGCCGCTGCGCGCGCTGAAGTCATCGAGCTGCAGACCCAGCTGAGCCTGGAGCGCGCCCGCCTGGCCGGCGAACGCGAAGCCGCCCGGGCCCGCACCGACGGGGCCCGCGCGGCACTCGTCGCCACCGAGCGCCGCACACAGCTCGCCCGCGAATCGCGTGGCTTCTTCGACAAGTCGTTCCGCCTGGGCGAGACCGACCTGCCGACGCGGCTGCGCATCGAGGCCGAGGCCGCCGACGCTGAACGCCAGGCCGCCCGCGCCCGCATCGACCTCGCAGCCGCCATCTCGTCATGGCGCCAGGCGCTGGGCTGGTTGCCGCAATGAAGCGGCACCCGACGTCGGCAGCCCGACGCAGCCACGCGCGCACACCCGAGCACATCCACGCACACCGCTACCCCAGTACCCAAGTTCAGGACATCGTTCAATGAAACCCTTCCACCCTCTGGTCGCAATCGGTCTTGCGACCCTCCTCTTGGTGCCGCAATGGGCGATGGCAGGCGACGGCCACGGCCCTGGCGAGGCCGCACCGGCGGCCACCGGCACCGCCCAGCCGAGATTCGCCGCGGTGTCGGACCTGTTCGAGCTCGTCGGCGTGCTCAACGGCAAGCAGATCACGCTGTACCTGGACCGCGCCGCTGACAACAGCCCGGTCACTGAAGCGCGGATCGAACTCGAGATTGGCGGCCAGAAGTACCTGGCGACCCAACACGGCAGCGACGAGTTCGAGGTGGTGTTGCCCGAAGTGCCGAAGCCTGGCGTCTTGGCCGTCTCCGCCAAGATCACCGCCACGGTCAGCGCCGGCACCGACGCCGGCCTGCTCGCCGGCGAGCTCGACATCCCTGAAGCCGCACACGCCGATGAGGCTGCCCATCCCCATTCGTGGACGGACCATGCCGGCTGGGCGGCGGGCGGGATCGCTGCGCTGGCGGTGCTGCTGACCGTCGGTCGCCGCGCTTTGTCGTCGCGGCAAGCCCGTGTCGGCGGTGCCGCATGAAGCGCGCTCTGACGCCGCTGAATGCGCGAGAGGCGGTCATCGCCAGCGTCGTGCTGGTGCTGTCCGCGCTGTCGCCGGCCCATGCCGGGCCCGGCCATGACCACGGCGACAGCAGCGCAGCGCCCAGCGCGCAGAGCAGCAGCAGCGGTCCGCAACGCTTGCCGGATGGCAGCGTGTTCCTGCCCAAGCCCGCACAGCGCCAGCTTGGCGTGCGCACGCTGGTCACGGCAGACGCCGAGTTGCCACGCGCTGTGGAGCTGAACGGCAAGGTGCTGATGGACCCGAACGCCGGCGGCAAGGTGCAGCCGCTGAATGCCGGCCGTATCGAACCCGGTCCGCGCGGCCTGCCCAACCTGGGCCAGGCGGTTCGCAAAGGCGAGGTGCTGGCCTACGTGGTGCCATCGACAGCACCCATCGAACGCGCGAACCAGGCCTCGCAACTGGCTGAACTGCGCGCTGCCCAAGCGCTCGCCGTCAAACGCGTCGCCCGCTTGAAAGAGCTGGCGGACACCGTGCCGCGCAAGGACACCGAGGCCGCTGAAAGCGAATCGGCCAGTCTGGCCGAGCGCATTGCGGCCATCGGCGCTGGCCTGGCCACAAGGGAAGCACTGCTGGCGCCGGTGTCCGGCGTCGTCGCATCGGCCCATGTGGTGGCAGGCCAGGTGGTGGATGCGCGCGAGCTGCTGTTCGAGATCGTCGACCCGGGCCGCTTGCGCATCGAGGCCCTGGCCTTCGACCCGGCACTGGCTGCCAATATCGGCAGCGCGACGCTGGCGATCGGCAACCAGCGCGTGCCGCTGGCGTTCATCGGGGCCGCGCGCAGCCTGCGCGAGCAGGCGCTGCCGCTGGGCTTCCGCGCCCAGGGTGCTGCGCTGAACAGCCTGGCCGTCGGCCAGCCGGTGCGGGTGTTCGTGCAAACCAAGGACAAGGTCAAAGGGCTTGCGGTCCCGGTCGCGTCGCTGATGAAGAACCCGGCCAATCAGACCATCGTCTGGGTCAAGACAGCACCGGAACGCTTCGAGCCCAGAGCCGTCACGACCGAATCGCTGGACGGCGTGAATGTCGCGGTGACCTCGGGCCTGAAAGCCGGGGATCGGGTCGCCACCCAGGGCGCCAGCTTGATCAACCAGGTGCGCTGACATGAAGCCCCCACGCTCACTTTGTTCGCGGCACCCCAGGAGGGCGCAGGCCTGCCTTGGGGCGGCCCGGCGGGAGTCCTGACATGTTCAAGTGGCTACTCGAGAACAGCCTGAACAACCGGCTGCTGGTGATCATCACCAGCGTGGTGCTGATGGCCTACGGCGCATTCACGCTGACGCACATGCCGGTGGACGTGTTCCCCGACCTCAACAAACCCACGGTGACCCTGATCACCGAGGCGGGTGGCATGGCTGCGGAGGAGGTGGAACAACTGATCACCTTTCCGCTGGAGACCGCGATGAACGGCCTGCCGGGCGTGGAGACGATCCGCTCCACCTCATCGGCCGGACTGTCCTTCATCTACGTCACCTTCGACTGGCGCACCGATATCTACCGCGCGCGGCAGTTGGTGTCGGAAAGGCTCTCGGGCATGGAAGACAACGTGCCTGAAGGCGTGAGGCCGCACATGGGCCCGATCAGCTCGATCATGGGCGAGATCATGCAGATCGCCATTCCCGTGGACACCAGCAAGATCTCTGCAATGGCCGTGCGCGAATACGCCGACTGGGTACTCCGTCCCAGATTGCTGGCCGTGCAGGGCGTGGCGCAGGTGATCCCGATCGGCGGTGAAGTGCGGCAATTCCAGGTGCAGCCGAGCACGGTGCGCATGGCCGAGTTGGGCATCTCGCACGACCAGCTCGAAGCTGCGCTCAAAGGCTTCTCGGCCAACACCTCAGGCGGCTTTCTCGAACTCAATGGCCGCGAATACCTGATCCGAAACCTCGGCCGCAGCTCGCGCCTGGACGACCTGAGAAACCTGGCGGTGTCTTACAAGGGCAGTGCCCAGGCCGGCCAGCCGGTGCTGCTGCGCCAGATCGCCGAAGTGAGCTTCGCTGCGGCCTTGAAGCGCGGCGATGCCGGCTTCGAAGGCCAACCTGCGGTGATCCTGGGCATCCAGAAGCAGCCCGCCGCTGACACCATCGCGCTGACGAGGTCGATCGAAACGGCATTGGCCGGCCTGAAGACCTCGCTGCCCGCCGGCATGCAGGAGCCCCAGGTCACCTTCCGGCAGGCCAGCTTCATCGAGGCCTCGATCACCACGCTGCAAGGCAAGCTGATCGGCGCCTCGGTGTTCGTGGCCGTGATCCTGTTCTTCTTCTTGGGCACGTTGCGGCCGACGGTCATCGCCTTGACGGCGATCCCGGTGTCGATCTTCGTCACCGCGCTGGTGTTCAAGTACTTCGGGCTCTCGATCAACACCATGACGCTGGGCGGCCTGGCGATTGCCATCGGCGGCCTGGTCGACGACGCCGTGGTGGATGTCGAGAACATCCTGCGCCGGTTGAAGGCCGACCGCGCCAAGCCGCCTGAACAGCGCATGCCCGTCCTGGCGCTGGTCAGCAAGGCGTCGATGGAGGTGCGCTCGGGCATCCTCTACGCCACCGTGATCATCGTGCTGGTGTTCATCCCGCTGTTCGCGCTGCCGGGGCTGGAAGGCAAACTGTTCGTGCCGCTGGGCATCGCCTTCATCGTCTCGACGCTGGCCTCGCTGCTCGTCTCGGTGACGGTGACGCCGGTGCTCAGCTTCTACCTGCTGCCGCGGATGAAGAACCTCGACCACGGCGACACCAGGGTACTGCGCTGGCTCAAGGCGGGCTACGCCTCATCGCTGCAAGCCGTGCTGAACGCACCGAAGGCGGCGCTGGCGGCGGCCGGCGCCGCGGTGCTGGTGGCGGCCGCTGCGGTGCCGTTTTTTCCGACCACCTTCCTGCCGCCGTTCAACGAGGGCACGCTGCTGATCGGCTTGCGACTGAACCCGGGCGTGACCTTGGCCGAGACATCGGCGCTGGCGCGGCAGGCCGAGGTGCTGGTGCGCCAGGTGCCCGAGGTCACGCATGTGGGCCGGCGCAGCGGCCGGGCGGAGCTGGACGAACACGCCGAAGGTGTGCACGTCAGCGAACTGGACGTGGGCCTCAAACCCACCGCCGAGCTGACCCGCACGGTGGACGAGATCAAGGCCGACATCCGTGCGCGCCTGGTCAACCTGCCCGCCGCGCTGGAGATCGGCCAGCCCATCTCGCACCGCATCGACCACATGCTGTCGGGCGTGCGTTCGCAGATCGCCGTTCGGATATTCGGCGAAGACCTGGATGCACTGCGCGGCCAGGCCGAGGTGCTGCGCGCCAGGCTGGCCGCGATTCCCGGCATCGCCGATCTGCAGATCGAAAAGCAGGTGCTGGCCCCGCAAATCAAGGTGCGTGTGGACTACGCCGCCGCAGCCCTGTACGGCGTGCCAGCACCCCAGGTACTGGCCACGCTGCAGACCCTGGTCGAGGGCCAGAAGATCACGCAGATCGTCGAGGGCAGCCGGCGCTTCGCGCTGGTGCTGCGCTTGCCGGCGTCGGCGCGCTCGGTGGAAGGGCTCGGCCAGATCTTGATCGAGACGCCGACTGGCCGCATCCCGCTGTCGAAGATCGCCACTGTCGAAGACGGCGACGGGCCCAACCAGATCAGCCGCGACGACGGCAAGCGGCGCATCGTGTTGTCAGCCAATGCCTCAGGTCGGCCCCTGTCGGCGGTGGTGGCCGACATCCGCACTGTGGTCGCCGATCTGGTGAAAGCGCGCAAGCTGCCCGAGGGCTACTTCATCACCCTGGGCGGCCAGTTCCAGGCGCAGGAGGAAGCCTCGCGCCTGATCGGCCTGCTGAGCATCGTCTCGCTGACGCTGATGTTCGTGGTGCTTTACAGCCGCTACCAATCGGGTGTGCTGGCGGCGCTGATCATGGTCAACATCCCCTTGGCGCTGGTGGGCGCGGTGCTGGGCCTGTGGCTGTCGGGGCAGCCACTGAGCGTGGCAGCGTTGGTCGGCTTCATCACCCTGGCCGGCATCTCGGTGCGCAACGGCATCCTGAAGGTCAGCCACTACATCAACCTGATGCGTTTCGAGGGCGCGCACTTCGACCACAAGATGATCCTGCGCGGTTCGCTGGAGCGGCTGAGCCCGGTGCTGATGACGGCGCTGGTCACCGCCTTCGCCCTGGCGCCGCTGCTGTTCGAGGCCGAGCAACCCGGCACCGAGGTGCTGCACCCGGTGGCCGTTGTCATCTTCTCCGGTCTCATCAGCTCGACCCTGCTCGACACCTTCCTCACGCCCGCGATGTTCTGGCTGTTCGGCCGCAAGCCCGCAACAGCGCTGATCGACAGCACGGACGCCGAGGCGCTTTGATCCCCGATCGCCTTGCCCGTATCCCGACCCCAAGCCGGCCTAGCACCGGCGCAGGCGACACCGCGCTCGCCCAGCCCCGTGAGCCGGGCGCCAGGCCCCAGAGGAATGGGTGCAGGATGGAGAACCCGGTGACAGAACAAGAGAGCCGAGGCCGCTGCGTCTCGGGTCAGCAGATGACCGCACGAAAGCGCCCGGGCCGGGCCGCGGCAGCCCCGCCGTGCAGCGCCGAGGCGCCGGATGCGGGCCGGGGCGATGTGCCGCGCACCTGCAAGGCTTGCGCCCAGCCCAGCAAGAAGAACAAGGTGGGCAGCGCCTGCTCACCCAGGTAGACCGTGCCCAGCGACACGAAGATGGCGATGAAGATGCCGGCCAGCGTGAAGCCCAGCGACGCACTGCCAGTCGGCTCGGCCATGCCGTGGCGCAAGCACTGCCAGACCGACAGCGCCATCATGCTGACCAGCAGCCCCATCGCCACCAGGCCGTGCACCAGCGCCAGCAGCAGCCAGTAGTTGTCGATCGATGTCATGCCGTGCACCTTGGGCCAGGTGGTCAGGCTCCAGCCGAGGCCGGCATGGTCGAGCGCGATGGCAAAGTACTGCTCGAACAGCACCTTGCGGTACATCGCCGATTCCTGGCTCATCGACATCACCGCACCGGGTTTGATGTCCAGGTAGTCAGCCATCGCCACCGCGCCCAGCACCGCGCCCACCGCCAGCACGGCGCAGGCCAGGGCCAGCGCTCGGCGGCGGTCGCGGGCCCGCCCCACCCCCACGATGGCTGCGGCAACGATCGCGCCCAGCCAGGGGCCGCGCGCCACCGTCATCACCATGCCCACCGCCAGCACCAGGGTGATCACGCTGGCCTTGCGCCAGGGCAGTGACAGCGGCCGGGTGAAATAGGGCTTCCAGTGGCCCGCCCACTGCAACCAGCGCTGCAAGCGGGCGCCGTAGGCGATCACCATCAGGTCCACCGCCCTGGGCTGCCAGCCGCGTCCGTAACGCATCAGGGTGACGGCCAGCAAGGGCACCATCGCCGCCTGGCCGAAGGTCGGGTCCGGCAGGCCGGGCGGGATGGCCCGAAAGCTGTCGGGCAGCAGCAGCAGCACCGGCAGCCACACCGCCAGCAGCGCCTGACCCGGGCCACGGCGCAGCGCCACCACCGCGGCGGCGATCAAGGCGAGGTAGACCACGAAACTCATGGCCGAAGTGTCCCCGCGGGCCCCTGCCGCTGCCTAGGGGGGCGGCGTCGGATTTGACACTCCCGCCATGGTTGCGCGGGGGCCGGACTCACACGGCCCCGGCCTCCAGAGCCCGTGCCGGGGCGACCCAGGGCTCAGCGCCTGAGAGTTAATCGGGCGCGACCGAGCAGCGCGCTCGAAAGGCGTCCGGTCCAGGCGCAAAGCGCAGCCATAGCGGGCTATGGCGAGCATTTGCAACGACGACTGGGCGTCTTTGAGCGTGATGAGCGGGCATGAACGAAAGACTCTCAGGCTCTCAAGACAGTTTGAACAAGCCCACCTTCAGTGACAGCCGCTCGCCCTGGCCACGCAGTGCGTCCGACGCCACCGCCAGTTGCTCGACCAGGCCCAGGTTCTTGGCGGTGCTGTCCTGCAACAGCCGCACCTCGTCCAGGATGGCGGCCGACTCGCGGTCGCCCTGGTGGGTCAGCTCGGCCACGCCCGACATCGCGGCATGGATCGCGTCGGCATGCACGTCGGCCGCCTGGATCGACTGGCCGGTCTCGTCGGCCAGCGCACCACTTTGCTCGATCTCCAGCGTCGAGCCGGCCACGATCTCGCTGATGCGGCGGGCCGAATCGGCGCTGCGGGTGGCCAGCGCCCGCACCTCTTGCGCCACCACCGCAAAACCCCGGCCGGCGTCTCCCGCCTTCGACGCCTCGACCGACGCGTTGAGCGCCAGGATGTTGGTGCGGAAGGCAATCGTGTCGATCAGGTTGACGATCTCGCCGATCTCGCGGCTCTTGCCGCGCAGGCTGCCCATGCGGTCTTGCAGGCGCTGCATCTGCTTGCGGTTGCGCACCGACGCCAGGCGCAAGGCCTGCACCGTCGTCACCACCGATTCGACCATGCGGCTGCAGGCCTGCAGCTGCTCGGAGTAGCGGGTGACGCCCAGCACCAATTGGTCCAGGCCCTCGCCGGCACGGCGGCTGCGGCTGGACAGGTCGGCGTTGCCGCCGGCGATCTGCTGCGAGGCCTGGGTGATCGACCCCACCCCCTGCCGCACCGAGGCCAGCAGGTCGCTCAGCCGGGCCAGCGACAGCGTCATCGCCTGCATCGTGTCGGCCACCTCGTCGCCGCCGCGGGCCAGCGGCCGGGCACTCAAATCGCCTTTGGCCATGCGGTGCATCTGCTGGCTGAGCTGGGCCAGCCCGCCCCGCATCACCAAAAAGAAACTGTAGACGAGGTAGCTGGCCAGCACGGCGGTGAACAGCAGCAACAGCGTCAACCAGCGCTGGCCGGACTGTGCCTCGGCCAGCTTTGCCAGCAAGCGGCTTTCAGCCTCCGCCGCCAGGTGCGTCTGCAGCAGGTCGATGGCCGGTATCAAGGCGCTCAACTCGGCGCGCAGGGCTGGCAGGTCGGCGGCCGGCTCCAGCCCCAGCAGCGATGTGCGCGCATGGCTGATCACCGCCTGCAGCGGCAGCATGACCGCTTCGGATTCAGTGCGGGCCGTGCCTTGAAAAATGGCGCTGGACCGCGCCACCAGGGTGGCGATCCGGTTGAGGTCGGCCACACCGGCGGCAGCCGTGATCATCAGTCCGTGCAGTTCCGCCAGCGGACGTGGACTTTGCTCTTGCAGGGCAATTTGGCGCACCAGCGCGCTGCGCACCCGGCTCAGCTCGCTGCGCAGGGAAGGCAGCTGGTCAAACGCCGCAGTCAGCTGGGCATCGGCGGCGGCGTCGGCGTCCACCAGCAACTGCGACGCGTCGAGCGCCGCAGCGTAAACAGCGGCCATCGGCGTGCGCGCAGTGCTGCGCGCTGCACGCCGCGCGCCCGGCGAGTTGGCGCCATCACCCACGACGGCCGCCAATGCCGATTGGTGGGCGCGCCAGGCAGTGGCCAACGGGGCCATGCCGACATCCGTCGCACCGGCCACCGCCGTGCTTAGCGCCGCCAGCGCCTGTGCGGCGGCGCCGTTGTCTACCGGCTTGCCCTCGTCAAACGCCTGCGCCTGCTGGACAAATTGCGTGGCCAGCGCCTGCCAGGCCTGCGCCACCCGCAGGCCCTCCAGGCGCCGCTCGTAGATCTGGACGCCGGCGTTGTGCCCGCGGATCTGCTGCACCATCAGCCAGGCCAGCGGCACCGCCATCACCGTCACCAGCAGGGCCATCTTCATGCGCAGCGACCACAGCCGCATGACCCGCACGCCAAAGGCCCACATGCCGTGGTAAGCAAAAAACTCGACAACACCGCGCCACCAGACATTGGCCCGGCGGGGGTGCAGAGCGGCCGACAAACCGGTTAGCGACATCGAAAGGCCCTTCTTGGCAGTGGCAGCAAGGCGCGCGGCAAACCCGACCGCGCCGCAGACGCCAAAGGATCGGGCAAGCTGTTTGCCCGACCCCGGCCGTCTTGCACTCGCTATCGGCAGCTGCACCGGCCAACTTGAGCACTTTGCTGAAACATCTGCTGACACCGTGAGACCGGCCGCCGGCGCAGCGCAAGCCTGCACTTGAGTGGGCCCCGGTTTGGCCGATAAAACAGACCGCGCAGCCGCCCAAGCCCGGCGGGCGCGCTGCCTGGGCACCACCGCCTGGCTTGGCAACCCCACCGCAATTGACCCTCAGGCTTTTCCCGAAGCTGCCGAAAAGAGTACAGATCGCCCGACACAGGGCACGCCAGCCCAGCCTAAAGATCGATGACCGCACCCACCCCCTCACTGCCAGCTGACAGCCCAGCCCAGCGCACCGCCGGTTGGCGCGCCGTCATGTCCCATGGCCGCATCCCGCTGGCAGGCGCGGCGCTTGCCGGCTGCGCCGCGCTGGGCTGGGTCGGCGGCCCGGCCGGCCTGGCCGGCGCCCTGGCGGCGGCCGGCCTGCTGCCGCTGCTGCTGCGCCGGCCCGGCGCCGCGGGCACGCCGATGCTGATCGACGACGAACCCCGCGTCAGCGGCGGCCGCATTGGCGCCGAGGTGATGGTGGCCCAGGTGGTGCCGGTGTGGGGCAAACAGATCGACATCACCCGTGACGTCGCCGCGACCGGCCTGTCGCAGTTGCTCGACAGCTTCAGCCAGATGGCCGGCGCGCTGGGCTCGCTGGGCGAAAGCCTGGACAACTTCAGCCCCAGCGTGGACGCCGGCGCGGTCGACGGTGCACTGGCCGGCCAGGCGACCGCGCTGGCCGCGCTGCTGGCACCCAGCCAACGGGCCTTCGACCAGCGTGACGCGGTGGTGGCCGAGCTGATCAATTGCGCCAACACGGTCGAAGAGCTGCGCCAGCTGGGCCGGCAGGCGCGTGAGATCGGCAAGCACACCCGGCTGGTGGCCTTCAATGCGTCGATCGAGGCCAACCGCGGCAACGGCGGCGGCAAGGACAGTGGCGCCCAGGCCATTGCCGCAGAGACCCGCACCCTGGCCGCCCGCATGGCCGTGGTGGGCGAGCAGA
>JBBRZR010000071.1:0-14773 GCA_038236495.1 Burkholderiales bacterium
GCTGCCGACGCGCTGACCCTTGGGCGTGAAAGCCCGGCAATGCGGCGTCTGGCGCCCGGCGGCAGGCGGTCGGGGCGGCCACCAGGGCCTGCTTTTCAACCGCGCTGGCGCTGCCGCCCTTGCCGATGGCGACCGACAACAGCGCCAGGCCGATGTTGCCCACCACCGAGCGGGTGTCCTTGACCGCGCCATCCGCGCCGGGTGCTGGGCCTCTCGCTGGCCACCGTCAAACGCCAGGGGACGCTGGCCCGTGCCTGGCTGCAGCGCCGACCTGGGCGGCGCCGCGGCGGCTTGATCTGACCGGGGGCGGTGCCGGCCGGCCCGGCGTATGCTGGCCGCCACAGGAGACCCGCCATGCGCCAGGAAGTGATCGTGTCCTTCAACCCCCAGCAGTGCTACACCCTGCTGCTGCCTGCGGCCAGCGCTGATCTGGCGGCCGACCAGGCCCGCCGTTGGCTGGACGACGAGTTTGTCGCCAACGATTGCGAACCGCTGCGCGCCAGTGGCAAGGTGCTGATTGCCGACAAGGTGCTGGTGCTGGCCGGCACGGTGGGCCCGGCCCGCTTTGCCAGCGACGCCGCCTGGGCAGCCGCTTTTGCCCGCGCCACCCTGGCCGCGCTGGGCCGGCCAGTGGTGCGGGTGGACGTGGAGGCCGGCAATATCAGTTACTGATCGGTTGACAGGTCAGGGGCCGCTGCGCCGGCCGGCCCGTCCTGCGCTTCGGACAGGTCCGACTGCGCCGCCAGCCGCTCGCTGCGCCAGTACACGTCGTCGCCGCCCAGGCCGTCCAGGTTGGCGCGGTTGAGCACCCGCGCCAGCACGAACAGCAGGTCGGACAGCCGGTTCAGGTACTGGCGCGGCGCGTCGTTGACCGCCTCTTGCGCGCTCAAAGCCACCACCGCCCGCTCGGCCCGGCGCGTCACGGTGCGGCTGACGTGGGCCAGCGCGGCACTGCGGGTGCCGGCCGGCAGGATGAACTCGGCCAGCCGGGGCAACGCGGCGTTGTAGTGCGCCAGCGCGGCATCGAGCCGGGCCACCGCGCTGTCCTTGAGCAGGCTGTAGCCGGGGATGCACAGCTCGCCGCCCAGGTTGAACAGTTCATGCTGGATCACCACCAACAGCTCCCGAACATCGGCCGGCAGCGGCTCGGCCAGCAGCACCCCCAGGCCGGAGTTGAGCTCGTCCACGTCGCCCATGGCCTGCACCCGCAGGTGGTCTTTGGACACGCGGGTGCCGTCGCCGAGGCCGGTGCTGCCGTCGTCTCCGGTGCGGGTGGCAATCTGGGTGAGGCGGTTGGCCATGCGGGGTCTCCTGGTGCGGGCGGGCGAAACCCTGGATGTTGCCTGAAGCCAGCAGCCCGGTGCGGCTGGCCGTGCGCCGTCCCAGTGCAGGCAGCAGGGTGCTGCTGGCGCCCTGGCGCCGCGTCAGGCCAGCGCTGCGCCGCCAGCCAGCGACAGTGCGGCCTCCAGCAGCGGCTTGGCCCAGTCGGGCGTGCGCTTCAAGGCCTCGGCATCGACCGGCCCGATAAAGCGGCCCGCCACCATCTCGGCCAGCAACAGCGGGTCGGGCACCGGCTCGCCGGCCGCCACCTCGTGGCTGTTGTCGTAGACCTGCAGGTGCGCCAGGTGGGGCAGCAGCCGGATCAGGTTGGTCATCGAGCTGTGCCAGCGCGCACGGATCGTCGCCTCGGGGATGTCGTGCCCGCCAGCCACGACGCGTGCCTTGACGCGGGCGAGGTGTTGCTCTGGCGTGGCCAGGCCGCAATACCAGACCATCACATCGTGGCTGCGTGCAGCCGCCGCTATCCGCGCCACCAGTGTCTTGCCGCCCAGGGTGGTCTCGAAAGCGTGGTTGCGGCCCTGTGACACGGCCTCGTCCAATCGCCGCAGGCCCTCGTTCCAGGCCAGGGCGTTGGCGTCCTCTTGACTGCAGCCGGTGCTGTCCATCAGTTCTCGGGCAAAGCTGTCGGGGTTGAACCAGTTCAGCCCGGCTTGCAGCAGCACATGGCCGCCGATGGAACTCTTGCCGGCACCGTTGACGCCGGCCAGCACAAACAGAACCGGTCGGCCCACCTCAGCGGATGTCGCCAGCCTTGACCTCGCCGTTCAGGCGGGCGGGAGCGCGCATCAGGCCGCGCAGGCGGTCGCCTGCGGCTGGCGCGTCCAGCGCTGCCAGGCGTTCGTCGAAGCGGCGGCGCAGCGTGTCCAACGCCGGATCGCCCCGCGACGCCGCCTCGCGCAAGGCCACCACGATGGCGTCGTACTCGTGCGTTGACAAGATCACCGCCTCGGGCGCGTTGTGGTTGGTGACCACCACTTTGCCAACCCGGCCCACGGTTTTCATCAGCCCCCGCCACCCTTGCTTCTTGACGTCGGTGGCCGGCGTGCGGGGCAGATCCTCGAGTGCATCTATCGTCATCGGCAAGCTCACGTCGTCACTCCGTCGGTCCAGAAAAGGTAAATATACCCATTTTTCTAATTGTGTGCGGTTTGCCCTGGCCTGACGTCGCGGATTCGTGCCAAAAGTGGCGCGACCGGCGGCACCAGGCCAAACCATGGCACTGCGTCGGCAGACCGTGCCTCTACATCGCCCGGGGCACCGAGCCGAGGTAGACACGGCGCAACCACCGTTCTCGGCGCTGCCGAGAGGGTGGGGCCAGCCTGCAGCCCGGCGGTGAAACCGGCCAGCGAGGCGGCATCAAAGACGCGCAGCCCCGCCGCGCTCGCGCTCTGCCCGTCGGTGAAGGCAGCGCAGTTGACGGTGTCTGCGCCGCCACGCACGGCCAGCGCTGAGGTTGACGATGCTGCCGGGATGGCCGACCCAGGCAGGCTGACAGTCAGCGGCGCGACGGCGAATTACCCCAGAGGCATTGAATCCGTCCGGGGTTTGAGGCGGCCTGGCACGCAGATCACCACCAACGGATTGGGTCCACGCGGTCTCAACCCTGCTGCGCTGCACACCCCAAACGCCATACCATCGCAGTTTGCCGCCCGGCTGGCGGCTCGGTTTGCCGGAGACCCCCATGAACGCCACCCTGCCCGCCCACCTGCTCGCGATGGAGCGCCGCCCCGTGCCTGCCGAGATGATTGCCGCACTCAAAGCCCGTTTTGGCGAGCGCTGCAGCACCGCGCAGGCGGTGCGCGAGCAGCACGGCCGCGACGAGTCGCCGTTCGAGGTGGCGCCGCCCGACGCGGTGGTGTTTGCCGAGAGCACCGAGGAGGTGAGCGCCGTCCTGGTGCTGGCCGACCACTACGCGGTGCCGGTGATCGCATTCGGCGTCGGCTCGTCACTGGAGGGCCATTTGCTGGCGGTGCAGGGTGGCATCAGCATCGACCTCTCGCGCATGAACCGGGTGCTGCGCATCAACGACGAGGACCTGACCGTCACGGTGCAGCCTGGTGTCACCCGCAACCAGCTGAACAACGAGATCCGCCACACCGGCCTGTTCTTTCCGATCGACCCGGGCGCGGATGCGTCGTTGGGCGGCATGGCGGCCACCCGGGCCAGTGGCACGAATGCGGTGCGTTACGGCACGATGCGCGAGAACGTGCTGGCGCTGCAGGTGGTCACCGCCACCGGCGAGGCGATACGCACCGGCACCCGGGCCAAGAAGTCCAGCGCCGGCTACGACCTGACCCGGCTGATGGTGGGCAGCGAGGGCACGCTGGGCATCATCACCGAGGTCACGGTCAAGCTGTACCCGCAGCCTGAATCGGTGTCGGCGGCGATCTGCCACTTTCCCAGCATCGATGCTGCCGTCAAGACCACCATCCAGATCATCCAGCTCGGGGTGCCGATTGCGCGCTGCGAGTTGCTGGACGCCAACGCGGTGCGGGCGGTCAACCAGCACGACAAGCTGTCACTGCGCGAGGCACCGATGTTGCTGATGGAGTTCCACGGCAGCGCGGCCAGCGTGGCCGAGCAGGCGCAGGCGGTGCAGGATGTGGCGCACGAACACGGTGGGGAGAACTTTGAATGGGCCACCACGCCCGAGGAGCGCACCCGGCTGTGGACCGCCCGCCACCGCGCCTACTTTGCCGGCATGTCGTCACACCCGGGCTGCCGCACCGTGACCACCGACACTTGCGTGCCGATCTCACGCCTGGCCGAGTGCATTGATCTGGCAGTGCGCGAGGTCGACGAGGCCGGCCTGCCCTACTACATCGTCGGCCATGTGGGCGACGGCAACTTCCACATCGCCTACCTGATCGATCCGGCCAAGCCGGCCGAGCGCGAGACTGCCGAGCGGCTGAACGAGCAGCTGGTGCACCACGCGCTCAAGCTCGAAGGCACCTGCACCGGCGAGCACGGCATCGGCCTGCACAAGCAGGGCTTCCTGATCGACGAGACCGGGCTGGCCACCGTGCAGATGATGCGGGTGCTGAAGCGGGCGCTGGACCCGAAGAACATCCTCAATCCCGGCAAGATATTCGCGCTGTAACGGCCTGATCTGAGGCTGCGGGGCGTAGCCCACCGCAGCGCCACTCAAGCCGCTGGTGCGCCCACCGACCAGCGTTTGCTGATCTCGCCTTTGGTGTTGGTGCTTTCCAGATGCACGCCAAAGCCCCAGAGCCGGGCCACGTGCTTGAGCACCTCTTGCCCGCTGTCGTCGAGCGGCCGGTTGTTGTGCTGGAAGTGGCGCAAGGTCAGGCTGCGGTCGCCGCGCAGGTTGACATTCCAGACCTGGATGTTGGGCTCACGCGCGCCCAGGTCGTACTGGTGCGACAGCGCCTCGCGCACGCGCCGGTACCCGGCTTCGTCATGTATCGCGCTGACCTCCAACTCGCTTTGCTTGTCGTCGTCGTTGATCGCAAACAGCCGGAAATCCCGCATCAGCTTGGGGCTCAGGTACTGGCCGACAAAGCTTTCGTCCTTGAAGTTGCGCATCGCCGCGTCCAGCGTGGGCAGCCAGTCGGCGCCCGCGATGTCGGGAAACCACAGCCGGTCTTCGTCAGTGGGGCGCTCGCAGATGCGCTTGATGTCGGTGTACATCGCAAAACCCAGCGCGTAGGGGTTGAAGCCCGAGTAACCCCGGTCGCTGACCTGCGGCTGGTAAACCACATTGGTGTGCGACTTGAGCCACTCGATCATCATGCCGTCGGTCAAATGGCCGTCGTCATACATCTGGTTGAGCAGGTGGTGGTGCCAGAAGGTGGCCCAGCCCTCGTTCATCACTTGGGTCTGGCGCTGCGGGTAGAAGTACTGCGCCACCTTGCGCACGATGCGCACGATCTCCCTCTGCCAGGGCTCCAGCAGCGGCGCGTTTTTCTCGATGAAGTACAGCAGGTTTTCTTGCGGTTCGTCCGGGAATCGCCGCGCCTCGGCCGGCCCGTCAACCTTGTCATTGCGTTTGGGCAGGGTGCGCCAGATGTCGTTGATCTGGCGCTGGGCGTAGGCCTCGCGGTCCTTGCGCTCGGCCAGCTCTTGCGCCAGCGACTTGCGGGTGGGCCGGCGGTAGCGGTCGACGCCGTGGTTTTGCAGCGCGTGGCAGCTGTCGAGAAACTCTTCGACCACGTCCAGGCCGTGCAAGGCCTCGCACTCGGCGACGTAGTTCTTGGCATAGACCAGGTAGTCGATGATCGACGACGCATCGGTCCACATCCGGAACAAATAGTTGCCCTTGAAAAAGCTGTTGTGGCCGTAAGCGGCGTGGGCGATCACCAGCGCCTGCATCGGCAAGGTGTTTTCCTCCATCAGGTAGCTGATGCAGGGGTTGCTGTTGATCACGATCTCGTAGGCCAGGCCCATGTGGCCACGCTTGTAGTTCTTCTCGGTGCTGATGAACTCCTTGCCGTAGCTCCAATGCCGGTAGTTGACCGGCATGCCCACGCTGGCGTAGGCGTCCATCATCTGCTCGGCGGTGATGATCTCGAGCTGGTTGGGGTAGGTGTCGAGGCCAAAACGTTCAGCGGTGGCGCGGATCACCTCGTGGTACTGGTCGATCAGCTCGAAGCTCCAGTCGCTGGGCGCGGGCAGCGGCTTTGCCGGCCGCGTCAGCTGGCACAAGGGCTGGCGCAGACGGACCTGGCCGGCGCGGCGGTCGCCGCTGGCGGGGATGGCGTCGGGCTGGTGCGAGCGGCGGCGCTCAGGCGCGGGCCCGGAGGAGTCGATCGTCATGCGTTGGCGCCCTCTTTCTTGAACAGGTCACGAAACACCGGGTAGATCATCGAGGCCTCCGTCGCCTTGCGCATCGCAAAGTGCTTGCAGGTCTCGGCAAGCTGGGCGTATTCGGTCCAGAGGTTCTGCTCTTCCTCGGCGACTTGCACATAGGCAAAGTAGCGGCACAGCGGCAGGATCTTGTCGGTCAACAACTCACGGCAGCGGCCCGAGTCGTGGTGCCAGTTGTCGCCGTCACTGGCCTGCGCGCCGTAGATGTTCCACTCGGTGGGCGAGTAGCGCGCGCGGATCACCTCCTCCATCAGCACCAGCGCGCTGCTGACCACCGTGCCGCCGGTTTCGCGGGCGTGGAAGAAGTTCTCCTCGTCCACCTCTTGCGCCTGGGTGTGGTGGCGGATGAAGACGATGTCGATCTTCTCGTAGTGCCGGGTCAGGAACAGATACAGCAGGATGAAAAACCGTTTGGACAAATCCTTGCGGCCCTCGTCCATCGAGCCCGACACATCCATCAGGCAGAACATCACCGCCTTGGCGGTGGGCACCGGCACCTTGACCCGGCTGCGAAAGCGCAGGTCGATCGGGTCGAGATAGGGGATGCGGCCCAGCCGGCCGCGCAAAGCCTCGATCTGCAGCTCCAACGGTTTGATGGCCAGCTCGGCGGTGGTGTCGCCCGCCGCAGCGGCAGCCTTGGCGATGGCCAACTCGGCCTCCAACTCGGCCAGTTCACGACGTGAACCGGACCCGATGGCGATGCGCCGGCCGATCGCGCCGCGCAGCGAGCGCACCACATGCAGGTTGCTCGGGTTGCCGTCGCTGGTGAAGCCGGCGCGGTGTTGCTTGTACTCCGGCACCTCGGCCAGCTGGGTGCGGGTCAGGTGCGGCAGCGCAAGGTCTTCAAAAAAGACCTGCATGAACTCCTCCTTGCTCAGCGCGAAGGTGAAGTCATCGTCGCCCTCGCCCTGGTCGCTGGCCTGGCCCTTGCCCGTGCCGCCGCCCTGGCCGCCCTGCGGCCGCTTGATGCGGTCGCCGCGCACGTACTCTTGGTTGCCCGGGTGCACCATCTCACGCTGGCCGCCCGAGCCGTGGTGGAACACCGGTTCGGACAAATCTTTTTTGGGGATGCGCACCTCTTCACCGCGCTCGAGGTCGCGGATACCGCGGCCGTCGATGGCGCGCCGCACCGCATCCTTGATCTTGTCCTTGTAGCGCCGCATGAAGCGCTCGCGGTTGCCGATCGACTTGTTCTTGCCGGCCAGCCGTCGGTCGATGATTTGCTGAAACATCCGGGGCGTCCTCGCGTGGCGGGTTGGGTGGTGCAGCGCTTCAGCTGGACTTGCGCACCCGCAAGTACCACTCGCACAGCAGCCGCACCTGCTTGCCGGTATAGCCCTTGGCCACCATGCGGGTGACAAAGTCCTCGTGCTTCTTGGCCTCGTCCGCACTGGCCTTGGCGTTGAAGCTGATCACCGGCAACAGCTCTTCGGTGTTGGAGAACATCTTCTTCTCGATCACCGTGCGCAGCTTCTCGTAGCTGGTCCAGACCGGGTTGTTGCCCTGGTTGTTGGCCCGAGCCCGCAACACGAAGTTGACGATCTCGTTGCGGAAGTCTTTCGGGTTGGCGATGCCGGCGGGCTTTTCGATCTTCTCCAGCTCGGCATTCAGCGCACCACGATCAAACACCTCGCCGGTGTCGGTGTCGCGGTACTCGTGGTCCTGGATCCAGTAGTCGGCGTAGGTGACATAGCGGTCGAAGATGTTCTGGCCGTACTCCGAGTAACTTTCGAGGTAGGCGGTCTGGATCTCCTTGCCGATGAACTCGGCATAACGCGGTGCCAGTTGCTCCTTGATAAAGCCGACATACTTTTGCTCCAGCTCGGCCGAGAACTGCTCGCGGGCGATCTGCTGCTCCAGCACGTACATCAGGTGCACCGGGTTGGCCGCCACCTCGGCCGAGTCGAAATTGAACACCTTGGACAGGATCTTGTAGGCGAACCGGGTGGAGATGCCGCTCATGCCCTCGTCCACACCGGCGTAGTCGCGGTACTCCTGGTAGCTCTTGGCGCGTGGGTCGGTGTCCTTCAGGTTGTCACCGTCGTAGACCTGCATCTTGGAGTACAGCGACGAGTTCTCGGGCTCCTTCAGTCGCGTCAGGATCGCAAACTGGCTCATCATCTTGAGCGTGCCCGGGGCGCACTTGGCCTGGCCCAGCGAGCTGCCGCTGATCAGTTTTTCATAGATCTTGACCTCTTCGCTAACACGCAGGCAGTACGGCACCTTGACGATATAGATCCGGTCCAAGAACGCCTCGTTGTTCTTGTTGTTGCGGAAGGTCTTCCACTCGCTCTCGTTGCTGTGCGCCAGCACGATGCCGTCAAACGGGATCGCGCCAAAACCCTCGGTGCCCTTGAAGTTGCCCTCCTGCGTGGCGGTCAGCAGTGGATGCAGCACCTTGATCGGCGCCTTGAACATCTCGACAAATTCGAGCAAGCCCTGGTTGGCCAGGCACAGCCCGCCCGAGAAGCTGTAGGCGTCCGGGTCGTCCTGGGCGTAGGTCTCGAGCTTGCGGATGTCGACCTTGCCGACCAGTGCACTGATGTCCTGGTTGTTTTCGTCACCCGGCTCGGTCTTGCTGATGCCGATCTGCTTGAGCACACTCGGCAGCCGCTTGACCACCCTGAACTTGCGGATGTCGCCGCCAAACTCCTCCAGCCGCTTGACGGCCCAGGGCGACAGGATGCGGTTCAGGTAGCGCCGCGGGATGCCGTACTCGCTCTCCAGGATGGGCCCGTCCTCGACCGCATCGAACAGGCCGAGCGGGCTCTCGTTCACCGGCGATCCCTTGATCGCGTAGAACGGCACCTCCTGCATCAGCGACTTCAGCCGCTCGGCGATCGAGCTTTTGCCGCCGCCTACCGGCCCCAGCAGGTAGAGGATCTGCTTGCGCTCCTCCAGCCCCTGCGCGGCATGGCGGAAGTACGACACCACCTGTTCGATGGCGTCCTCCATGCCGTAAAACTCGGCAAACGCCGGGTAGCGCTTGATCAGCTTGTTGGCAAAGATGCGCGAAAGCCGGGTGTCGTTGCGGGTGTCGACCATCTGCGGCTCACCGATGGCGCGCAACATGCGCTCGGCGGCCGAGGCATAGGCCAGGGGGTTGCGCTTGCACTCGGCGAGGTAGTCCTCAATGGACAACTCCTCTTCACGGGTGCGCTCGTAGCGGGCGGCAAAGCTGCTGATGATGTCCATGAAAACCTCCGGGTAAGGACACAGCGTCGGTGCGGCAAATGCCCCATCGGCGGCGGGGAAGATCTGATGGAGTCCCGGCTTCACAGGCCCAGGCTCCATCAGAGCTTTCCGGTCAGCATGTTTTTGTTTTGTTTGAACCTGTCTCCAGCTTGGCCCATCCTGCGCGCTTCGATGCAGGGAGAAAACCCCGCAACCGGGTGCTTCTCTGTCAGAGCAATGCAAGCCCCGCGCCAGCTTTTGCGAGGCCTTGATCTGCACTCAACGCACGAGGCTTGAAACTGGCTGACAGCGGCGCACCACGCTTGGGCATGATGCGCCGATAGCAGGCAATTTTCATGAATCTGCACGCTGAGGGGACGGCCATGCCTGTTGAGACTTGATCTTGCATGAACATCGTGCGCCCAAGTTCGGGGCGCGTCCGCTACCGGACAGATCGACCCTGCAATGCCTGGGGCCGCCAGGCGTCAAGACCACATCAGCGCGCTGGGGGTTTGCGAACTGCCCGCGCACGGCGCGGTTCGCGACTGTACCCGGGGCAAGGCCCGGCCAAGGCTGCATCGGTGGCGTCAGATTGAGCGGGCGCATCAGGTAGCTGGCGGCGCTGCCTTGGCGGCCGCCACCTGTGGCGCGGGCATCGACTTGGCGGCCCGGGTGGCCATGACGGGCCGGAGCCCAGAGCGTCGGCGCAAGACCGCAGGGCTCAGCGGTCCGAGGCGCCCAGCTTGGCGAGCAGGCCGTTGAGCTCGTCGAGTGAGCCGAAGGCGATCGCCAGTTCACCTTGCTGACCGCTCTTGGTGCTCTTGAGCACCCGGATCTCGACCTTGGCAGTCAGCGCATCGGCCAGCTGTTCTTCCAGCCGCAGGATGTCGCGTGACTTGTCTTTCTTGACACGCAGCAAGGTGGCCTGGCGGCCGTTGCCTTGCGCCTTGGCCACCAGCTTCTCGGCCTCGCGCACCGACAGCTTCTTGGCCACGATCTCGTTGGCGCTGGCCACTTGCTGGCCAGCCTCCAGGCCCAGCAGCGCACGCGCGTGGCCCATGTCCAGATCACCGGCCATCAGCATCTGCTGCACCGGCGGCGTCAGGTTGAGCAGGCGCAGCAGGTTGCTGGCGGCGCTGCGCGAGCGGCCCACGGCCTGCGCAGCCTGCTCATGCGTGAGTTGGAACTCAGCCACCAGGCGCTGCAGGCCTTGCGCCTCTTCCAGCGGGTTCAGGTCCTCGCGCTGGATGTTCTCGATCAGCGCCATCACGGCGGCGGCTTCGTCAGGCACCACCTTGACCAGCACCGGCACCTCGTCCAAGCCGGCCAGCTTGGCCGCACGGAAGCGCCGCTCGCCGGCGATGATCTCGTAGCCGGCGGCCCCCACCGGGCGCACCAGGATCGGCTGCATGATGCCCTGGCTCTTGATGCTCTCGGCCAGCTCGTAGAGCGAACCCTCGTCCATGCGGGTGCGCGGCTGGTACTTGCCGGCTTGCAACTGGCTGAGCTTGAGCGAGGTGGGCCGGGTGGCGTCTGCCGGCGTGGCATCAGCGACCCTGGGCCCCAGCAGTGCTTCGAGGCCGAGGCCGAGGCCCTTGGGTTTCTTGGTGACCATGGTGAAGGATTGTCGGTGATCGATTGTGTGGTCGATTTTGGGGTCGATTTTGGGGTCGTTTGTGGGGTCGTTTGCGGCGCCGGCCATCACGGTGCACCCGTCGTCGGCAAGGCCGTTGCGGGCATCCGGTGCAAGGCGTCTGCCGCCGTTGGTGCCAAGCCAGCACGCTGCACCAGCGCTTGCAACAAGGCCCACCCCGCCGACCAATCGCCCAGGCCGCTGTCACCGTTGATGTGTCCCGCGGCCGGCAGGGTCGCGACCTCGCTGCCCCAGCCTTCGGCGATCTGCTGTCCACGCGCCAGGCTGCAGAACGGATCGTCGGCGCTGAGCACCGCGGTACTGGCAAACGGCAGCAGCCGGTTGGCTATCGGCAGCCAGTTGTGCAACTGCGGCGGCGTGCCGTCCCGCAGCAGGTCGGGTGGCGCCACCAGCAGCGCTGCGCGCACGCGGGCGGTGTGCTGCGAGTGCCCAGCCCAGGCGGCCACCAGATGGCAACCCAGGCTGTGCGCGACCAGCACCGCCGGGCGCTGATCGGCCTGCAGTTCGTCCTCCAGCCGGGCCATCCAGTCGCCGCGGCGCGGCCACCACCAATCGTCTTGCTGCACCCGGTGAAATCCCCCCGCTTGCTGCCAGCGGCTTTGCCAGTGGGACGGTCCGGAATCCTGCCAGCCAGGCAGCAGCAAAAAGCGGGGTGAGGTCATGGGCTTGCTTTATCCTTGCGGGTTCTTCCGCATTGTGACCAACAGGACTTGAACATGACCACCCTCGTCTTTGTCGATGGCCAGGAAGGCACCACCGGCTTGCGCATCCACGAGATGCTGGCGCGCCGCGCCGACGTCGAGGTGCTGCGCATTGCGGCCGACCGCCGCAAGGACACCGCTGAGCGCGCCCGCCTGCTCAATGCCGCCGATGTGGCCTTTTTGTGCCTGCCCGATGCCGCAGCCCGTGAGGCAGTGGCGCTGGTGGACAACCCCAACACCTGCGTGATCGACGCCAGCACCGCGCACCGCACGCTGCCCGGCTGGGTTTACGGCCTGCCCGAGCTGGCACCGGGCCAGCGCGCCAAGCTGCGGGCGGCCAAACGCATCGCCAATCCCGGCTGCCATGCCAGCGCCTTCATCCTGCTGCTGCGCCCTTTGGTGGACGCCGGCCTGGTGCCGGCCAGCGCGATGCTGTCGGCCACGTCGATCACCGGTTATTCGGGTGGCGGCAAGAAGATGATCGAGCAGTACGAGGCCGGTGCAGTCGTGACGGCCGCAGGCGTCGCTGACGGCCGGCTGCAATCCCCGCGCCCCTATGGTCTTACCCTGGCGCACAAGCACTTGCCCGAGATGCTGGCCCGTACCGGGCTGGCCCAGGCGCCGGTGTTCATGCCCATGGTCGGCAACTTCTACAAAGGCCTGGCAGTGACCGTGCCGCTGCACCTCAGCCAGCTGCGTGCCGGCACCACGCTTGCTGCACTGCAGCAAGCACTGGCCGATCACTACACCGACGAGCGCTTTGTGCGCGTGATGCCACTGGGTGATCCGGCCACGATGGCAGAAGGCTTCTTCGACGTGCAGGCCTGCAACGACAGCAACCGCTGCGAGTTGTTTGTATTTGGCAACGCGCACCAGGTGGTGCTGATGTCCCGGCTGGACAACCTGGGCAAAGGTGCCAGCGGTGCCGCCGTGCAGGCTATGAACGTGCACCTGGGGCTGGACGAAGGGCTGGGGCTCTAAGCCACGGGGCGCCTGACGCGGTTGCCAGGCGCTGGCGCTCAGTGCGCGTCGGCGTCTGGCGTGCGGTAGTGGTAGCTGTAAGCATCGTCAAAGCCCAGCCGCTGGTAGATCGCCCGGGCGGGTGTGTTGCCGGGGTCCACCTGCAGGTAGGCCGTGCGGGCACCGGCAGTCCGGGCCCGCGCCAGCAGCGTCGCGCAGAGCCAGCGCGCCAGACCCTGGCCCCGGACGTCGGGGTGGGTGAAGACGTCGTACAGCCCAACCAGGTCGGCCTCGGTTGCCGTCTGGCCACAGACGACGATGGCCGCGTCGGCGCTGCGGCGCAGCACCCAGCCCTGGTACGGCACCGGCGACATCGCCAGGCGTTGGCCCTGGGCAGCACGGTGTCCGGCCGGTGAGCCCCGCAGTTCGCCCACCGCCTCGGCAAAGTCTGCGGCGTCCAGCATTTCCAATGTCAGGCCCTGGGGCACCGGCTCAGCCGCCTGCGGCAACTCGGGCGCCACCATCACCCGGGTGTCGTCCAGCAGATGCCAGCCGCGGCCGGCAAGCTTGGCGTCCAGCGCTAGCGGGCGGCTGAACGGCGTCAGCCGCACCACCAGGGGCAGCCCCACTTCACCAAACACCTGCGCGCACAACGCCAGCCGCTCGTCCAGTGGCAACCGACCATCGGCCACCGCCTGGACGCAGCGTGCACGCTTGGCCTTGCCGGGCGAGTAGCGCAACAGCCAGCCGTCCAGCCAGCGCTGCTGCGGCGGCGCACTGGCGTTGATGCCCGCGTCTTCGATACGCGACAGCAGGGATTCGGGCAGCGCACGGGGATTCAGCGTGTTCATCACAAACCTTTCATCGACCCGACACGCTGCACCAGCTCACGCGCAAATTCGACATACGCCACCGCGCCCTTGGACGAGGGGTCGAACACCACGCCCGGCTGGCCGTAGCTGGGCGCCTCGGCCAGGCGCACGTTGCGGGGAATCACGGTGGCAAAAACCTTTTCGCCAAAATGGTCCTTGAGTTGCTCGCTGACCTGCTGCTGCAGCGTGATGCGCGGGTCGAACATCACCCGCAGCAGGCCGATAACCTGCAGGTCACGGTTCAGGTTGGCGTGGACCTGCTTGATGGTGTTGACCAGGTCGGACAAGCCCTCCAGCGCAAAGTATTCGCACTGCATCGGCACGATCACGCCGTGTGCACTGCACAGGCCGTTGAGGGTGAGCAGGCTGAGCGACGGCGGGCAATCGATCAGCACAAAGTCGTAATCACCCGCCGGGTCGGCCGCCACGGCGGCCAAGGCGCGACGCAGGCGCTCATTGCGATGATCCAGCGCCACCAGCTCCACCTCGGCACCCGCCAACTCACGGTTGGCGCCCAGCACGTCGTAGCCGCCCTGCGCCGAGTGCTGGCGCGCCTCGGCGATGCTGGCCGACTCCAGCAGCACGTCGTAGATGGAGAGCGCCATCGACCGTTTGTCGATACCCGAGCCCATCGTCGCATTGCCTTGCGGGTCTAGGTCCACCACCAGCACCCGCTGCCCAACCTGCGCCAGACCGGCCGCCAGGTTGACGGTGGTGGTCGTTTTGCCAACACCACCCTTTTGATTTGCGATGCAAAAGACTTTAGCCATGCTGGAGTATCGCTGCGGCACTGTTGCTGTTTGAACAGTCTCAGCGGCAGGCGCTTTGCCAAAAGCGGGACCCGGGACGCAATTCAGCCGGGCGTGCGCCGCATCCAGACCAGGCAGCGCTGGGCGTCCAGGCCCGGCACCTGCAATTGTTCCACGTGAAACACCTGCACGCCGGGCGGCAACTGCGCCTGTTCGTCCACCGTGGACTTGCCCTTCATTGCCATCCACACGCCCTGCTCTGCCAGCAGGGGCTCCGACAGCGCAGCGAAATCTGCCAGAGAAGCAAAGGCCCGGGACGTGATCACCTCGTAGCGTCCGTTCTCCGGGGCGAGGTTCTCGACCCGGGCATGCAGGCCCTGCAGGTTGGACAAGCGCAATTCGGCCGCCACCTGGCGGATGAAGCTGCTCTTCTTGGATACGGTATCGACGCAGGACACCTGCCAGTCGGGCTGCACCACCGCCAGCACCACACCC
>JBBRZR010000072.1:0-14513 GCA_038236495.1 Burkholderiales bacterium
GGGCTGGTAGCCCTCGCACTCGCCCTTGCGCAGCAGGCCGCGGGCTTGCGACACCACGCGGCTGGGTGCCTGGCCGGGGCGCGCGACGCTGTAGTCGTGCCGGCAGTGCAGATGGCCGTGCAGCCACAAATCGGTCAGCGGGATCAGGTCGTCGTCGGCATTGCAGAAGCTGGCGCTGCCGGGCTGCTGGCCAAAACGCGGATCCACGCTGCGCAGGCTGGGTCCAAAGTGCGTGATGGCGACCGTGCGGTGCCAGCCGCCGGGCGCAGCCGGCCCCGGGTTGGCGCGCGGCAACTCGGCGGCCAGCCAGTCGCGGCAGGCCAGGGACTCGTCGCGCATCAGCTCGGGCGTGATCGGCTCACCACCGCGCTGCGCTGCCATCAGTTTGAGAAAGTAGCCCGCCGCCCGCATCGCCCGGTCGCGACCCGTGGGGCCGAACAGGTCGAAGTCCGACCAGCGCACCGTGCCGACAAAACGCACCCGCAGACCGGCGGCGCTGGTCAGCACCGTGCTTTCGCGTTCCAGCAGGTGGATGCCGTAGCGCTCGCAGCGCTCGCGCAGCAAGGGCCAGGCGCTGTTCAGATCGCGGCCGTCGAACTCATGGTTGCCGGCCACCGAGATCACCGGACACGGCCAGCCGGCAAAGCGCTCCAGCGCGGTCCAGTTGGCGTCGATGTCGCCGGCCAGCACCAGCACCTCGGCGCCCGGCGCGGGCTGGGGGTCGAAGGTCTCGGTTTCGAGGTGGAGGTCTGAAAACAGTTGCAGCCGCATGGGTCCGCCGGGCCGATCCCAAGGGCGATTTTCCCGCAGGGCGGGCGGCGCCAAGCGCCGGGGGTGTCTGTCAGCGGCTGCAGTGTCGAGAACGGCGGCCGTGCAGCGCCGTCGCTGCCCGGCCGCTCAGGCGGCCAGCGCCTGCTCGATCTGTGCCTTGGTCGCCAACAACTGCGCCGGCAGCCGACCCGCGAGCTGCTTGAACAGATCACCGTGCAGGCCCAGCTCGGTCAGCCAGGCCGCCTTGTCGATCGAGATCACCGACTGGTACTGGGCGCGCGTGAAGTTCAGCCCGGTCCAGTTCAGGTCGTCGTAACGCGGGCTGACGCCAAACACGTTTTCTTCGCCACCGCCGGTGCCTTCGACCCGCTCCAGCATCCACTTCAGCACCCGCATGTTGTCGCCGTAGCCGGGCCAGACAAACTTGCCGTCGTCGCCCTTGCGGAACCAGTTGACACAGTAGACCTTGGGCAGCACAGCGCCGGCAGCGGCCAGCTTGGCGCCCAGCGCCAGCCAGTGCGCAAAGTGGTCCCCCATGTGGTAGCCCATGAAGGGCAGCATCGCAAACGGGTCGCGCCGCACCTGGCCCACCGCGCCGGCGGCAGCGGCGGTGGTCTCCGAGCCCATGGTCGCGGCCATGTACACCCCCTCGGCCCAGTTGCGGGCCTCGGTCACCAACGGCACGGTGGTCGAGCGCCGGCCGCCGAACATGAAGGCATCGATCGCCACGCCCTCGGCGTTGTCCCAGTCCACATCCAGCGCCGGGTTGTTGGTGGCGGCCACGGTGAAGCGTGAATTGGGGTGGGCGGCCGCTCTTGGCTTGCCGTCCACGCCGGTCAGCTTGGCGATCTCGGGTGTCCAGTCACGCCCCTGCCAGTCGATCAGGTGCGCCGGCACCGGGCCGTCGATGCCCTCCCACCACACATCACCGTCATCGGTCAGCGCGACGTTGGTGAAGATCACGTCGCGCTTGAGCGAGTCCATGCAGTTCGGGTTGGTCTTGGTGTTGGTGCCCGGCGCCACGCCGAAGTAGCCCGATTCGGGGTTGATCGCGTGCAGCCGGCCGTCGGCGTTGGGCTTGATCCAGGCGATGTCGTCGCCGATGGTGGTGACGCGCCAGCCCTCGAAACCCTCACGCGGCGGCACCAGCATCGCAAAGTTGGTCTTGCCGCAGGCGCTGGGGAAGGCCGCCGCGACGTGGTACTTCTTGCCCGCTGGCGAGGTCACGCCCAGGATCAGCATGTGCTCGGCCAGCCAGCCTTGTTCGCGCCCCATGTTGCTGGCGATGCGCAGTGCGAAGCATTTTTTGCCCAGCAGCGCGTTGCCGCCGTAGCCCGAGCCGTAGCTCCAGATCTCGCGCGTGCTGGGGTAGTGCACGATGTACTTGGTTTTGTTGCAGGGCCAGGCAGCGCTTTTTTCACCCGGCTGCAGCGGTGCACCCACGCTGTGCAGGCAGGGCACGAAGGCGCCGTCCGCGCCCAGCACGTCGAAGACGGCCTTGCCCATGCGCGTCATGATGCGCATGTTGACCGCCACGTAGGCGCTGTCGGACAGCTCGATACCGATGTGGGCGATGTGCGAGCCCAGCGGGCCCATCGAAAACGGCACCACGTACATCGTGCGGCCGCGCATGCAGCCCTTGAACAAGCCGGGCGTGCCGTCGGCCTGGCCCGCCTGCAGCAGGGCGCGCATCTCGGCCGGTGCCATCCAGTTGTTGGTCGGGCCGGCGTCGTCTTTTTGCTCGCTGCAGATGAAGGTGCGGTCCTCGACCCGGGCCACGTCGCTGGGGTCGCTACAGGCCAGAAAGCTGTTGGGCCGCAACTCGGGGTTGAGCTTCTTGAAGGTGCCCGAGGCCACCAGATCGGCACACAGCCGGTCGTACTCGGCCTGAGAGCCGTCGCACCAGTAGACCTCGGCGGGCTCGGTCAGCGCGGCCATCTCGGCCACCCAGGCCACCAGACGCGGGTGCTTGACATAGGCGGGCACGTTGAGGCGCGGGCCTTCCATCACAGGCTGGTTCATCGCAAGGTTCCAATCGAAAGAGTACAAAAACGGAATTGAACGAACCTCGTCGGCCGGATCAGGGATCGGGGGGCGGGGCTCGTGCAATGCCGCGTCTAGGGCGCGCTCGGCGGCGGCGGGTTTGCAGGGCAACCGGACCGGCAGCGGGTTACGGCGGGTTACACCGGAGCCTGACGGGCGTGAGCCGGCGGTAGCCGGTGGCACATTGTCAAACCAGTGTAATAGTCCGGTAACCACCGGGGATTGGGGGGTCATGCAAATTCCGTATGACTTAATGCGCAGCGGGCGCCCCGGCTGTCGCGGAGCTGACGCCGTGGCGGCGCCGGGCGCCACAGTACGATTCGCCAAGCCAGCGCTTGCTGCTCCGCGCTGTCCCGTCCCGTCCCGCCCCGCCCCGCTTCACCAACCCGTTTGCCGTGCCCGCCCCATGAAGATCCTCAGCGTCAGTGTTGCCCGCAGTGAAATCCGCCTGATCCAGGGCCGGCCTGTGGCCAGCGCCATCGGCAAGCGGCCGGTGGCCGGCCCGGTCGGCGTGCACCGCCTGGGGCTGGACGGCGACGAGCAGGCCGACCAGAGCGTGCACGGCGGCCTGAGCAAGGCGATTTACGCCTACCCGGCGCTCCACTACCCGTTTTGGCAGGGCGTGCGGGCGCAGGCCCGGGTGGCGCCGCAAGACGAGGCGCTGCCGCACGGTTTCATGGGTGAAAACCTGACGATAGACGGCCTGATGGAAGAAAAGCTGTGGATCGGCGACCAGCTGCGCCTGCCCGGCTGCCTGCTGGCGGTCAGCGAGCCGCGCCAGCCCTGCTTCAAGTTCAACGACGTGATGGGTTTTGCCCAGGCCAGCAAGCTGATGGCGCAGTCGGGTTACTGCGGCGTCTACCTGGGCGTGATCCAGCCCGGCCACCTCAGCGCGGGGGATGAGGTCGAGCTGATCCCCGGCCCGCGTGAGCTGAACCTGCGTGAGCTGTTCATGGCGCGCATGCGCAAACGCAGCTGATCCGGCAGCGGCGGGCCAGGCCGCCGAGCGGGCTCAAGCCGAAGTGAAATTGCCGTGAAAGCCCAGCGGCAGCACGTAGGGCAGCTGGGCTTGGGCGATCGGGCCGTCCTCCAGGTGCGCGGCGTCCAGCAGGTTGAGCACGGTGGCCTGGCGGCGCGCATCAAAGGTGGTGCCCAGCAGCCAGGCGTCCAGCTCACCCGTGCGGCCGGGTTTGGGGATCCAGAGGTGCTCCTCTGCCACCACCTGATCGCCATAGTCGAAGCGGCGGGTGCGGCCGCTGTCCATGTCGCGCAGTTGCAAGCCGTGAAGCAGCGCCGGCTGGGCCGCCGCGCCGGTCGCCGCTGGCCTGCCAAACGACGCCGCCGTCAGCAGCCAGCGCGCCGGCAGGCCGATGCGGCGCGGGTCGATGCGCGGAAACTCGGCCTGGTCCTCGAAGCGCTGCAGCCGGCTGCGGCCGGTGGCCAGGTCCAATGTCACCTGCTGGGTGCACGAGCCACCGGCGCGCCCGGGCCGGCCCTGCATCGGTGCCACCGCGCCGTCATTGAGAAAGCTCAGGTCCGGCGCGCCGATGAAGCTGAGCACGATCTGACCATCGCGGGTCTCATGGGCATTGCCGACATGAAACACCATTTGCGCCGGCAGCTCGAAGACCCGACGCTGCCGCGGGTCGGCCTTGCTGATCACCAGGATGCGCAGCGGCTCGCCCGGCGCCATCTCGAACCGGCGCGGCCCGTCGGCGGGCTCGCCAAACAGCAGGCGCACCGGCGGCAGCGGCAGCACCAGGTGGTGCGCGGTGACGGCCATGTCGTGCGCCATGCCGCCGGGGAACGGCGACTCACCCAGCCCCACATCCACCAGCCGACCTTGCGGGTCGATATGCCAGACCACCAGATGGCGGCCGGCGTTGCCGATGTTCCACAAATGGCCATCGGCATCGACTTTGGGGTGGGCCGAAAACGGCACACCGCGCAGGTCGTCGCGCCAGACCACCGGACCTTGGGTGGACAAATCAGCCGGGTCCATGGCGTAGGCCGAGCCGCCCTCCCACAGCGCCAGCAAGCGGCCGCCGTGTTCCAGCGCGTTGGTGTTGGCTGAATTGACGCTGTCGGGGCCGGAGATCGGCGGCGCGTTGTCCACCGCGGTGCCAAAGGCGCCATACAGGAAGCGCCCGGCCTGCCGCTCGGCCTGCAGTTTGGCGGTTTGCACCAGCCGGCCCCGGTGCGCCACGTTGCCGCCGGTCAGCGTGAACTGCTGCACCATGCCGTCGCCATCAAACCAGTGGCAGTAGCGCTCGCCGCCGCGCTCGTACAGCGCCGGGCCGTTGCGGTAAAAGCGGCCGCTCAACTCGGCTGGCCAGCGGCCGCGCAGGGCCAGGCGCTCGGTAAAACAGTCGCCGGAGGCATCGCTGACGCCCTTGAACGGCGTCAGCAGCGGCTGGCTGGCGACGTTGGCGGCAAAGTCCGCGGCGCGGCCGGGCCGGGCCAACGTGGGCGTCGAGGCGGCCAGGCCGCCGCCGGCGGTGGCCAGGGCTTGCAGCAGGTGACGGCGGTTCAGGGTGCTGCGCTCGGTGCTCATTGCGACAGCCGCACGACGATGGGGCTGCCGTTCAGCGCCACTTTGCCGGTGTCCCAGGTGGGCCCGAAGGCGCCTGGCGAGCCGGATGATCCCCAAGGCTCGGTCGGCATGCCGACCCCGTTGGTGCCCATCTTGCCGTCGCCGTCCAGGTCCTGGAACAAGGTCAGCGCCACCACGTCGCCGGCCAGACCGCACAGCGGAAAGCGCATCGTCGCCTCGCCTGCCGGCAGGCGCAGCGCCACGGCGGGCAGGCCGCGGAAGCTGACGGCATCGACAAACGCCGCCACCATCAAAAAGCCCTGGCCGGGGCGGACGTTCTGCACCTCGACGGTCGCGCAACCCGGGAGCGCCGCCGCCGGCTGTGCTGCGGCGGGCTGCTGTGCGGCGACGGGCAGGGCCAGCGTGGCGGCCAGCGCGCTGGCCAGCGTGGAGGCCAAGGCGAAGGCCAGCGGCGGCCAGGTCAGACGGGGGAAAGAGGTCATGGCTCAGACTCCAGCAGGATGTTGTGGAGCCATTCTGTGGAGTGCTGACCCGGCCTTCCAGCCGGCCGAGACGGGGCGGCCACGCCAGTCGCCAAACGGCGCCAGCGCGGCGTGAAATGCCGGGCTGTCAGCCCGCGGTGGCCATGCTGGGCTCCAGTGCCGGGTAGTCGGTATAGCCGGCCGCGCCACCGCCGTACAGCGTGGCTTGCACCCACTTTGCCCAAGGCAGGTCATCACGCAGCCGGCGCACCAGATCCGGGTTGCTGATGAACGGCTTGCCAAACGCCACCAGATCGGCCGCGCCCGAGGCCACGGCGTCCATGGCCATCGCCCGGGTGTAGCCGTTGTTGACCATCCACGCGCCGCCGTAAGCGGCACGCAGCGCGGCATAGTCGAACGGCGCCACGCCCTTGTCGCTCAGGTCGCGGGCGCCGCCGGTCTGGCCTTCGATGAGGTGCAAAAACGCCAGCTTCAGCGGGGCGAGTTGCTGCACCACATGGCCATAGAGCGCAGCGGCGTTGCTGTCCTGGCCCGCGTCGTTGACCGGGGTGATCGGTGACAAGCGCAGGCCGGTACGGCCGCCGCCGATCTCGGCCACCACGGCCGTCATCACCTCCACCAGCAGACGGGCGCGGTTTTCAATCGAGCCGCCGTAGGCATCGGTGCGGTCGTTGATGCTGTCGCGCAGAAACTGCTCCAACAGGTAGCCGTTGGCGCCGTGTACCTCGACGCCGTCGAAACCGGCGGCCATGGCGTTGCGCGCGGCCTGGCGGTAGCTGGCGACCACGCCGGGGATCTCATCGGTGCGCAGCGCCCTCGGGGTCGAGCAATCGACAAATCCCTCGGTGGTGAAGGTCTTGCCGATGGCCGGCCGGTGGGTGCTGGACACCGGCGCCACGCCGCCCGGCTGCAGGCTGACATGCGAGATGCGGCCCACGTGCCACAGCTGCACCACGATCTTGCCGCCCGCGGCATGCACCGCGTCGGTGATCTTGCGCCAGCCGGCCACCTGCTCGGCCGTGTAGATGCCCGGGGTGTCCAGGTAGCCCTGGCCTTGCGCGCTGACCTGGGTGGCCTCGGTCACGATCAGGCCGGCCGTGGCGCGCTGGGAGTAGTACTGGCGCATCAGGTCGTTGGGCAACTGGCCTGGCGCACGGTTGCGTGTCAGCGGCGCCATCACGACGCGGTTGGCCAGGGCGATGTCGCCAATAACGATGGGGTCGAAGAGGGTAGTCATGGGCTGCGAGCCTAATGCTTGCGGCTTAGCCGGGGATGTCGCCAAAGTGCATCGGCTTGTGTTACCGCAACAATGCGCGGCCATGACCGACACCGCCCCGGCCGCTGCGCCTACGCAGCACCCACCTCCAATATCCTCCGAAGCGTTCGCCGCTGCTCCCGGCCCGCTGGCCGGCCTGAAGGTGCTGGAGCTGGGCCAGCTGATCGCAGGCCCGTTCGCCGGCAAGACCCTGGCCGAGTTTGGCGCCGACGTGGTCAAGGTCGAGCCACCCGCCACGGACACATCGGACGGCGGCGACCCGCTGCGCAAATGGCGGCTGCTGCACAACGGCACCAGCGTCTGGTGGCAGGTGCAAAGCCGCAACAAGCGCAGCGTGGTGCTGGACCTGCGCACCGATGCCGGCCGCGCCGACGCGCGTCGCCTGGCCGCCGAGGCCGACGTGCTGATCGAAAACTTCAAGCCCGGCACGCTGGAGAAATGGGGCCTGGGCTACGACGCGCTGTCGGCGGACAACCCCGGCCTGATCATGTTGCGCATCAGCGGCTATGGCCAGACCGGCCCCTACCGCGACCTGCCCGGCTTTGCCGTGGTGGCCGAGGCCATGGGCGGCCTGCGCCACCTGATGGGCGAGCCCGGCCGCGTGCCGGTGCGCGCCGGTGTCAGCCTGGGCGACACGCTGGCGGGGCTGCACGGTGTGATCGGCGTGCTGCTGGCGTTGCAGGCGCGCACGCTGTCGGTCTCGGCAGATGCACCCAAAGGCCGTGGCCAGGTGGTGGACGTGGCGCTGTACGAGTCGGTCTTCAATTGCATGGAAAGCCTGCTGCCCGAGTACAGCGCCTTTGGCGTGGTGCGTCAGCCGGCCGGGTCGGCGCTGCCCGGCATCGCGCCCAGCAACGCCTACCGCTGCGCCGACGGCCAGGTGGTGATCGGCGGCAACGGCGACTCGATCTTCAAGCGTTTGATGCACAGCATAGCCCGCGACGACCTGGGCAACGACCCCGGCCTGGCGGACAACGCCCAGCGCGCCGGCCGGGTGGATGAGTTGGACGCCGCGATCACCGCCTGGACCGTGCAGCGCACCGTGGCCGAGGTGGTGGCCACCTTGCAGGCCGCCAGCGTGCCGGCCGGCCGCATCTACACCGTGGCCGACATCGCTGCCGACCCGCACTTCCAGGCCCGCCAGATGATCCAGCAGATCACCACCGCCGACGGCCTGGTGCTGGCCGTGCCCGGCATCGTGCCCAAGCTCAGTGCCACGCCCGGCGCGATCCGCAGCCTGGCACCCACGCTGGGCCAGCACACGGCGCAGGTGCTGGATGCGCTGCGGGTCAGCGCTGACCCGCCGGCCCGCGTGCAGGGACCGGCGCCGTGAGCCTGGGCAGCCACCTCGTCAGCCTGTGCGCCCGCTTCGACCTGCTTGCGCTGCAGCCGCCAGCGCCCGGCACCTCGGCAGCCGACGATGCGCTGGCGCAGCAGCAGCCGGCCTGGACCGCCCTTCAAGCCTGGTGCCAGCAGGGCGCCGGCCCTGGCTGCAGCAGGTGGTCGCAGCCCGGCGCCCAACCCGCGGTCGCGCGGCGGCTGGCAGTCGCCGCGTTGCGGGGTCCGGATGACACCACGGTCCACGCCTGGGCCGATGCCTGGGCCCGCCAGCTCGATGGCAGCGTGGCGCTGGCCGCCTTGCGCGGGGGTACCCGGGGCCCGGCGGCCTTGGCGATGCGCTTGCGGGTCAAAGTCCGGGATGCGATGTGGTGGCGCCCGCGCCGGCCCGGCGATCCCTGGGATGCCGGCTGGGCGATCGACACGCCGCCCGCCCGCGCCCGCTGGCCAACGAGCTTCCTGCCGCGCCGCGCCACGCTGATCCTGGCCGACCGGCGCGAGGCCGGTGCCCTGCACCTGCCCCTGGCCGCGCTGGTGGCCCGCAGCGCTGAGTTCCGGCATCCGGTGCGGTGGCTGTGGGTGGGGGGCGATGACGACATCGCGGCGGCGCCCGGATTGGCTGTCGCGAGATTTGCGTTGGCGCCCCGGTAGCGGTCGCCACGGCGCGCGGAGCACACCGCGGGCCGGCCTTCGCTGGATCGCGGACCCGTCCCACCTCGGCCGGAGGGCGCCGAACGGCTTGCGACTGGCACAAGTTTGGGCTGCGATCGACCCGGAGCGCTGCGTGAAGTTTTGTCAGGCGCTGCGAAACTGCTGCAGCACCGGCCCGCCCGGGCGCCAGCGGAAGGTCTTGTCCAGCCGCAGTCGGTAGCGGTTGTGCGGGCAAGCCCGCGCTGCGCCACCTCGCGGCATCTGCGATGCTCCGACCCGATGAGCCCGCCCCCACTGCCGCCGCCCTCGGGCACCGATACACAGCAGGTGCGCCAGGCGATCGCTGCCCTCGATGCCCAGCGCGGCCTGCTCGGCGACGCCGTGACCGAGCTGGCGCTGGCCCCTCTGCGCCAGTTGCTGGCCGATGCCGCGCCGAAGCTGCGCCGGGCGCAGGTGACGGTGCTGTTTGCCGACATCGTCGGCTCCACCGCACTGGCCGGCCAGCTCGACGCCGAGGACGCGCTCGAGCTCTTCGGCGGCGTGCTGCAGCGCGCCGCCGACAGCGTGCAGGCCCACGGTGGCCGCGTGCTGCGCTTCACCGGCGACGGCCTGAAGGCCGCCTTCGGCACCCAGGGCGCGCATGAGGACGACGCGGTGCGCGCCGTTCAAGCCGGGCTGGGCATTTTGGCTGTCGGCCGGTTGCAGGCAGCGCAACTGCAGCAGCGCCAGGGCCTGCCAGACTTCGCCTTTCGTGTGGGCGTGCACACGGGCGAGGTCGCCTTCGGCGCCGGTTTCGAGGCCGACAACACGCTCACCGGCGACGCTGTAAACGTGGCCGCGCGCATGGAGCAGTCGGCCCCGCCGGGCGGCTTGCGCATCAGCGCCGACACCTGGTCACAGGTGCGCGGCCGCTTCATCGCCGATGAGCAGCCGCTGCTGCAACTCAAAGGCCTGGACAAACCGCTGCAGACCTGGCTGGTGCACGCGCCGATGGCCGCCCAGACCCCTGCGACCGGGCGCGGCGTGGAAGGCCTGCGCGTGGCCATGGTCGGGCGCGACGCCGCGCTCGCGGGCCTGCGGCAGACCATCGCTGCTGCCAACGCAGACGGCAGCCTGCAGGCCGTCACCGTCTTCGCCGCGGCCGGCCTGGGCAAGACGCGCCTGCTGCGCGAAACGCTTGAAGGCATTGCTGCCGGCGGCCTGCGGCTGCTGCGCGCCCGCGCCCAACCACGCGACAACCTGCGCCCCTGGGGCCTGCTGAACCAGCTGGTGGCCGCACACTGCGGCATCACCGACGGCGACAGCGCCGAGGCCGCGCGTGCCAAGCTGCTGGCCGTCCTCACGCCTTGCTTCGGTGGCGATGCGCCGCACGAGGCCGAGCGCCAGGCGCAGCTGATCGGCCAGCTCATCGGCCTGGACTTCAGCGCCGCGCCAGGCCTGCGCGGCCTGGACGCCCGCGCCGTCCGCGACCTGGCCCTGACCGCGGTGCTGGCCTGGCTGGGCGGCCTGAGCCGCCAGGTTCAGCCCACGGGCGACGCTGCAGGCAGCGGCACGCTGGTGCTGGCCATCGAAGACCTGCACTGGGCCGACGAGGCCTCGCTCGATCTGCTGCAGCACCTGATGGTACAAGGCCGCCACCTGCCACTGGCGCTGCTGCTGAACAGCCGGCCGGACCTGCTGGAGCGCCGCCCCGCCTGGTGCGACAGCGCGACCGGCAAGCGCATCACCCTGGCCCCGCTGGCCGCTGCCGACGGCGACGCACTGGCCACGGCCCTGCTGCAACGCCTGCCGGTGGTGCCCACCGTGCTGCGCAAGCTGCTCACTGACCGCGCTGAAGGTAACCCGTACTACATGGAAGAGCTGCTGCGGCGGCTGCTGGACGACGGCGTCATCCGCCGCGACAACGCGCAGTGGCAGTTCGACGAACAGCGGCTCCCCCAACTGCACCTGCCCACCACGCTGGTGGGCCTGCTGCAGGCGCGGCTGGACGCGCTGCCCGCGACCGAACGGGACGGCGCGCAGCGCGCCAGCATCGTGGGCCATGTCTTCTGGGATGCGGCGCTGGCGCAGATCGACCCCGCCGCAACCACGGCGCTGCCCGGGCTGCAACGGCGCGGCTGGTTGCAGGCCCACGCGTCCAGCGCCTTCGACGACACGGCCGAGCGCCAGTTCGACCACCACCTGCTGCACGAGGTGACCTACGAGACGGTGCTGAAGGCCGAACGCCGTCGCGGCCATGCGGCGGTGGCGCGCTGGCTGGCCGACCGCACGGCGGGCCGCGGGCCGGAGTTTCTGGCCATCACCGGCGAGCATGCCGAGCGCGCGGGTGACGATGCGCTGGCCATCGACTGCTACGAACGCGCCGCTGCCCAAGCCCAGCAGCGATTCGCCAACACGCTGGCGATCGATTGCCTGCAGCGCGCGCTCAAGCTGATGCCCCCGGACGGCGTGACACCTCGGCTGCGCATGTTGAACACCTTGCGCGGACTGGCCGACCTGACGGGCAACCGCACCCTTCAAAGCCGCACCATCGACGACACGCTGCGCTTGCTGGCCGGCCACCCCGACCCGCAGGCGCTGGCCGAGCTGACCATGGCGCGCGCGATGCTGGCCGACGGCCAGGGCCGCCTGGACGACGGGCTTGCGCTGGCCCGAGACGCCCTGGCCCAGGCCGTCGCCATCGGCAACGACGACGTCGCCGCCTGGGCGCACGGCTATCTGTGCGAGCGGCTCGGGCGGCGGGGTGACTACGACGCTTCGCGTGCGCACCAGGTCGCGGGCCAGGCCCATGCCGAGCGCGTGCACGACAGCCAGCCGATTCGGGCGCTGCAGCTGCTCGTGATGGCCGGCGTCGTGGCGCTTCAAGCCGAGCAACTCAGCGAAGCCGGCGAGTTGTTGAACCGGGCGCTGACCCGCGCCGAGACCCACGACGGCAGCCGGTTCCGCCGGCTGCAATTGGGCGCGCTGAACGTCCTGTGCGTTCATGCCCAATGCCTGGGCAACTGGGCCGCTGCGGCAGACCTGATCGGGCGCTTGGCGGATCAAAGCCGCGAGCTGGGCGACGTCAGGCGCCTGGGCGTTGCGATGCACAACGCCGCACTCGTCAACCTGGCCCAAGGCGAGCCCCGGCGCGCGCTGGCCACCCTCCAGCAGGCTGTGACCAGCTTCCAGGCCAGCGGCGACCCGTTCCATCCGGCCTACTCATATGCTGCGACAGGCGACGCGCATGGCCTGCTGGGCGATGCCCAGGCGGCCCGCAATGCCTACGACCAGGCCCGGTCACTGTTTGCCAGCCTGGCCCCGGACGGCCCCAACGTCGCCGAGATGGATGCCATGGTGGCGCGCCAGGATCTGGCCCTGGGCGATGAAGCTGCAGCCCGCGCGGGGGCCGAGCGGGCGGCCGCCGCCATTCAACCCGGCATCCCGGTCAATGCCGCGGACCATGGTTTCGAGTCGCGGTGGGCCTGTGTCGAGGTCTGGTCAGGCTTGGGCGACCCGCGTGCCGCTGTCTTGTTGGCACAGCTGCAGGACAGCGTGCGCCAGGTGTCGCTGCAACGCACCGGTTCGCCCGAGGGCGCGTTGCAGTTGCAGCAGCGCATCCCGATCTTCCGCACCATCATGGCCGCCCGGGGCGGCGTCACCACTTCGGCGGCAGGTTCTTGAGCAGCACGATGCGCTCGCGCGAGACTTCGATGTAGCCACCCTTGGCCAGGTCGGTCAGCAGCCGGTTGACCATCGCCTTGGATGCCCCCACGCGCTCGGCGATGCGCTGCTGGCTCAGCGGCCCGGGCACGACGCGCAGGCCTTTGTCGTCGACCGCCAAGGCGTCGAACAACCCCACGAGCCGCCCGTAGACGTCCACCGACGCCAGCCGGCCCACCGTGCGCGTGAGGGTGCGCACCCGCTGCACCAGGCGCTGGATCAGCTGAAAGGCAAGCTCGGGCCGCTGCGCCAGCAAGCGCTCCGCCTCGGTCCGCGTCACGCGCGTCAGCCGCGCCCGCGTGGTGACCTGCACGGTGGCGGACCGGCGCTCGCCACTGAGCATCAGCTCGCCGAACATCTCTCCCGCACGCAGCGTGTTGAGCTCGACCACGCGCCCGCCATCGCCGGCCACCAGGGCGCGCAACTCACCTTCGTGGATCAGGTACATGCAGTCGGCAACGTCGCCCTCGGTCACGACCGTGGCGCCGGGCTCCCAGGTGCGCGTCTCGCCCAGCCGGGCCAACTCGGCCAGGATGTCGCTGGAAGTCTCTGGCCTTGCCCCGTCGAACATGCACTCTCCCGGCTTGCTTCAAACGCCGCGACTGTAGCGGTGCAGCCCGCCGGTCACTATTGACCGGCGATGTACCCAGCAAGTCTCAGGCCGCGAACATGCCTGCACCGGTCAGCTACTGCAGACCGTTCAAGGAGAACCCGCCATGAGCCACCGCACCACCCGCCTCGTCTTGATCGCCGCGCTAGTCGGCGCCTGCTTCGCCCCCGCAGCGCAGGCCCAGTCAGGGCTCACGCATGCGCAGCTGTACGCCAGGGCCGTGGCCTCGTTCCAGCAGGGGCGCTTCCCCGATGCCTATGGCCGTTTCATAGCCCTGGCCAATGCCGGCCACGCGCCCGCCGCCGAGCTGGCGTTGTTCATGTCGCAAAACGACACCGTGCTGTTCGGCAAGGACTGGGATGTCACGCAAGAGCAGCTGACGGCCTGGTCTGCGCTGGCCGGCCGGCCTGCACCCGTGCTGCAAGCGCGCAACTACCCGCACGCCGGCGCGCAGTCGGCAGTCGCATCGCGCTAAACCATCGCCCCCAGCGCGCCGCCTTGGGGCCGCTCACAACGAATCATCAACCGGAGGACATCCAATGAGACAGCCTAAAAAACTCAGCTGGACAGGCTTTGCGCTTGCACAGGCGTTGGCAGTCTGCGCTGTGGCCGCAGTGATTGACGCGAAATCTTCAGGGCCTCACCCCGCCGAGATCGATGCCGGCACCGTCAAGGCCATCCACGACCAATCCTGGACGCTCACGCGCCAACCCTCTGGCAGCCCTTTTGACGATGAGCTCGCACGGCAGAAAGACGCGCTTCGGCATCGACAGCAGGAGTCGGTGGCTTTCAACAGGTGAGTCGCCATGTTCACCGCCAGGCACTGACCGAGTTTCGGACCGCCGGCAGACGGATTCTCAAAAAGCCACCTCGGCCAGCCGGCACACCAGGCATCAGCGGTTGGCGAGGGTTGCTGCGGCGCAGTCGCAGCGCCGATGAGATCATCCGATATGCCCACACCAAAAAACACCCAGCAGGCCCTGCAAGTCGCGATCACCGACTTGCAATCGCACCGCGCTGCGCTGGGCGACGCGCTGGTCGACGCGGCGCTGGCGCCCTTGCTCGAACGCTTGGCCGCACTGAACA
>JBBRZR010000073.1:0-14437 GCA_038236495.1 Burkholderiales bacterium
GGCTACGACACCTCACTGGACAGCGCCACCGCGCAAAAGCGCTGCGCGGCGCTGGTGCAGCGCTATGAGCAGCTGTTTCCCGGTGTGGCCGATACCCGCGAGCCCAACTACTGGACCGGCCTGCGCCCCAGCACGCCCACCAACATCCCCGTCATCGGCCGCAGCCGCCTGCCCAACCTGTGGCTCAACGCCGGCCACGGCACGTTGGGCTGGACCCACGGCGCAGGCTCGGGTCAAGCCCTGGCCGAGCTGATCAGTGGCAAGCGGCCGGCACTGCAGTTCGGATTTTGCGGTGACACCTTGCCAGCGCGCCAAGCCAGCCAGCCTGTCAACAAGCCGGCTACCGCGCAGACTTGAACCCAGCGACCGCCGCGAGACCGGCCAGCGTCGTCGATCGACAGTTTGAAGCCGCGTTCGGCCAGCCGGTTCAGCGTGGCCTCGGCGCGCTGCGGGTCGTCCATGATCGCGCTCTCGGTGATCTCCAGGCAAAAGCCGGCGGCCATGGCGCGGTGGCGGCGCAGGATCGAGTCGAGCTTGTCGGTTGATCAAGGCATCCCCATCGTTGGCGTGCAATGGCCAGCCGGCCAGGCCCAGCCCGGCGCTCGGGTCCACGCTGTGGTCGTCGATATTGAGCGGCAGCTCGAACGCGGTAGCGATGCGCGGGGCCACCTGCCGGCCCCGCGCCAGATCAGCGCCCGGCATCAGCAGGGCAAATCCATCGCCCCCCAGCCGGGCCAGCACATCGCCCTCGCGCACCACCTGCTGCAGGGGCCGGGTCAACTGCCGTGCGGTCCAGCGCTTCCCGGCGCCAAGCGGCAGCAGTCCGAGCGGGATGGTCAGCGCTGCCCGTTGCAGTAGGGCGTTGCGGGTGCTGATCAACACGAATCCCGCGCACAGCGCCAGCAAAAACAGCGCGAGCGCGGCCGACACCCTGCGGCCCGACAAGCGCCGGCCCTGCAGGGCAAGACGCTGCCACCGGCTGCCACCCCGACCTCGTGCACCCGGTGCGCCGACCGTGCCGGACGCGTCCGCCGGCGGGGCATCGCCCGCTGCCGCGCCAAGTTTGCCGGTGGGGCTCAAAGCGGACACCCGACCCGCGTGGCGCCGGCCTGCACATCGTCAGCCCCTGGCACCGACCGCGCAGGTCGCCGCAGGGCAAAAGTCAGCAGTGCTGGAACAGGGGACGGAGGCATGGGCGCTGCAGCACGGCGCTGGGATGGCCTGGGGGACGGACGAACCGGCAACAGGTGCGCAGGGCACGGACTGTCTCCTGCCAGCTAACGGCCGGCGCCCGGCCCGACTTGAGCCGCAGCGGCGGATTTACGCCGTCCCGGCCGCCACGGCGCTGCCTGACAGCGGCGGCGGGTAATCAGTCGGCCGAGGCGATCACGCCACCGCCCAGGCAGACCTCACCGTCGTACAGCACCGCCGACTGGCCCGGCGTCACCGCCCATTGCGGCTGGTCGAAGCGCAAACCAAACCGGCCGTGCTCCACACGCCCATATGGCGGCCCATACGCCGGCCCATACGCCGGGCCATACGCCGGGCCATACGCCGGCCCATACGCCGGCCCGGATGCCGGCCCCGACAACAGCGCAGCCCCGTGGGCCGGCGCCTGCTCGGCTTGCAGCACACAAGCGGCGTCGCTTTGCCGGTACCGCGTCTTGGCCGCAAACCGGCCATCGGCCGGCGCCTGGCCGGCCACCCAGCTGGCGTCGTCAAAACGCAAGCTGTGGGACTGCAGCCACGGGTGGCCATGGCCCTGCACCACCACCAACGCGTTGCGCTCGCGATCCTTGCGCGCGACGAACCAGGGCGCGTGATCGCCGGCGCCGCGGGCCGCTCCGCGCTCCTTCACGCCGCCGATGCCCAGGCCCTGGCGCTGGCCCAGGGTGTAGAAGCTCAGGCCCAGGTGCTGGCCCAGCGTGCGGCCACGCTCATCGACGATCGGCCCGGGCTGGTGGCTGAGGTAGCGGTTCAAGAACTCGCGGAACGGCCGCTCGCCAATGAAGCAGATGCCGGTCGAGTCCTTCTTCTTGGCGTTGGGCAGGCCGATCTCGGCGGCCAGGCGGCGCACCTCGGTCTTGGGCAGCTCGCCGATCGGGAACCAGGTTTTGCTCAGCTGCGCCTGGTTGAGCCGGTGGAGGAAGTAGCTCTGGTCTTTCAGCGGGTCCAGGCCCTTGAGCAACTCGAAACGTGGCGCGCCGGCGGCGCCCGGCGCAGCCAGCTCGCGCACCCGGGCGTAGTGGCCGGTGGCGATCTTCTCGGCGCCGAGACGCAGCGCGTGGTCCAGGAAGGCCTTGAACTTGATCTCGGCGTTGCACAGCACGTCGGGGTTGGGCGTGCGGCCGGCCTCGTACTCGCGCAGGAACTCGGCAAACACCCGGTCGCGGTAGTCGGCGGCAAAGTTGACATGCTCGATCTCGATGCCGATCACGTCGGCCACCGCGGCGGCGTCCACAAAGTCCACGTTCGACGAGCAGTACCCGCTGTCGTCGTCGTCCGACCCGGCAGGTCGGTCGTCATCCTCCCAGTTTTTCATGAAGACACCGACCACCTCGTGGCCCTGCCTTTTGAGCAGCCAGGCGGTGACGGCGGAATCAACGCCGCCGGACAGGCCGACGACCACGCGGGTGGGTTTCATGCGGCCAATTGTCGGCGCTGCGCCTGCACGGGTTCAGGTGTAGCGAAAGGTGGCGTCGCCGCGTGCCTGGCAACTCCCGCGAATAGGCGCCCGGCGCCGGACGGGTGTCAAACTTGCATCGCGAACCGCCAGACCCCAAGCCGCAGGCGGCTTTGCGGGCAACCGATCACCATCCGGCGGGTCAAGTGTCGAATTTTCTGGTGACGCAGTATCCAATTTCCTTTGGCTTACCATCTTTGGAAGTGGACCCATGACGCAGCGATCCTCCACCACGGCCTTTGCCAAGTCGACCCGCCCCGAGATCGGCGGCGTCGTGTTGCGTGAGGCGCTTTTTGCACGCCTGGACGGCGGCCCCGCGCGTACCGTCGCCTGGATCTCGGCGCCGCCGGGCTTTGGCAAGACGACGCTCGCGGCGAGCTACCTTGAGGCACGCCAGTTCCGCTGGGCCTGGTACCAGGTCGATGCCGACGACGACAACGGCGAATCGTTCCTGCACTACCTCGCTCACGCCACGCGCAAGCTGCGCGGCGACGCTGCCGCGCTGCCCTCGTTCGGCCCTGAACGCCCGGCCGACATCGGTGCCTTCGCGCGGCGCTACTTCCGTGCGCTGTTCGCGGGCATCACGGGGCCTGTTGCGCTGGCGATCGACAATCTGCACGACATGGCGGCCGACAGTTCGCTGCGCGCGATCCTGGAAGCCGGGTTGCCGGAAGTGCCGCGGTCCTGCTGCGTGATCATCACCAGCCGTGCGGCGCCGCCGCCGGCACTGGCCCGGCTGCAGACCGACGGGCGCATGGTGTGCATGACCACCGATGACCTGCGCCTGACACCGTTTGAACTCGCCGAGATGGCGCACCAGCGGGGCCTGCCCATCGCGCAGGACCAAGCGCTGTCGCTGCAGCAGCGTGTCGACGGCTGGGCCGCCGCACTGGTGCTGATGGTCGAGCATCGCAAACTCGCCCATGGACGCGCACCCGGGTCGGACGACGCGCCGCCGGAGATCGTGTTCGACTACCTCGCCGGCGAGATCTTTGATCATTTCGACGCCTCGACGCAGCGCCTGTTGCTGCGCATCGCCTGTGTCGCGCGGGTCACGATCGAACTCGCGCAGAAGTTGTCCGGCGACGAGCTCGCGGGCCGCGTGCTGATCAATCTGGCGCGCAACGATTACTTCGTGCGCGAACTGTCCGGTGCAGGCGGGCGGGTGTTCGTGTTTCACCCGCTGCTGCGCGAGTTCCTGCTGCGCCGCGCCGCCCGCGACTTGCCGCAGGCGCTTGGGCCCGAGGCACTGCGTCATGCCGCGTGCCTGCTGCGCGAATCGGGCCAGGCCGAGGACGCGGTGGCCCTGGCGGTGGACGCCAAAGACTGGGCGCTGCTCGCTGACATCGCCGCCGAGCAGGCCGACGGACTGCTGGCGCAGGGCAGGCGCGGCACGCTCGCGGCGTGGATCGAGGCCTTGCCGCCGCAGTGGCTGGCCGCCGACGCCGCACTGCTGCAGGCCTATGGCGCGGCCACATTGCACGCGAGCCCGCGCACGGCGAGGCGCCGCTTCGAGCAGGCATTCGAGCTGCGCCAGCGTGCCGGCGATCTTCCCGGCATGGCGGGCGCGTGCCTGGGCGTGATCGAGGCCGTGCTGCGCGAATTCGACGACCTGTCCGAGCTCGGCCGCTGGCTTGCCGAATTCGAGCGTTGCCGTGCTGCTGCCGGCCAAGCCGCAGGTGCACCGGCCACCGTGCTGGCGGCGCGCCTGTGGACCGGCCCGCCGCAGGCCGATCCGACCTGGGGCGGGGCCGAGAACGACCAGGCCTCGCAAGGCACCACCGTCCGTTTGATCGCCGCCGCGCTGCAGGGCGATTTCGCGCGCGCGGCCACGCTGGCGAATGCCCTGGCACCGGCGGCTGGGGCGATATCGCCGGAGCTGACCGCTGCGACCGCGTTGCGCCTGCTTGTCGACGGCGATCATGCGGCGGCGCTGGCGCAGGGCCAGGCCGGCTTGGCCGTTTCTGAAGCGAGTGCAAAGCCCCAGGGCATGCGCTGGTTGCACCTCGTGTGCGCCGCGGCGGCGACTGCACTTGGCGACCTGCTATTGGCCCGCGACTGCCTCGATGCGCTGCAGGCGACGCTGCTGCGGCGCGGCGACCGCGCATTCATGCATCTGCTCGAAGCCGGCCTGGCGCGTGCCGCTGGCAATCCCGCTGTTGCGCTGCGCGAAGCCCGCAGTGCCGCCCTGCTCGCTGGGGAGGCCGGCCTGCCCTGGCCCGAATGTCTGGCACGGCTGTCGATCGCACAGCTGCTGGCAGCCGCGGGCGAACACACCACGGCCGAGGCCCAGTTGCGCGAGGCCGAGGCCCTGGCGCAGCGGCTGGGCAGCCCCTTGCTGGAGCTCACCCGCCTGTTCACGGCCGCTGCGGTGGCGATGGACGCGGGCTTTGAGGACGCCGCCCTGGCGCCGCTGCAGACGGGCTTCGCGGTTGCGCGGGCGCACGGCCTGCGCCATGTCCCGGGCTTGCCACCGGCATCGCTGGCCGCGCTGTGCGCACTGGCGCTGCGCCATGGCATCGCGGTCGGGCAAGCACGCGCGCTCATCGTCGGTGCGCGCCTGGCGCCGCCGCCTGCGGCGCTGCGTTTGCGGCGCTGGCCCTGGCCTTTCGAGGTGGTCACGCTGGGCAGTTTCGGCTTGCGCCGCGCCGGTGAGCCGCTGGAATTCTCCGCCAAGGGACCGGGGCGGCCGGTCGAACTGCTGAAGGTGCTGATCGCCCTTGGCGGCCAGAACGTGCGTGCCGACCAGCTCGCCGACGCGCTGTGGCCGCATGTCGACGCCGACTATGCGCACAAGTCGTTCACCGCCACGCTGCACCGCCTGCGCCGCATCTTCGGCGAGGACGACACGCTGCGCCTGCGCGATGGCCGCCTGAGCCTGAATGCAACCCTGTTCTGGGTCGACAGCTGGGCCCTGGACCACCTCTGCGCTGAGTTGGATGTCCAGCTGCGCGATGTCCGGGCGCCTGACGCGGGTGACACCGGCGACGCCCGCCGCGCGCTCGTAGACGAGGTGCTGACGCTGTACAGGGGGCCATTCCTCAGCGACGAGACCGAGCAGCCGGCCTACATCGCGCGCCGAGAACAGTCGCGATCGCGCCTGCTGCGCACGCTGACACGCGCAGCGCGCCAATGGGACGACGCCGGCCACGGCGACGCCGCGGTGGATTGCTGGCTGCGCTGCATCGACGCCGACGAGCTGTGCGAGTCGTTTTACCGCAACCTCATGGTGTGCCAGCAACGCCAGGGCGACGCTGCCGAGGCGCGTGCGACCTACGCGCGCTTGCAGGCCGTGCTCGCGGCGCGGCTGCGCAGCGTGCCGTCGCCGGACACGCAGGCCTTGTACGCCGCCCTGTCGGGATGAACCCTCGGGCCGTGCCTCAGCGTTCGGTGCGTCAGCGTTCGGGGCCTCAGCGTTGAGGGCCGGCGCGCAGTTCGCGGTCGAAAGCGCCGAAGATCTTGTCCAGACCCACATTGAGCAGGCGCGGCGCGACGTACTGGCGCCGCGGCCAGCCCGACTTCGGCGGCGCGACCTCGCGCAGCCGCACCGTCAATGACACCTCGGTGCCGCCGGCAGCCTCGAGCACCGACGCGTTGATCACCACCTCCAGGCCCTGCGGCTCGAAGGCCACGAAGTTGGCGGCGATACCCACGTGCGGCTGGATCAGGCGCCGCAGCAGCGGCAGGTCGGCCTCGGAGGCGGCGCGCCACTCCGCGTCGGTCAAGGGCAGCGGCGCCGCTGCCGCCACGGCGAGGTGGCCCAGGCTCACGTCCTGCTGTTCGGTGCGCATGCCGAGTGTGGCCAGCGCGACACGCATCGCGACGAAGGCCTCGGCGCGCGGGACCTTGTAGATGCGGGTGCCGCGCTCTGCCAGCAGCTTCTCGTACTCGACGCGGAAACCTTCGTTGACTGCGTTGATGGCACTGATCTTCTGCTGATCGCCGGCACAGCCGATCAGCAGAACGCAAAACAAACTGCCGGCAACGGCCAGCGATCGGGGCGAAGGCAGTCTCATGGCGTGCGGCGTTTCAGGTTGCGACGGGTTCAACGCAGGGCGCCGTAGGCGGTGGTTTCGCCGGGCTTCCAGCGCTCGATGATCTGGTTGGCCTGGCGGATCTCGGCCGGCTGCAGGCGCGCCGCGACACGGTCGCGCTGCGCCAGTGCAGCACCATCGCCGCCCCGCGCGGCGATGCCGTACCAGAGGTAGGCCTCGAAGTCGCTGCGCTTGCGGTCACTGCGGCCCTCGTGCGCAACCCCGAGCAACACCTGCGCACGCCGCACACCGGCTTGCGCGAGGGGGGTCAGCACATCGGCGGCGGCGGCGAACTCGCGGCGGTTCAGCGCGGACTCGGCGGCCGCTAGTTGTTCGTCGGACGAACTGCGGGCGCCAGCCGCCGGACGCTGCGCCGTCGCCGCCGGTGGGGGTGCCACCTCAGCCGCCATCGTCGGCAGCGTTGGTGTGAGGACCGGCGCCGGCGAGGCGGATGGCGCCGCCGGAGCCGGAGCCGGCCCCGACACCGGCGCCGGCAAGGGCAAGGGCAAGGCCACGGGCGCAGGCACGGCTGCGGCGGTGCGCACAGGCATGGGCGAGGCGGCCGGTGCCGTAGCGGATATCCGTGCCGACACGGGCGCTGGTGTCTGGGCAACTACCCGTGCGGGCAGCGGTACCGCTGGGGTTGCACGCACCTCGTGCACGATACCGACCGGCGGCATGGCCGCTGCCGGCCGTGGCAACACCGGCGGTGCGACCGCGAGCGGCATCGGCTGTCGAGACACGGGCTCGGGCGCCGGCTGTGCATTGTCCGCGGCCGATGCCTGCGCCAGCACGGCAGGCGGGGCAGCCGCAACGGCGGCCAGCGGCGGCACGGGAGCGCCAGTCGAACGCACGACCATCAACAGCACGGCGCCGGCGGCCAGCGTTCCGGCGCCCGCGATGGCGCCCCAGACGAACGGCGCACGCTGCGCCGGCGCCGCAGCGGACGGTTGCCGATCACCAGCCTGCGTGGCCTGCCGCGGCTCGACGGCCACCGGCAACCGAGACGCTGGCGGGTCCACCGCCACCGGCGCGTGCGGCACCTGCACCGCTGGCAGCACAACGGGCGGTTCCAGCACCGGGCGTGCGTGCGACGCATGGCCAGTTGCCACCAGTTCACGCCGCCATTCGGCTATGCTCTGCGGCCGGTCACGCTCAGTCAGCTGCAACGCCCAGTCGACGGCGGCCAGCAGCCTCGGGCTGTAGCGCCCGGCGCCGATCTGGCTGGCCGGCTTCAGGATCTCACGCGTACTGCCCAGCACGCCCTTGGCACGCGCCACCGCGTCGCTCGGTGCCTGGCCGGTGATCGCCCGGTAGCAGGTGGCGCCCAGACCGTAGATGTCGGTCCAGGGCCCTTGCGACACGGCATCGCCGTGGTACTGCTCGAGCGGCGCATAACCGGGTGCGACCAGGATCGTCATCGATTTCTGCTGCCCCAATGACTGGCGGGCCGAGCCGAAGTCGAGCAGCACCGGGCTGCCGTCGTGGCGCAGGTAGATGTTCTCGGGCTTGATGTCGCGGTGGATGTAGCCGGCCTCGTGCACCAGACGCAGGCCGTCCAGAACCGGCAGCAGACAGCCCATCAGGCCGCGCTCGTCGAGCGTGCCGCAGCGCTCGAGCCGGGTCGCGAGGTCCTCGCCTTCCTCGAAACGCATCACCATGTAGGCCGTGCCGTTGGCCTCGAAGACCGAGAACACCCGCACGATGTTGGGATGGTCAAAGCGGGCCAGCGTTCGCGCCTCGGCAAGGAACCGGTCGAGGCCCCAGGCATACCGCTCGGCGTTGGCTTCGGTACGCGGCTGCACGGAGGCGTCGTCACGCCGCCGTGCCAACTCTGCCGGCAGGTACTCCTTGATGGCGACGTAACGGTCGAGGTTGGTGTCGAGCGCCAGGTGCGTGATGCCGAAGCCGCCCTGCCCGAGCACACGCTCGATCACGTACCAGTGCAGCTTGTGCCCGGCCGGCAGCGCGTCCAGGAACGCCTCGTTCATCGCAGCCCTCGCGCCGGCCCGGTGAAGTCCGGCGTGCAACCCTGCAGCCAGACCCCAGACACCCTAAACAGGATAAGCGATTGAACAGGGCGCCGCCAGCCCCGCCTGACGATGCGCGCGCTCAGAAGTTTCGCGCGATGACGACAGGGAATCCCGACGCGGCGATGGTCACCCGGGCCTTGCTGCCCAGGATGCCGGCGGTGCTCGTCTCGATGCAGGTCGACAGCGTGGCGAGCACGGTCCCGGCCACATCTTTGGCGGTCTGGTTCCAGCACAGCAACACGACGCCGCTGTCACTTTCGAGCGACCAGGTGGTCAGTGTCGTGCCCGCCACCGCGGCGCCGTTGCTGCAGCGGGTGAGGTCGTTGTCGGCATACAGCGGCCCGGTATCGCCGACCACCGCAGTCACCGGAACTGCCGTCGACGCCGTGGCGACGGAGCATGTCGTGTCGCCGTTGTCCGACCCCAACAGCAACACGTCCGCGCCGTTGAAGTAGTAAGTCACCGCGTTGGTATCGGTCACGACGCCGGCCTGCATCAACGTCACCGTCTGCCGGCTGCGTGTGGCGGTGGCGCCGCTCACGGCAAAGACACCGACCGGCAATGCCTCGTGGGTCAAATCGATCGTGAACGCCTGTCCGTTCGCAGAACCGGCCAGTGTCCACGAGCCGGCGTCACTGAGCAGGTGCCGCTGCGCGGCATTGACCGCGAATTGCGGGATGTCCGGCGGCGAGCTGCCGCTGCTGCTGCCACCTCCGCCACACGCCACGAGCATGAGCCAGGCGGATGCTGCCAGCACACGTTTCAGTTCGATTCTCATGATGTTTCTCTCCCGATGGTTCATGCCGACAGCGGGTCGGACCCCTGCACCGCGCCGGGGATCCCGCCGACGACAGGTGCAGCATCAACCGGTCGGCACGACGGCTGGGTCACCGATCGACTACCCATGGCATACAGATGCGGCCCGGCCCATCGGTCATCGATCTGTGAGTCATCCGTAAGCGGCGTGTCGGTGGCACTGTGGGATGGTCAGCCCATGCCCGTCGGGCGACGAGATCGACATGAACCGCTCCGCAAAGTCCTCATTTCAACCGCAGGTCGCTGCTGCTGAGGTTCAGCCTGCCGCCGCCGCCCGTCCAAGGTACGCCGCCGGTTCGGCGCTGGCAATCGGGGTTGCGGCCCTCGTCGGCTGCGGCGGCAGCATCACCGCACCCGAATGCAGCTTCTTCTCGAACACCTGCAACCCCACGACCGTGCCGATCACGTTCACGTTCCCGCCCTCGGCTTTCGTGCTGCCGCAGCGCGCCTCGGTGCAGGTCGGCGACACGGTGGTCCTGCAGGTCAATGTCAACTACGTCGACCAGGCGTCGTACCAGTGGCGGCGGTCCACCGACGGCGGCCTGTCGTACGTTGACATCCCTGGCGCCACAGGCCGTCTGCTCACGCTCACCGGCCTGAACCTGGGCGACGACGGGGCGTTGTTCCAGGTCGACGTGCGCAGCAACGGCAGCAGCGTCCTGCAGGCGGCTGGCGGCCAGCTCGCGGTGTCGTCGATGCCACCGGTAACGTTGCAGGACAGCGAGTTCCCCAACGCCGACTGGGCTGAAGAGGTGGTCGCCGTCCCGGCGACAAACGGCCCGACGGCGACCGCCGATCACGCCGCGGGCGGCGGCAATCCGGGGGCCTTCCGAACGATGGCCTTCAACCTGAGCGCGGGCCCCAGCTCGCTGCGGCAGTTCAACGTCTCTACCGCGCTGGCTTATGACCCGGCGCTGCGGGGTGCGATCAAGGTCATCGACTTCGCCGAGGAGTGCAGTGTCAGCAGCACCAGCCAGGCGATCGGTTTCGTCGAGGAATACCCGCTGCTGGTGCAGGGCAGCCGCCGGTACGTGACCCGATCCCGGAACTCCTGCGCCGACAACAGCGGCTGGACTGCGCGGCCGCAGTGGTCCAGCCTGGCTGCTACCGACTTTGTGCTGGCTGCCGGGCCCGCCTGTACCGCCGCCGAGTCGTGCCCCGACTTCAGCGCCACGGCCGCGCCGCTGCGCTTCGGCTACCTGCGCGCCGCGACGCAGGCTGCGGGCAGCCCGGCCGGCGTGATCGTGCACGGCATCGACAACTGGCAGGTGGCGGTATGGCGCCGCTGATCGATGCGCTGCTGCGCATGCCCCGAACCCGCAGCGTTGCTGCGGCCATTGCAGATTGACCCCCCCCAACCCAGACAGGTAATCCCACCATGACGCCACGATCCATCAACCGCGTGCTTTCGATCTTCACACTCGTCGCGCCTTGCCTGCTGGCGACCCCACTGCCGGCCCGCGCCTACAGCAATCTGGTCTTCTTCGGCGACAGCGTGTCCGACAGCGGCAACGTCGCGCTGGCGATCGGTGCGCAATCTGGCGTGCTGCAGACGATCACCGGCAACAGCTACATCCCCGACAACCCTTACTACCCGTCGGGCCGGTTCACCAATGGGCCGGTCTGGGCCGAGGACTTCGCCCGAATGCTCGGCCAATCGGCCGCGCCGTCCCTGGCGGGCGGCAGCAATTTTGCCTGGGCCGGCGCGCGCACCGGCGGCAGCGGGTACCGGGTCCCGACACTGACCGAGCAGTCGCAGCAGTTCCTGGCCAGTGTTGGCCAGGTGGCGCCAGCCAGCGCGCTGTACGTCATTGCCGAGGTGGGCAACGACGCCCGCGACGCGCTGGTGGCACTGGCGACGAGCCAGGACCCGGCGCAGACCGTCCAGCAATTTGCGATGGACTATGCCGGGCACGTCGGCGACATCGTCGGCAACCTGCGCAGCCACGGCGCGCAAAACTTTCTGGTCTTCAACAACGTCGACCTGGGCGTGGTGCCCGCGATCACCTTCATGGGCGGCGGCGTGCCCGGCACGGCGACCTATCTCACGTCGGTCATGAACGCGGCGTTGGCGGCGCGGCTGCAGGGCCAGAGCGGGATGACCTACTTCGACACCTTCGCATTCGTCGATGGCGTGGTGCAGCAACCCGCGGCGTACGGCTTCACGAACGCGACCGATGCCTGCGGCGCGATCGCCGGCGCCGACTGCAGCCGGTACGCTTTCTGGGACGGTCTGCACCCCACGGCAGCCATGCACCAGCTCATCGCCAACGCGGCGTTCGCTGCCGCCGTGCCGGAGCCATCGACGCTCATCCTGCTGGCGTCCGGGCTGGCGGGGCTTCTTTCTGCAACCCGTCGGCGCAAGGGTGCGGTCGGGTGATCCGTTCATCGGCCTGGCGGCTGTCTTGTGCTGCCAAGTCAGCCGTGTTCTGCGAGGCACCTTGCAACGCATCCGTCGCTTGCTTGGCGCGGGTGCCTCGTCGAACATCGGTCGCGCACGACCGGTAACGGCAGGTCGGCGCAAGGCACGCTGCGCCTCGCCGCCACGGTGGGGGGCCAAGCCAAGTGGCGAGGCACCCTGTGTTCGAACGTGCCGGGTTGGTTGTTCCCGGCCCGGTGTGCCCGCTACCCAAGCCGTCCGATCGGAGGAGTGCGATGCTGTCTTCGTGTCTCAGGCAAGCAAGCTCGACCGGGTCGGAGAAGGGCACATTTCTGCTGGCGTTGACTGCGGTCCTGACGGCCATTTCAGGCTGCGGCGGTGGATCCAGTCCCCGGCCGAGTTTTGAGGTGAGTCAACCGACGGCGGTGCTGGCGACTGAGCGCTTCACCGAGATCGGTGCGGGCAACTGGCACATGTGTGCGTTGAGCAGGCTGGGCAAAACCTGGTGCTGGGGCAGCAATGAGCGGGGCCAACTGGGCGCAGCATCTGATGAAAGGTGCATGGGCGACAACCTGGATTGCTCGTCCAAGCCGCTGCAAGTCAGCGGCAGCCAACCCTTGGCCAGTATTGCCGCCAGCGACCTGGTCAGTTGCGGCCTGTCCGCTGCCGGCGCAGCCTGGTGCTGGGGCATGGACTTGGGCGGACAACTCGGTGACGGCGCGTTCACCAGCAGCGCGACACCCGTGGCTGTCTCCGGCGGGCATGCGTTCACTGCACTCGCTTCGAGCCTCTATGCTGGCCTGATCTGCGGTGTTCAGGCAGACCACAGCCTTTGGTGTTGGGGTACCGGATTCGGCTTCGGCACCAAGGGCCCCGCAGCGTCCGGCGTCCCGAAGCGCTGGGATGCGGCCAGCGGCACGGTCGCATGGCGCAAGCTGGCGGTCGGGCAGGGGCATGCCTGCGGCCTGGACGGCGCCGGACGCGCATGGTGCGTCGGTTCAGCGGCTTTCGGCTCACTCGGTGACGGCGCAGGACTGGCATCGGCAACGCCGGTGGCCGTGGCGGGCGCCCGGGCGTACCGGGACATCGCTGTTGGCATCGATCACAGCTGCGCGGTCACTGTTGACGGGGTTGCCTGGTGCTGGGGGCTGGGGGCAGGCGTTGGCAACGGCGTGGCGACCAGCGCGATCCAGCCCACGCCGGTGGCGGTGACCACCGACCAACGGTTCATCAGCATCACCGCTGCCTCGCGCCGCAGCTGTGCGCTGACGGCCCAAGGCAAAGCATGGTGCTGGGGTGAAGGGGCTGGCGCCACTTTGGGTGACGGTGCAGCGGCGCAGCGTACGGCGCCGGTTGCAGTCGCCGGCGGGCATCGCTTTCGCAGCCTGGCGATGGGCGGTGTGGCCACTTGTGGTCTCGACACCGACGGCGCGTTGTGGTGCTGGGGCTACAACGAGATGGGTGCCGTTGGCGTACCGATCGAATGACTGACGGGCTTCGCTCCGGTTGGCGCAACTGGGCGAGCGGAGGTCATCTTCGGAGGTCATTTTCGTTAGCGACGGGAGTCGCCTGAGGCCGAGGCGCACCCACACCGTCATCGGTGGCGCGCAGGGCGCCAGCATCGCCAGCAGCCGATCCCGACGCTGATCGATTTGCGGCCCGGCAGGCGCGGTCCGGCCCGGCGACTGCGCCTTGGCGCGGGCGTGACGGGCGGGGACGGCAGGGACGGGCAAATCGGTCATGGCCGACAGCTGGCGGACGGCGCCGGATCGCCGGATTGCCAACGCGACAGCAGCGCACCGGTCGCACCTTACGCGGCCAGAAAACGCCCGTCGTCCAGCCGGCGCACCCGGCCGTCGGCGACCAGCTCGTCCAGGTGCAAACCGATGCTGCGGCGCTCGGCAAAGCCAGCCCAGGGCGCGTCATGGCCGGGCGGGTAAAGCAGGCCGTGCTGCACCAGCGCGTCCAGGCCCAGCGGGCCATCGGCCAGCAGCGCCAGCAGCCGCTCGCTGCGCTGGTCGATCTTGGCGGCAAACGCCGCCAGCGAGGCCAGGAAGTGCGCCCGCTCGGTGATCACGCCGCGGTGGTGCGAGGTGACCCAGGTTTGCGCGTCCAGCCCGGCCACTGCCAACAACGTGCGGCGGAAATCGGCCAGGCTGGAGGTGGCGTCGCCGTAGTACGGGCCAAACCCCGACAGGTCGATGTCGCCGATGAAGGCGAGGCCCTCGTTTTCAACCACCAGCACGCAGTGGCCGGCGGTATGGCCCGGCATGTGGTGGGCGCGCACCTGCACCCCGCCGCCCAGCGCCCACGCCGCGCCATCGGGGTAAGCGGTGGCGTCGGGCCGGGGTTGGTAGTCGAACTGCGCCTCGATTCGGCTGCGCAGCGACCCCAGCACCGCGTCGGGGTAACCGTAATGGCGCGACAGCCCGGCCCAGGACTGGGCGGCGGCCAGGTCGGCTTCATGCACCTGCACGGCGGCACGCGGCAC
>JBBRZR010000074.1:0-14435 GCA_038236495.1 Burkholderiales bacterium
CTGTTCACCGGCTACACACGCAATGGCGGCTTCGCCACGGCCACCGTCGCCGATGCGCGCTTCGCGTTCCCGCTTGGCGAGCAGGGCAGCGACGAGTCGCTTGCGCCCTTGCTCTGCGCGCTCTTGTCCGCAGCTGTTTCAGCGATTGACCCGGAGGTTGCACGCGCAGCGCTGAACACGACGTTTCCCGAAAGCGTTGAGATGACGCTGGTACTGTCCGCCGCAACGCCGCACCGCCGCACCGCCGCATTTACGCGACGGTGCAACTTGTACTTGATCGGCACCGGCGGCTATTCAAAAGTCCGGGAAGGCAGCAACGGGTTTACCTGATTTTTGAACCGAGACGCCTTTGTGTACGGCAACCTTGCTTTCAAGCCGGCCTGCTGGGACCCTGAAGGGGCAACGAGCTATGTTCCAGTCATGCTGCGGGTCGGCGCGTTACTCGCCGCGGGCAAAATGTCGGACGCCATCGGTGCCGACATTGATGGCGGGTTTCGCGATGGCTGGTTCCGCCGTCCGCGCCGCACAGGCTTTGCCTACATGCTCTCGGGCGATGTGGTCTTGGCAGCGTTAACGGGTGTTGTGGTGCAAACAACGTTCCCGGGCCACTGCATGATTTATGCACCGGGCGTGTCCAACGTTGACATCGGCCATTCGCCGGCTGCCGCCAAGGGTGACCCGAGCGTCCCGTTCATCTTTGCGGCGGGCGCGGGTGCGGACAATCTGACCCACATCATCACCACGCCCGGGCAACATCATCTGGTGCTGCAGTGAGGCCTCTGGACGGTTCCCCCCGGGCAAGATAGTTGTCGGCGGCCGGGGCAGGCGACCTCGCCACGAGATCGAGCGGTTTGAAGGATTCATGTCGGCTGGCACGCCCGTTCTGCGCGTCTGCCGCGGCGCACAGCGCATCAACGCCGTTTTCAGTGGCATGTTGCTGCAAGACATTGCCACCCAGCAGCCGCTGGCCCTGGCGCATGTCGACCCCGTGCTCTACGATCTACGCCACCGCACTGTTCGACCGGATCCCGGTGGCCGACTCGCGGCGCTTCACGGCAATGCCCAGGGCTTCTGCGTGAACAGCATGTACCACCAGGCGGTGGATCGGCTTGGTAGCGGTCGGGTGGTTGGAGCACGCAGCGGCGAAGACGGTATCGTCGAGGCGATTCGAGCCGATGGTTTGGGTCATCTAGCGGGTGTTCAAAGGCATCCAGAGTTTCATTGACAGTGTGATGACCGCATGAATCCCGAGCTGTTGATCAATGACTTTCTCCAAGCCGCCCGCGACCGCGCGTTGACGACATGACCGACGCCACTGTCTTGAATGTGCTGCCGCAAGGCCTGCCGCCGATGAACTTGCAGCTGGTGTTCGGCATGTTGTTGGCTTTCGGCACGCTGGGTGGGTTGCTCGCGGCACGCGTTCGCTGGCTGCCGACCATCACCGGGTTCATGGCGCTTGGATTGTTGGTCGGACCCAGCGGACTGGGCCTGTTGTCACCAGATGCGCTCAGCGGTGCCAAGGTGCTCGTCGACATCGCCCTGGGCCTCATTCTCTTCAAGTTGGGGGCTTCGATCCACCCCTGGCTGGCGTTGAAGGACCGCGCCTTGATGGTGACCAGCCTGGCCGAGAGCGGCCTGACTTTTGGCCTGATACTCGGGCTGATGCTGTGGATCGGGTCGCCCGCGGTGGTGGCGGTACTGGCTGCCGCCATCGCGGTGTCATCCTCGCCTGCGGTGCTGTTGCTCGTGGCACATGAACTGCATGCCGAGGGACCAACCGTGTACGCAGCGCAGGCTCTGGTGGCCATGAACGACGTGCTGGCCTTCGTGCTGTTCTCGTTGGCGCTGCCGTTTGCGCTGCATGACTCCAAGGTTGGCCTGAGCACCGCGTTGCTATTGCCGGCCTATCAAATGCTCGGCGCTATCGCCGTCAGCATGGGCGTGGTCTGGGTGGCTACGCGAATCGCCTCGCTGACGCGCCATGATGAAGAACATCTGCGGTTCGCGCTGGTGGTCGGCGCAGCCATGATGGTGCTGGGCCTGGCGCTGGCCCTCAAGGTGTCCAGTTTGTTCGCGGCGCTGAGGCTCGGTATTGCCTGCCGTTGGCTCGAAGGCAAGTCCAAGCTGACCCTGGTGCAGTTTGGCGGTGGGGCCGATGTGTTTTTCATCATCCTGTTCGTCTTCGCCGGGGCCAACCTGCATTTGCACGACAGGGTCACCTATGCACCGGTTGCGGCGGTTTACGTGCTGGCTCGATCATTCACCACGACGGCCACGGTGTTTGGCTGCAGCTTGGCCTTCGGCCGGCCGTACAAACAGGCGCTGTCGACGGGATTGCTGTTGGTGCCGATGGCCGGCCTGGCCATCGGGTTGGTGCAGACCACCAGCGGCCTGATGCCGGAGCTTGGTGCGCAGGTATCGGCATTGGTGCTGGCTGCGGTTGCAGTCTTCGAGACCATCGGGCCGCCGATCGCGGCGATGGCGCTGCGCTGGTCGGGCGACGCTGGCCGCACCCTGCCGGGCGCTGAAACTGTGGCTGCTTCCGCGACAACGACCACGGCGGCGACCGCCACCCACTGAAGCAGCACACCATGTCCGAACCCAATCTGACCAGGCTCAATTTGTCATGGTTGACGCATCCGCTGTTCGATCTGGGCGGAAAAGTAATCAGCGTAGGGGGCCTGCTGCTCGCGCTGGCCTTTGTGATCGGTACCTGGTGGTTTGCCGGCTTGCTGGAGCGCAGCGTGCACCGCCTGACACAGCGCTACGCCGACGAAACCTGGAAGACCGCCCGCATCCACATGCTCAGCCGGCTGCTGCGCTATGGCGTGTGGATCGTCGGCACGCTGGTCGGCTTGAACTACCTGGGCATCGACCTGACCAGCATCGCCTTGCTTGGCAGCGCGCTGGCTGTCGGCCTGGGTTTTGGTCTGCAGAACGTGTTCAGCAATTTTGCCTCCGGCCTGATCATCCTGCTGGAGCGCAGCTTGAAGGTGGGTGATTTCGTCGACCTGCAATCGGGCTTGCGCGGCCACGTGCGCGAGATCGCGATGCGCTACACGCGCATCAGTACCAACGATTCGCTGGACGTGCTGGTGCCGAACTCCGAGTTCATCAATGGCCGGGTCAGCAACTGGACTCTGGACGACTCGCATCGCCGCATGCATGTCCCCTTCGGCGTGGCCTACGGCACGCCCAAGGAACAGGTGCGAGAAGCCGGCATCGCGGCTGCCGCCAAGGTGCAAGGCATCATGGAGGAGGGCCGCATGCGCACCCAGGTGTGGCTCGTTGGCTACGGCGACAGCGCCGTGAACTTCGAGCTCGTCGTCTGGGCCGACCGCCAACTGACGACGCACCCGGCGTCCACACATGCCAAGTTGATGTGGGCGCTGGACGATGAACTGGCCAGCCGCGGCATCGAGATTCCGTTCCCGCAGCGCGATCTGCGCTTGCGCACCGGCGTGCTGGATGTGCGTCTGCAAGCGCCAGACGCACCGGCAGCCCAGGCGTGAGCGCCGGCGACGGCACAGCCCCCACACGGGCCTGCCAAAGCCCTGTTTACTTCCACCTTGGCGTTCAGGCGTATCCGGAAGACAAGTCGCGGCGGCAAGGTTCGCGGCACCCAGGCGCCTGGGTGCTGGCGGACCCGTACCGGCCGCGGTGACAAGCGCACGAATTTTGTCACCAAGCTGCCGCTGACGATCCGATACAGCGTGCCGCGGCCGTGCCCATGCGGGGCGCGCCCGGATACGTAGGCGGTGGGTTCACAGAAGCGCCTTGATGGATGGATTGGCTGGCCCCCGCTGCGCCGGCAGCCCCGGGGACGCGCCTGTTGCACTTGACAATATTTGAACAAATGTATATACTGTGTTCAATGAAATCAACGTTCTCGGCAAGGTCGAGGGCCATCAACCCAACAAGGAGAACACATATGTTTGCAGCCCACGCACCCACCGACCACAACCCGACCACCCAAGATCATTCGACCAGCCGCGAGTCACGGCCGCCAGCACCAAAGACTCAGGCGCGCAGGATCGACGATATGGTGCTCGGCTTCGAGCCTGGCCGCCGCAAACTGCCCGGCTCGGAGCTTCTCGTTCTGGAGCGTTGGGTGAACGGCTTGATGGCCTGGCGACCACAGTCGATCATCATCATGGCACACGACATCAGCGCGCCCAACGCAACCCGTATGGCCCGGCTGCGCGACCTGCGCGACCTTGTCGAGCGGCTGGGTGTACCTCGGGAAAGCATCAAGTACACCGACTTGGCCCTCAGCGCGCTGCCGGTGGTCAGCGGCGACGCTCACAGCTCCGATGCCGTGGTGCTGAGGGCAATCGATCCCCCGAGCGAAGCGCAGCCTGTGCGCTCGGTGGCCAGTTGCTTCGGCGCGCTCGCGCTGTCGAGTTGAGGGGCGGCGGCCATGTACAAACGCATCCTGATCGTGGTCAACGACGGGGCTGTCGCCCGCGCCGCCATTGACGAAGGGCTTGCGCTGGCGAAAAGCCAGGCCGCTGAGGTGCTGTTCTTTCGTGTGCTGCCGAACTATGTCGTACCGATGTCGGATACGCCTGCGATGGTGGTTTTGGGCCCACACCAGTTTCGCAAGGCGGTTGAGGGTACGGCGCGTCGCATCCTCGCATCCGCGACACAAAGTGCGGGCCTGTTGGGCGTTCGCTGCGCCAGCGCGATGGGTTCAGACATCGACGAGGCGCAATGCATTGCGCGCGCGGCGGCCGAGCGCCAATGCCAGTTGGTGGTGATTGGCTCGCATGGCCGCAGTGCCATCCAGCGGCTGGTCTTTGGCAGTGTGGTGACGCGGCTCATCACGCTGTCGCCCGTGCCGGTGTTGGTATGCAAGAAGGCCGAAAAGCAGCCGCCCCTATCGGCCCAGCGGGTCACTCTTCCGACCGATGCCAGCATCAGTGCGCGCCCCAATGCCCGGACTGCGCGCGCTGCCGGACAGTCCGCTTGAGCAAGACCTGAACCACACCTGAAGTACTTGATGCGTTCCGCGAGGAACGACGGGTGCGGGCCAGCGATCCCTTTGTCGACAAGCCTGAAAGGTCCTACGAAGGGGTGTTGAGGCGGAGTTGCCGGCGGGCGGGGTCGAAGATGGACGACGCCTCGGTGGACGGTGAACATTGATGACGCTGGTGTCCCGAATGCGCGCCGCATGGGGTCGGCGTTGCCCGACAGCAGTGCGTGCTGGATGTCGGAAGTGCAGGGTAACTGGCCAGTGGCTGTCGGCCGCCGTCCGGTGTCATGCGGGGCGCGGCGCGGCGAGCGCACGATCGAGCTTGTCCTCCACTTCGCCAAGGTGGGCCGCAAGCGAGCGGACTGACTCATCCAAGCGCGCCAGGAGTTCTTTCTCGGCGTGTGTGCGCTGTTCAGCCGCTGCTTGTGCATGAGTTGTCTGCCCGGCCACCAACGCCGCCAAGCGGCCATCGACAAAGCCGCGCAGTTCGGTGAAGCGAGAGGCCTCGGCGACATCGGCAAGGTCACGCTGCGCCTTCAGGTCCTTGGCCATGCGGCGGGCGTCCAGCAGCGCTGCGCCCTGGATGCCGAGGATGCTGGCCACAAAGATCGCGATCACCACCCCCAGAAAGCTCAGCAAGACAACGCCAAGCGGCACGTCGACCGTACCGTAGCCCAGGAACAGTGGCGTCGGGGCGATAAAGCTGCCCCAGTTGAGCAGCGCCAAGAGGCCGAGGGATGCCAGCACGATGGCCAACGCCGCGCCCAGAAGTTTCAGGTTCATGCAGGATTCTCCATCGGTGGGTGGTTTGCAGCTGCTGCGATGTGCCTGTTGAGCCCGTGGGCTCGGCGGTGCAATTGCGAATTGAAGCAAAGTAAGGAGTGTACGAAGGCTTCGCCAATGCGTTCACTTCCGGCAAGCAGCGCCCTTCGGCGGCTCGCCAAAGCGCATCAAGCCCGGCACTGAAGGCCGAGGCCTGCTTGCGCGTCCGCACCCGCTGTATTGGTTCCGGCCGCGGCCTGGATGCCGTCCAGCCGAGCATCGGGTGGCGCACTCAGCAGCCCTGCAACGGCGGCTCGACAACGAGGCGGCGGCGACCTTCGTGTTCGGTCGTGAACCTCGGCAGCGCTCGATCGGTCGTGCGCCTGCGAGCGCGTTTCGCTGCACGGGCGATAGCGTCACGCAGCGACTTCTCGGTTGCTGTTTCATGCCGCCGGGCGACGTCGAGTCTCTGACAAGAGCGCGACAACAGCGGCTCCTCGGCAAGAAAACGCACCTCGGCACAGTAGGCGGCGACATATGCGGCCATTGCCTGTCGACGCCTGGCAACAGAACGTGACCGGACAACACCTCGCTGTGCTCAGGCGCTGACCCCGAGCGGTTCCAGGGAGTAAGCAACGGGAACCTGGCTGGAAATTAGCGGGCAGTGGCCCCAGCCAGCCAGCCGGCTTCCATGTCCTCGCGGCACACCAGTACCGGCAGGTGCGACTCGCGCACCAGGTCGGCGACCAGGCTGCCGCCGAGTAGCCGCGACACCGTACCGCGGCCCTGCGAGCCCACGACGATCAGACCGCAGCCTTGCTCGTCGGCGATACGCAACACTGCGGCACAGGGCTCTTCGTCCGTCGTCATCACGGTGTGCGTGGAGACGCCGGACGGCCGGATGAGGGCGTGGGCACGGGCGAACCATTCCGCTGCACGCTGCATGCAGTCCTCGTGATGTTTTGCAAGGGCGAACATCGCCGAAGCGGCCGAACGCACTTCAATGTGCTCGATCGGGATGACCACATGCAGCGTGATCTCGGCGCCCAGTCGCGCCGCCAGCGCCGCAGCCATCGCGGCCGTGTGCAGGCCAAGCTCGGACTCGTCCAGTACGACGAGAAGACGGATGGCTGACTGTGGCATTGGGGCTCCTTGGCGTGCGGCGCCGGCTGTGCGCAAGCGATCATCATCGCTTGTGGGGGCTGCGTCAAACCCGGGCCGGCCATGCCTGCTGACGACGCGGCACTCAAAGACCGAAGCGCCAGGCCAGCAGGAACGACAGTGCGGCCCACATGATCAGGAACAGCGGCGTGCCCACACGCAGAAAGTCGGCGAAGCGGTAGCCGCCGGCGTTCATCACCAGCAGGTTGGTCTGGTAGCCCATGGGCGTGAGGTAACACAGATTGCAGCCGAACAGCACGGCCAACACGAAGGGTTCTGGCGCAACGCCCAGCGTCTGTGCCAGTGAGACCGCCAGGGGTGTACCAATGGCCGCGGCAGCATTGTTGGAGACAAAGTTCGTGACCAAGCCCATCAAGCCCATCAGCAACGCCAGCAGCCAGGCCGGTGACAAAGCGCCAGCATGCGCCGCCAATCCCTGTGCCAGCCAGCCCGTCGCGCCGGAGAGGGACAACCCGTCGCCGAGCGCCAGACTGGCCGCGACCAGCAGAACGACCTTGGCAGACATCGATTGCGTGACATCCTCCCATGACAGGCAGCGGGTCAGCAGCAAGCCCACGGCACCGCCCAATGCGGCGATCTCGATAGGCAGGGTTTTGGTGGCGGCCAGCAGCACGACAGCGGTCATCACGGCGATGGCAATGTTGGCCTTGTCTTGGCGCGGGACGGCAAATCGCTCGTCCAGGAGCAGCCCCAGACCCTCGCGCTGTGCCCTGCGCATGGCGGCAGCGTCGCCTTCAACCAGCAGCACATCGCCGACGCTGATCCGCTGGTCGGCCAGGCCGTCGCGCTGCGACAAGGCGCGCTGCGCCGTTGCGCGCACGCCGACCAGGACGAAGCCAAAGCGTTCAGCCAAACGCTCCTGGCGCACGCTGCGGCCTTCCAGTGGCGAGCCGGCCGTGACAATCAGCTGCGCCACCACGGCCGCAGGGCGTGCCGGCTTGGCAGCGGCCGAATCGGCGGTGTCATCATCGTCGGGCGGGGTGACCGCATGCAGCACGGCACCGAGCTCGTGCTCAAGCGCTTTCAGCCGCAACGCCGTCTCGCGGATCACGAGCCGGTCGCCCACCTGCAAGCGCCTGCTGGGCAGTGGCGGCAGGATGCGCGAGCCGCGACGCAGGCCCACCAGTTGTACACGAGGCTGCACCGCGGTCAGGGCGGCGCTCAGGGGTTGCCCTGCCAGCGGGCTGCCATCGTCAACGTGCAGCTCTGCGTTGAAGACGTCGTCGCTCAGGTTTTGCTCCAGTGCCGGCACTTGGCGCAGCAGCCGCGGTGCCAGCAGCCACAGGTAAGCCAGTGCCGGCACGGCGGCCAGCGCGACCAGCCCGAACCAGTCGAACAGACCGAAGGCGCGCACGCCGAGTGATGCCGCGAGCGCCACGACGATCAGGTTGGTGGAAGTGCCGATCGTCGTGGCCATGCCGCCTATCAGCACGGCGTAGTTCATCGGCAGAAGCAGACCCGCTGCCGGTGTCCTGGACTGCCGCGCAGCCGCCAGCAGCAGCGGGATCAGCAGCACCACCACGGGCGTATCGTTCACCACGCCGCTGACCGAGGCGGACAACACCAGCACCGCCAGCAGCGCGCTTCGCGGGTGCCGCGCCACCAGGCCAGCCAGACGGCGCGCCGCAGGGTCTAGCGCGCCCGTCACCACCAGGCCGTGGCCAACGATCATGAGCGCGCAGATCGCCACCAGCGCCGGGCTGGCAAAGCCGGCAAAGAATCGGTCGGGGTCAACCGCCTGGCCCTCGCGGACCAGCGGAAACAGCGTGAAGCCCAGCGGCAGCACCGCCAGCACGCCCAAGCTGATGGTGGAGATCGACCAGCGGTTGTGGATGAACAGGGCAAACACCCCTGCGGCGAAGAGCAGCATGGCCAAGCCGTGCGCTGTCAGATCAACCATCGTTCAAGCCTTTGCCGGCATCGGGCCGTTCGCAATTGTCACTGGTGCAGCCTGGCGTGCCACCTTCAGACGCGCCCGGATGGTCACCGCACAGTCCGCCCGGCGTTCCACACCCGCCCTCTACAGACAGGCCGGGATGGGCGCCGCACAGGCGGGACCGGCCTGCATGCCCGCCGCGACATCGATCCTCAATCGCATGGCAGCGTCGTCTTTGCCGACGGCTCAATCAAGACCGCCTTCCGCGCGTTGGTCGGGCGTCGGGGCCGATTTCTGGCCGCCAGCCCGCTGAATTGGCGCCATTGGGCACCCCCCCGATCCACGGGAAGGGTAAACCGCGATCCGGGTTGGCAACCACTGCCGTGAACAGGCGATGCGGGTCGCCTTCTCCTGGGAGATTGGGCACGCCTGGGTCCACGGCCGGTGTCCTAACCCGGTTTCGACGCGGTAGGTCGGGGCTGGATTGCACCGCTACCCAAGGTGGGTGCCTTGGGCTAGATTTGCTCGGCCTGCGCGTGGTGCACCTACAAGTCCACCGCAGATGATGCCGCCTTCACCCGGAGACAACATGCGAATCCGTCCTCTCGTCGTCGCTTGCGCTGCGACCTTGTCCGTTCTGTCGACCGCCGACAGCCACGCCCTGAAGGCCTTGAAGTACCAGGTGCAGGTGACACGCACCAGTTATGGCGTCCCGCACATCCGGGCCGCCGACTGGGCCAGCATGGGCTACGGCTACGGCTATGCCTTCTCGCAGGACAACTTCTGCGTGCTGGCGCGCGAGGTGCTGGCCGCATCGGGCACGCAGTCACGCTGGTTTGGCAGTTCGGCGCTGAGCGCCGACCGCGTCTACAAGATGGTCAATTCCAGCGCGCGTGTCGACGCCGCCTGGTTGGCCGTGGACCAGCAGACCCGCGACCTGTTGACCGGCTATGCCGATGGCTACAACCGCTATTTGCGCGATACGGGTTCGGCAGCACTGCCGGCCGACTGTCGCAGCCAGCCCTGGGTGCAGCCGATCACTGGCAAGGACGCGATGAAGGTGCTGCGCAAGCTGCTGGTACGCGCCAGCACCGGCAACTTCATCGGTCAGCTGGTTGCCGCCGTGCCGCCGGCCCCCGCGCTGGCACAGTCCGGGCCCCTAACGTCCGACGACATCCAGACCGCCGAGGTGCTGCCCGCGATCAGCCCCGCCGAACTGCCCAACTTCGACGTCGAGCACTTCGGCAGCAACGCCGTCGGCCTGGGGGGCGATCTCACGGGCGGCGCCGGCGCGCTGCTGGGCAACCCGCACTTTCCCTGGTACGGCATCGAGCGCTTTTACGCTGTGCACATGACGATTCCGGGCGTCTACGACGTGATGGGCGCGTCGATTTACGGCTTCCCGCTGGTGAACTTCGGCTTCAACAAGCACCTGGCCTGGACGCACACGGTCTCGACGGCGCGCCGCTTCATCCTGCGCGAACTGAGCATCGTGCCGAGCCACCCCACTGCCTACATGTTCGACGGCCAGCCGGTGGCGATGACGCCCGAGACCGTCTCGGTGGACGTGCTGCAGGCCGATGGCACCACGGTGCTGCCGACCAGCCACACGTTCTACATGACGCAGTTCGGGCCGGTGCTGCTGCCAGGGGGCGCAGCCACGCCCTGGACGACGACGCGCGCCTGGGCCCTGACCGACGTGAACCTGGAGAACGCCCGTGCCTTCCGCCAGTACCGCGAGATGGGCATGGCCAGCAACATCGACCAGTTCGAGTCGATCCTGCGCACCCAGGCCGGCATGCCGTGGGTCAACACCGTTGCCGTTGACAGCGCGGGCAAGGCTTTTTACGCCGATATCGGCTCGATGCCCAACGTGACCAACGCCAAGCTGGCGGCCTGCACCAAGGCCGGCGTCTCACAGGCGCTGGCGGCATCGCGTCTGTATGCGCTCGACGGCTCGACCTCGGCCTGCAACCCCGGCACCGATGCCGACTCGCCTGAGCCCGGCATCTTCGGCGGCAGCAGCATGCCCGGGCTGCAACGGCGCGACTATGTGCAGAACAGCAACGACAGCTACTGGCTGAGCAACCCCAACGCGCCGTTGACCGGCTACTCGAGGATCATCGGTGCCGACGAGGGCACGGCCCAGAGCCTGCGCACCCGGCTGGGCATCCAGCAGATCGTCGACCGGCAGGCCGGCGACGGCCTGTCCGGCGGCACGGCGTTCAACCGGCAGTGGCTGCAGGACATGCTGTACCGCAACCGCCACTACAGCGCCGAGATCATGCTGGACGGCGTGCTGACGCTGTGCGGGTCGCAGAACAACAGTGTGACGATCAACGGACCGGTCGTGGTCAACGTGGCGCCGGCTTGTAGCGTGCTGGCAGCCTGGGACCGCCGCAACAACACCACCAGTGTCGGCGCCCATGTCTGGACCGAGCTCTGGCGGCGCCTGAGTGGCACCGCTTCGGCGGGCCTGCCGTCGGTTGCGGGCGTGCTCTACACAGTGCCGTTCAGCGCAGCCGACCCCGCCAACACGCCGCGCGGTCTGAACAGCGCCAATGCCAGCGTCATCAACCGCGTGATGGGGGAACTGGCCTACACCGCGAAGTTCTACTCGGACAACGGCATCCCGTTGACCCGCCCGTGGGGCCAGGTGCAGTTTGACGTGCGCAATGGCGTGGCCTTGCCGATCCACGGTGGCTCGGGCACCTCGGGCGTCTACAACGCCATCGTCCCGGGGCCGCTGGTGGCCAATGTCGGGTACACGCCCATCGGTGGCGGGTCGAGCTACATCCAGGCGGTGACGTTCGCCAACGGTGCACCTGTGGCGCGTGCGGTGGTCACCTACTCGCAGTCGTCCGACCCGGCCAATCCGAACTACGCCAACATGACCCAGCTGTTCTCCAACTACGGTTGGGTGACGCTGCCCTTCACCGACGCCGAGATCCGCGTTGATCCCAACGTCCGGGTGATTCGGCTGATCGAGGTGTTCTGAGGGTCCGACCGCCGCGGCGGGCCCAGGGTTGATGCGTCCCGCAGGTCGGTGGCGCTGGGCAGACTGCGGTTGCGTAGCGCCCGGACCAACGACGAGAATTTATAGAAGCGGGAGGCGGTCAGCACAGCATCCCCGCTGTGACACCCTGGCATCGAGCCACGCGGGCTTGCAGTGATCGCCTATCGGTTTGCCAACGAGGCCGGGACGCTGTCCCCGGCCGTATCCCACCAGCCCCCAACAGAAGAGAGCCATCATGAGATTTTTGAAAACCAGCCGCGTCGTCTTGATTGCCACCGCTTTGGCCTTGCCCGCTGTGGTGGCGCAGGCCGCTTCGGCGGTCGTGAACCTGTCGGGTTGGCAGGCTGTCGATGGCTTCGCGCTTGGCGGCAATTCGGAAGCCTTTGTCGCTTTGCCGCTGGGATCGACGGTGTACGGCTTCGACTACAGCGGCCTGCAATTCTCGACCACCGGAGACAGCTGGCAAAGTGAGTGGGTGCTGTCGGTCAACAACGAAAAATCACTTCAACCGGTCTCTCTCGATTGGAGCCCGAGCACCGATTCAAGCCCTGGTACCTTTGGCCCGGCGTCGGGATCATGGGGCGGCGCAGACGGTATCGGTGGCCCATTTGGCAGCGGGGCTGCCTTTGTCACCAACCAACCCATGGTCTATGTCACGACCTATCTGGCATTTGCGCTGCCGCCCGTGGGCATCAACGTCAGCCAGGGCACTTTGAACATCCTTTACACGCCGCCAGTGCCCGAGCCATCGACCTACCTGCTGATGGCGCTGGGCCTGCTCGCCCTGGGCGCAGTTGCTCGCCGTCGCGCCTGATCGCAACAGCGCAGATTTTGCGCATAAGGACAGGCAGCTCACTTCTGCAGAGGGGTCTGCGGGCGATTTTTGGTGCTGTCGCAACCGGGGCGCGCTGGTTGGGTCAGCGCCTGCAGTTTGACTGCACAAAAAGGATTGAAGCATTGCGCTGAGCAGCTCAGCGGCTGCACCACCCACTGGAGGTGATGGGGGTGTGCGTGCACTGGCCCGCGGCCCATCCGATGAGCTTTCGGCAATTCCAGGCGATGGTGACCGAGCGCGGCGTTTTCGTCGATCACTTCGGAATTCTGATCGCCCTCGGCCTCGTGGCCGTGCTTGGGCTGACTGCGCTATGGCGACAGAACCTCGTCGGGCGTGCGTGCGTGCGTGCAGGTGAGCCCATTGACACGCGTCGGAAGCAATGCGCAGGCCTGAGGCCACTGCGCCGCCAGCACTTGCGTCTGACGCGGCAACGGCGCCACCGCCTACGGTTAACCAGAAGCGCCGGTCCAACAATGCCCGGTACGGCGCCAGCAGCGCCGCCCTGCAGGAGATCCCATGCCACACACCATTGCCCCCGCCCCCGCGCCGGCTGCGTCGCACAGCGCCGCGCCACTGCCGCCCAACGGCCCAGCGACAACGGCCGGAGGCCTGGCATTGCCCCACGAACGCGACCAGGACGCGGGCCACACCGCAGCCGCACCGGACCCGGTGATCCAGCAAGCCAAGCACGACCTCGATGCCGGTCAGGTCGACACCGACATGCATGCCACGCCCGGACTGGACGCGGCGCAACGCGAGCGCCTGGTACCCACGCAGCAGCCGGCGAAGGCGGCACCCAAGCCACCCAAACCCGACCGGGCTTGAGCCGCACGCGACGCAGGCGCGACGGGCCGGTTGTCCAGGCATGGCAGCGCTTCAGCCATGGTCTCGACTCACAGATTGGCGCAGGAAATGGTGCGAACAGACCGGGCTAGACGCTGGCGGGCTGGGATGAGCAGGGCGGCGCGCGGCTGCTGCCGCTGCGCAGCACGGCGACACGCCCCGGGGCCCCAGCGCGTCAAGCCAGTCTGCGGCCAATCTTTTGACCGAAGGCATGGCGGCCGGCATAGGTGCACGCCGAGCCCAGCTCATCTTCAATCACCAGCAGCCGGTTGTATTTGGCCACCCGGTCCGAGCGGCACAACGCGCCGGTCTTGATCTGCGCGGCCGAGGTGCCGACGGCCAGATCGGCGATGGTGGTGTCCTCGGTCTCGCCTGATCGGTGCGAGACCACGGCGGCATAGCCGCTGCTTGCCGCCAGGTCGATCGCCGATAACGTTTCGGTGAGCGTGCCGATCTGATTGGGCTTGATCAGGATGGCGTTGGCCACGCCTGCGGCCACGCCCTTGGCGAGCGTCGCCGTGTCGGTGACAAACAGGTCGTCGCCGACGAGTTGGACTGTGTCGCCTACCAGGTCGGTCAGCCACTTCCAGCCCTGCCAGTCGTCTTCGGCCATGCCGTCTTCAATCGACAGGATGGGGTACTGGCGCGCCAGGCTGGCCAGCCAGTGCGCGAACTGCTCGGGGTCGTAGCGCTTGTTCTCGGCCGCCAGCACATAGTGGCCATCCTCGAAGAACTCGGTGCTTGCCACATCCAGCCCGAGCCAGATGTCCCTGCCAGCGTGGAACCCGGCTGTCTCGACCGCACGCAGGATGGCGTCCAGTGCGGCGGCGTTCGACGGCAGGTTGGGTGCAAAGCCGCCTTCATCGCCCACCGCCGTGATCATGCCGGAGGACTTGAGTTGCGCCTTCAGCGCATGAAAGACCTCGGTGCCCCAGCGCAGGGCTTC
>JBBRZR010000075.1:0-14355 GCA_038236495.1 Burkholderiales bacterium
CGCAGGTAGACGTCGCTCAGGAACTGCATCTCCACATGCTCGAAGCCCGAGCCGCCGCAGGTCGGGCAGCGGCCGTTGCCGGCGTTGAAGCTGAACATGCCGGCGGTGTAACTGCGCTCGATCGCCAGCGGCGCCCAGGCAAACAGCTTGCGGATCTCGTCAAAAGCGCCGACATAACTGGCCGGGTTGCTGCGCGCCGTCTTGCCGATCGGCGACTGGTCGACAAACACCACCTCGTTCAGCCAGTCCATGCCCAGCAGTGCCTCGAACGCGCCCGCGCCCTCGGTCGGCTTGCCAAAGTGGCGCAGCAGCGCCGGCACCAGTACGTCCTGGATCAAGGTGCTCTTGCCCGAGCCGCTGACGCCCGTCACAACTGTCAGCCGCTGCAGCGGGAACACCACCTCCAGGTTTTTCAGGTTGTGCTCACGCGCACCCTGCAGGATCAGCTTGGGCGTGGACTCGGTGACAAAACGCCGCAGGCCGATGCCCACATGCTTGCGGCCGCCCAGGTAGGCGCCGGTCAGGGTGTTGGCATCGCGCGCCTTGTCGGGTGTGCCGTCGAAGACGATCTGGCCACCCCGCTCACCCGGGCCGGGGCCCATGTCGATCAGGCGGTCGGCCGCCAGCATCACCGCTGGGTCGTGCTCCACCACCACCAGGGTGTTGCCGGCGTCGCGCAGCCGGTGCATGGCCTCGACGATGCGGTTCATGTCGCGCGGGTGCAGGCCGATGCTGGGCTCGTCCAGCACAAACAGCGTGTTGACCAGGCTGGTGCCCAGCGCGGTGGTCAGGTTGATGCGCTGCACCTCGCCGCCTGAGAGCGTGCGGCTCTGGCGGTCTAGTGTGAGGTAGCCCAGGCCGACATCACACAGGTAGCGCAGCCGGGTGCGCATCTCGTCCAGCAACAGCTTGAGCGCGTCGTCCAGCATCGTCGACGGCAAAGACAAGCCGTCGAAAAAGCGCCGCAGCCGGTCTATCGGCATCAGCATCAGGTCGTGCAGGCTCAGGCCGGGCAGCGCCTGCAGCTGGTCGCGCGACCAGGCCGCGCCCACCGGCAAAAAGCGTTTCTCGGGCGCCATCACGCTATCGGCATTGGCCTTGTCACCCAGCCGCCACAGCAGCGACTCCAGCTTGAGCCGTGCGCCGCCGCAGGTGCCGCAAGGCGTGTAGCTGCGGTATTTGGACAAGAGCACCCGGATGTGCATCTTGTAGGCCTTGCTCTCCAGGTAGCCGAAAAAGCGCTTGACGCCGTACCACTGCTTGTTCCAGTTGCCGGCCCAGTTCGGGTTGCCCTCGATCACCCAATCGCGCTGGGCCTGGGACAGCTGGCTCCAGGCGGTGTCACGCGGGATGCCGGCCTCGCCCGCGTATTTGAGCAAATCGCTCTGGCACGACTCCCAGGCCGGCGTCTGGATCGTCTTGATCACGCCGCCACGCAAGGTCTTGCGGGTGTCCGGGATCACCAGGCCCAGGTCCACCCCGATCACCCGGCCAAAACCGCGGCAGGCCTCGCAGGCGCCAAAGGCCGAGTTGAAGCTGAACAAGGCCGGTTGGGGGTCGGCGTAGCGCAGGTCGCTGTCGGGGCAGTGCAGGCCGGTGGAGTAGCGCCACAGCTCGGGCTCGGCGTCGTCCGGCGCCGGCGCCGGGCCGCCCCAAGCCGGCGCGCTCCCCTCGGGGGACGACGGCTGCGCAGCGGCCGGGGGGCCTTGCGTCATCGCGTAAACATTGACGCGGCCGCTGCCGCGCTTGATCGACAACTCCAAGGCCTCGACCACCCGCACCTTGTCGGCGCCGGCCAGCCGCACCCGGTCGGCCACCACGTCCAGCACTTTTCGGTGCTCGACGACGCGCTCAGCCTGCACCCGGGTAAAACCGCTGGCCGACAGCCATTGCTCAACCTCGGCCGGCGTCACCGTCTCAGGCAGTTCGACCGGAAAGGTGATCACCACCCGCGGATCATCCGCAGCTGCGGCCCGCGTCAGCAAGTCGGCAAAGATCGTCTCCGGCGTGTCGTGCCGCACCGCCTGCGCCGTCTGCCGGTCGAACAGCTGCGCTGCGCGGGCAAACAGCAGCTTCAAATGGTCGTTCAGCTCGGTCATCGTGCCCACCGTGCTGCGGCTGGTGCGCACCGGGTTGGTCTGGTCGATGGCGATGGCGGGCGGCACGCCGTCTACCCGGTCCACCGCCGGCCGGTCCATGCGGTCCAGAAACTGCCGGGCATAGGCGCTGAAGGTCTCGACGTAGCGGCGCTGGCCTTCGGCGTAGAGCGTGTCGAACACCAGGCTGGACTTGCCCGAGCCGCTGGGGCCGGTGACCACCGTCATCTCGCCGGTTCGGATGTCGAGGTCGAGGTTTTTGAGGTTGTGCTGGCGGGCGCCGCGGATGCGGATCAAGCCGGTCGCCGGTGCGTCGGCGACCGGCCGTCCCGCCACCGGCTGGGGCATGGTGCCTGCCAGCTCGCCCTCGGCAGTGCGGCGCGGTGCGCCAGGGGGCGAGACGATGGGACCGTTCATGCAGCAGGCTCCTGAAGGCAAGGCCCAGCATTCTAGGGAGCGCACCCCGCGCAGCCCGCCAAGGGGTGATCGCCCAGCCCGCCCTGCCACACCACCGCCGCCCCTGGGTTCTGGCGCACATGACGCCCCGCGCAGACTGGCCACAATAGAGATCTCCTTCCACAGCCCGTAGGACTCGACATGCTGTTGCGCCGCACCCTGCTTACCGCGCTGCTGGCCCTGGCTGGCCTCTGCTGCAGCCCGGCGCAGGCCCAGATCCGCATCGGCCAGACAGCGGGTTTCACCGGCGCGGCGGCATCGGGTGTCCAAGAGGCCAGCGCCGGCGCCCAGCTCTACTTGAATGCGGTCAACAGCAAGGGCGGCATCGCCGGGCAGAAACTGGAACTGGTCTCGCTGGACGACAAGTTCGACCCCAAGCTGGCGGCGGAAAACGCCAAGATCCTGATCGACAAGGGCGTGATCGCGCTGTTCCTGACCCGCGGCACACCGCACAGCCTGGGCCTGTTGCCGATGCTGGCCGCGTCGCGCATCACGCTGGTGGCGCCCAGCACCGGCGCGATGGCCCTGCACGAGCCGGTCAACCCCTGGGTGTTCAATGTGCGCGCCACCTACCAGCGCGAGGCCGAACGCGCCGTCACTCACCTGATCCAGACCGGCGTGCAGCGCATCGCCATCGTGCAGGTGGCCGACAGCTTTGGCGAGGACGCGGTGGTGGGCGCCCTGCGCGGCTTTGGCGGCACGCTCAAACCGGTGGTCTACGACAAGTACGACCGCAGCAAGCCCGACTTCGCACCCATCGTGCCCCGCGTCCTGGCCGCCGATGCCCAGGCCGTGCTGGTGATCGGCTCTGGCACCACCGCGGCCGACGCCATGAAAGCCCTGCGCGCCGCGGGCTCGCGTGCGCAGCTGCTGACCCTGTCCAACAACGCCTCGGCCGGTTTTGTCAAATCGCTGGGTGAGGTGGCACGCGGCGTGATCGTCAGCCAGGTGCTGCCGCCCGAGCGCTCACTGGCCACGCCGATGGTCAAGGAGGCGCAAGACCTGGCGCGCGCCGTGGGCTCGGCCGGCCCCGAGATCACCCCCGCCCTGCTCGAGGGCTTTGCCGGCGCCAAGGTGTTGGTCGAGGGCCTCAAGCGCGCCGCCGCCAAGCGCGACCTGACACGCGCCGGCCTGCAACAGGCGCTGGAGGGCATGACCCGCTTCGACCTGGGTGGGCTGGAGCTGAGCTACAGCGCCACCGACCACACCGGCCTCGACTACGCCGACCTGTCGATCATCGGCGCAGACGGGCGCTTTCGACGCTGAGCCGGCCAACGGACCGTATGCTGGCCACTGCAGCGCCGCCGGCATCGAGGCCACCGCACCGCGGCCCGCGCGCATGACCGACGCGTCACCGGACGATCTGCAGCGCAGCCAGCGTGTGCTGGCGGCCTCGAACGACGGCTTCTGGGAGCGCAACCTGCGCACCGGCACGGTCTGGTATTCAGACAGCTTTCTCAGGCTGTTCGGGCTGGGCGAGGGCGTGCTCAGCGCCAGCCGCGGCGAGGCCACGGCCCGTGTGCATCCCGACGACCGGGCGCGCTTTGTCGCCGCCTACGAAGAGGCGTTGCGCACGCTCGGCAACTTCGACTACGAGATCCGCTTCCTCGACGGCGCCGGGCAATGGCGCTGGGTGCGCGGCCGCGGCCAGATCTGGCCCGATGCGCAGGGCCGCGCCGAGTTCATCAGCGGTGCCGTGACCGACGTGCACCGCAAGCACACCGAACTGCAGCTGCTGGCCCAGCAACACGGTGTGCTGCAGGCCCTGGTGCAAGAGCGCACCGCCGGCCTGCAGGCGGCACTGGCTTTGGCCGGGCAGCGCCAGGCCGAGGCAGAGCGGGCCAATGCTGCCAAATCGCGCTTCCTGGCGCACATGAGCCACGAGATCCGCACACCCCTCAACGGGGTACTGGGCCTGACCGAGCTGGCCCTGCGTGGCGCCACCAGCACCGACCAGCAGCGCTACCTGACGGTGGCCCACCAATCCGGCCAGGCCTTGCTGCGGGTGATCAGCGACGTGCTGGACTTCTCGCGCATCGAGGCCGGTCGGGTTGATCTGCGCCCACAAGCCCTGGACCTGCCCGCGCTGCTGGCCGAAGCGCTGCGCGCCGTCATGCCGCTGGCCCGGCAGCGCGACCTGCTGCTGATGTACGACTGGACTGGCGACAGCGACCCGGTGCTGGGCAATGACACCGCCATCCGCCAGATCGTCACCAACCTGCTGGGCAACGCCATCAAGTTCACCCGCCAGGGCCATGTGTCGCTGACCACCGACGCACGCCGTGACGGCCCCAAGCACATGGCGTTGGCGATCCAGGTGCGCGACAGCGGCCCGGGCATCACGCAAGCGCTGCTGGCCCGGATCTTCGAACCGTTCGAGCAGGGCGACGACAGCCTGGCGCGTGGCCACGGCGGCACCGGCCTGGGGCTGGCCATTGCCTACCGGCTGGCCGCGGCCATGGGCGGCGCGATGCAGGTGGAATGCCCGGCCGAAGGCGGCAGCGTCTTCACCCTGGCGCTGCGCCTGCCACTGGCCGACATCGGCGGTCAGGCCGCGGCACCCGCCGCCCACCCGGCCGTGGGGCGGCGGGTCTGGCTGGTCTACCACCGGGAGGCGCCCGCGCTCTGGCTGGCCAGGCGGCTGGAGCGGCTGGGCTGGCAGGTCATCCCCTGCATCGGCCTGCACCATGCCCTGGACCGTGCGCTGGACCCCACTGAACCCCGCCCCGACCTGGTGCTGCTGGCCGAACCGGCCCTGTCGCCAGGCATCGACCTGCGGCCCTTGCGCGCCGCACTGCCCACGACCCGGATGCACCTGCTGATCCGGTCCGACTGGCACGACCCGGCGCTGGAACAGCAGGCCGCCGCCCTGGGCATGGGCACGATGGTGGCGCCGCTGACCCCCTCGGCCCTGCTGGGGCTGGGCCAGCACCTGGACCTTGCCCCGGCCCCGTTCCCGGCCCCGTTCCCGACCGCTGCAACCGCAGACGGTCCGCCAGCGGAGGCCGTGCTGCAGCTCCGGGTCGGCGCGTCGGTCTTGCTGGTGGAGGACAACCCCGTCAACCAGATGGTCGGCCAGGCCTTTCTGCAGGCGCTGGGCTTGCAGGTCAGGCTGGCCGACGGCGGCAGCGAGGCCCTGGCCAGCTGCCAGGCCGACCCGCCCGACCTGGTGCTGATGGACTTGCAAATGCCGGGCATGGACGGCCTGGAAGCCACCCGGCGCCTGCTGGCCCTGCAGCGCGAGGGCCGCTGGCCCGGCGCACCGGTGGTGGCGCTGACCGCCCACGCCAGCGACACCGACCGCAGCGCCTGCCTGGCGGCCGGCATGGTCGGTGTGCTGACCAAGCCGCTGTCGCTGGACGGGCTGCGGCGGCAGTTGCTGCCCTGGCTGGCCGCCTGAGGCACCCGTCCCGCAGCAACGCCGCCGGTGGCCGCCTGGCAGGCAGCCGGACGCCCGCGGTGTGCCCACTTTTCGGCGCTTGTTCACAGTCTGGCCACACTGGGTTCGGCTCAGATCTGCCAGGCTTGAGTCAAGGCCGGCCCCAGCCCCGCCCGTCCCAAAAACTCAAGCGCCAAGCGCCATGCCCGGGGCCCATGACCTGCCGTTGGCCCTGCAAGGCCTGGCGATCGACCTGTTCAGGCTGAGCCTGCGGCTGGCGCTGCTGTCGCCCGCCTTCGACCCTTGGCACCACACCCGGCACGGCATGATCGCCCGCAACTTCGCCTCGATGCTGCCGGTGTTCGACCGCCTGTTCGGCACCCTGCACCTGCCCCGCACCTGGCCGGTGGCCTACGGCATCGACGCCACCTTGCCCGGCAGCCTGACCGGGCAATGGCTGGCCTCTTGGCGCCCGGACAAAGCCGCACGCTGACGGGCCGCGCCGCCGCGGGTCAGCCGGCCAGAAACCGCTCGACCAGCAGCCACTGCGCGGCCGTGTTCAGCGCCGGCGCGTGGCCACAATCCGGCAGCGTCACCACCACCGCGCATGGGCCGCGGTTGCGCATGGCCTCGGCCACGTCGGGCAGCAGCAGGTCGCTGTGCGCGCCGCGCAGCACCAGCACCGGGATCCGCAGCGCGTCCCAGGCCGGCCACTGGTCGTAGTCGGTCGGATGGGCCTCGAACTGGCGCACCATCGCCGGGTCGTAGTGCGGCGTCACCCGGCCGTCGGGCAGGCGGCGCACGCTGGTCTCGGCCAGGCGGCGCCACTGGACATCGGTCAAAACGCCGTAGGGCTGGTAGATGGTGCGGAAGTACTGCTCCAGCTGACTGACGGTGTCGAAGGCCGCGGGGCTGCCGGCATAACTGCGGATACGTGCGACTGCGGGTGCTGCCAGCTCGGGGCCGATGTCGTTCATCACCAGCCGCTGGATACGGCCGGCCAGCACACCGGCCGCCGCATGCAGGCCGATGGCACCACCCATCGAGGTGCCCAGCCAGTGGCACTGGGTGATGCCCAGTTGGTCCAGCAGCGCCCCGGCCTGCGTGGCGTAGAACGACAGCTGGTACTCCTGGTCCGGCAGCGGGCTCCATTGCGACAGGCCCCGGCCCAGCGCGTCCGGGCAGATCACCCGGTAGCGGCTGGCCAGGTGGGCGGCGATGTCGTCCATGTCGCGCCCGGTGCGCGCCAGGCCGTGCCAGGCGACCACCACCTCGTTGTGCTGCGCGCCCCATTCGGTGTAGTGCAGCTCGCGGCCCTGGCAGGCCCGGTAGTGGGAGGTGGGGATCATCGCATCGCGCTCTTGGGCCGGGCTGCCAGGCCGCTCAGTTCGGCACCACCAGGGTGGTGCCGCTCATCGTGATGGCGTCAGCCGCCCCGGGCGCGGCCGAGATCGCCGGCACGTTGGCGGCGGTCAGCGCCGGCGCGGCTCCGCCCGTGCCGCCACGCGGCAACGTGCGCACCACCTGGCTGGGTGGCAGCGCGGTGCCGTTCTTAAGCTTGGCGTAGACCGCGTCCAACGCCCGGTTCAGGTAGACATGCAGCGGAATGAAGCGGCTGTCGTAACCCGGCAGGATGGTCGGCAGGCCGATGAAGCCGTCGAAGTGCTGGGCGTTGTCCACCTCGATGTAGCTCAGCTGGCTCTTGGCGCCGTCGGCCACCTTGCTCAGCGCGGTGTAGGGCCGCGAGGTGTGGTTGACCGGCAGCAGCGCGTCGTTGCGGCCGTGCACGATGATCGCCGGCCGGCCACCCAGCTTGCCGTTGCGCCGGGTCTCGTCCAGCCCGGTCTGCAGCGCCTTGGCCGCCGCATCGGTGCCGGTCAGCAGGTTGCGCAGGCACAGCGCGCCGTCGAGATTGAAGTCTTGCTTGACCGTGCTGGGCGAGAACGAGAACAGATCACGCAGCGGCGCGCCCACGCTCAAGTTGTTGATCAGCTGCACCCCCGCCGCCGGCGGCACACCGTTGCCGGTGGCAAACATCGTCGGCAGGCCAGCCGCCAGGGCGTTGGGAATGCCTGCGCCGGTGGTCGAGCCGAAGCTGAAACCACACAGGTTGTCGCGGACGCTGGCCCGGGCCAGTGAATTGGCAAAGGTGACAGTGACTGCCGGCGCCACCTCGAAGGCGATGTGCGAGGCATGCAGCAGGTCGGATTCAGCCTCCCAGCCGTAGTCACGCAGTTTTTGCAGCGCCTCGTCGGCTTGCAGCGCGGGCGTGGCCGCCGTCAGCAAGCCCTTGGCCTTGAGCGAGGCGCAGCGGTTTGCCGCCCAGGCCGACACGACGTAGAAGCCGCCAGGGGATGCCGCGACCTGCGCCGATTGCGACGCGCAGGCCTGGTACAGGTTGGCATAGCTGGTGAAGTCGACCAGGGTCTTGGCCGTGGTGGCCACCAGCATGCCACCCCGCTGAACCGACACACCCGGTGCAGCCGGCATCTCGATCGCCGGCTCGGCCACCGCCACGCCGTTGATCAGGCCGGTGGTGTCCTGCTCGGCCGCAGCGATGGCTGCACCGCCGCCGTTGGACACACTGGACGCGATCACGATGGTGTTGCCCGGGTTGATGTCGTAGCGGTGCTGGCCGCCGGGGCTGGTCGGGCTGTATTTTTCGTTCAGTACAAAGTACGCCAGCTCCACCGCCTGCAGCGTGAAGCGGCCCCAGTCCTTCTCGGGGTTGCGCTGCGAGTGCGCGTGCTTGAAGGCAAAGCGGTTCGGTGTGGCGGTGTTGAAAGCGGCCAGCTCCGCAACGGTCAACCCGGCCTTGAACTGTGCGCTGCTGCCGGCAGCCGCTGCCGTGCTGCGGGTGCCGTCGATCAGCGGCACGGTGTCGTTTTGCAGGTCGTGCGGCGCAGCGCCGGTGCCCTTGTCGGTGTAGGCCACCGCGCAGCCGTGCTTCAGGCCCCACTCGCCCGTGCTGATGGCGCCGTAGACGCCGCGTGATCCCGAGCTGGTGGCGGTGATGATGCAGGCCTGCGCCGGATTGAAGCTGTCGGGCACCTGCACCATCAGCACCACATTGCTGCCGCCCGTGCCGTCGTCGCTGTAGGCGATGTACTCGGTGCCGGCAATCTTGCCCTCGCCCGTGCCGGCCACACCGGCCGCGTCCACATTGGGGCCGTAGAACACGCCGTAACCACCGCCCGTCGTCATGTCCAGCAAGGCGCGGTAGTTGTTGTAGATCGCAAGCCGGCGCAGCTCGGCCGCCGTAGGCGTGGCCGAAGTGGTGGGCGCCACCGCGCCGGCCAGGCCGGTCTTGCCCATCCCGGCGGTCAGCAGGTCGTCGCTGCTGCCGTCGTAGTGGAGGCTGGCCACGGTGCCCAGATAGCTGGGCTTGGTGTTGATGACGCCGTCGCCTTCGTCGCTCCAGGACAGGCAGCCGCCCAGCAGCAGGCTGGCTGCGGCCACAGCCGTCAGCGGCAGCGCGCAGCGCAGCCGGGCTCCACGCTGGTAGGTTGTGGGCTGGGTTTTGTTGGTCTTGATCGTCTTCATCTCGTCTCCCTGGGTTTGAAATCACGTCCGCCGGCGGGTCGCCAACAGCCGCAGCCTGCCCACCACCCCGGTGGGAAAGTGGTACACCGACAGCACAAACAACACGCCCAACCACAGCAGCCAGCGGTCGGGTGAGACCAGCTGGCCCAGCAGCGGCACACCCTCGAACGCCCCCGCACCCAGCTTGAGCAGGTCTTGCAAATAGTTTTGCGCCAGCACAAACAGCACCGACCCCAGCACCGCGCCGTACATCGTGCCCATGCCGCCGATCACCACCACCAGCAGGATGTCGAGCATGATCTCGAAGCTGAGCGTGGTGTCCGGCCCGGTGTAGCGCAGCCACAGCGCCAGCAGCGCACCCGCCACGCAGGCAAACAAGGCCGCCAACACGTTGCTGAGCGTGCGAAAAACTACGGTGCGGTAGCCAATCGCCTCGGCCCGGAAGTCGTTTTCGCGGATCGCCTGCAGCACCCGGCCAAACGGCGAGTTGACGATGCGCAGCAGTGCCAGGAACAACACCGCCACCACGCCAAACAGCAAGTAGTAGCTGAAAATCTTGCCGTCAATCGTCAAGCCCAGCACCGGGTTGTCGAACGGCTCGAACGCCGGGCTCAGCCACAGCGGCGGCTTGAAGCTGAGGCCATCCTCACCGCCAGTGATGTCGCTCAGCTGCGAGGCCAGGGTCTGGAAGGCCGAGGCCACCGCCAGCGTGATCATGGCGTAGAAGATCGCCTTGACCCGCAGTGAAAACAGCCCGATCAGCAGCGACAGCACCAAGGAGATTGCCAGCGCCGCGCCAAGGCCGATCACCACCGCGCCCCAGCCGGCGCCCAGCCGGGTACTGGCCACCGCCACGCCATACGCGCCGATGCCGAAGAACATGGTGTGAGCAAAACTGACGATGCCGGTGTAGCCCAGCAGCAGGTCGTAACTGGCCACGAGCAGGATGAACACTAGCATCTTGGCAGCCACCCCCAGCGCCTTGCTGCCCGGGAAGGCAAACGGTGCGATAGCCAGGGCGATGACCACCACCCCCAGCGCCAGCGCCAGCCAGCGGCTGCGCGGCAGATCGTGGGACAACAGGCGGTTGAGCATGGACGAGCGGCTCATCGGTTGGTCACCGGGTACAAGCCCTGAGGCCGCCACAACAAAATCGCCACCATCAGCCCGATGTTGGAAAACAGCGCGACCTTAGGCGCCAGAAAACCGGTGTAGTTGGCCATCAGCCCGACCAGCAGCGCGCCGACAAAACAGCCCAGGGTTGAACCCAGCCCGCCGATGATGATGACGATGAAGATCAGCACATTGACCTGCGCGCCGATCTGCGGCGTGACGCTTTGCTGGTACAGCCCCCACAGCACGCCACCCAGGCCGGCCAGCGCCGAGCCGGTGACAAACACGCCGACAAACAGCCGGCGGATGCGGTAGCCCAGGCTCTCGACCATCTCGCGGTCTTGCACGCCGGCGCGGATCAGCAGGCCGACCTTGGTGCGGTTCAGCGTCCACAGCAGCAGCGCGAACACCAGCAAACCGATGCCGGCGGCCAGCACCCGATACTTCTCGATCGACGCGCCGCTGCCGATGCCTTCGATCAACCACGAGCCGCGCAGCACCGACGGCAGCGGCAGCGCGATCTGCTGCGGGCCCCACAGCACTTTGATGACCTCTTCACCGACGATCATGCCGCCCATCGTGATCAATATCTGCTTGAGGTGCAGGCCGTAGACCGGCCGCACGATCACCCGCTCGAAGGCCCAACCCACCACGCCAGCCACCACCATCGCCGCAACACAAGCCACCGCCACGCTGGCCAGCTGCGCGGCGCCCGACTCGCCTGCCCAGTCGGTCAGCCCGCCCATCACCGTGGTGGCCACAAAGGCACCGAGGGCGATGAACACACCGTGGCCAAAGTTCAGCACGTCCATCAGGCCGAACACCAGCGTCAGGCCGGAGGCGATGACGAAGATGATCAGGCCCATCGCCAGGCCGGCCACCGTCAGCGTGAGCCAACTGCTGGGGCTGCCGATGGCGGGCAGCGCCAGCAGCATCAAGCCCATCAAAAGCGCAAGCGGCCGCCAGTCGAACTGGGCCTTCGGGATGACGCTGGCGGCCGTGACTGGCGCCGCAGCCGCTGCGGTTTGGGTGCTCATTGGTGCGCCCCCAACGACAAGCCCAAAAGGCGCTGCTGCATCAAGTCATCCTCCGCCAGCTCGGCCATGGGGCCGCGGTGCACCACCCGGCCGTTGTCCATCACCGCCACCTGGTCGCCCAGCGCCCGGGCCATGGCAAAGTTCTGCTCGACCAGCAGGAGGGTCGTGCGCTGGCGTTTGAGCTCATGAAAAGCCTCGATCAGGTTGCGGATGATCGACGGCGCCAGGCCCTTGCTGGGCTCGTCGATCAGCACCAGCGCCCTCGGCTCGATGATGGCGCGGGCGACCGCCAGCATCTGCTTCTGCCCGCCCGACAGCTTGCCCGCCGGGTAAAGCCAGAACTTTTTGAGCGCCGGGAACAAACCGAAAATCCACTCCAGCCGGACGGTATCCAGCTCACCGGCATGGCGGGCCTTGCGCGCGGCCAGCAGCATGTTGTCCTTGACCGTCAGGTCGCTGAAGATGCCCATGCTCTCGGGCACGTAGGCGATGCCCAGGTTGGCGATATCCGGCGTGGCCAAACCCTTGATGGACCGACCCTGAAAGCGCAACTCACCTGCACTGGCCGGCCACAAACCCATGACCGTGCGCAGCGTGGTGGTCTTGCCCGCGCCGTTGCGGCCCAGCAGCATGGTGACCTGGCCCTCGGGCACACAGAAGTCCACGCCGTGCAGGATGTGGTACGCCCCGATGTGGGTTTGCACCGCGCTCAGCTCCAGCAGAGTGCCGCTCATACGGCCTCTTCCGCCACGATGCCAAGGTAGGCCTGCTGCACGATCGGCGAGGCGATCACCGCCGCCGGCTCGCCGTCGGCCACCAGCTGGCCGTTGTGCAGCACGATGATGCGGTCGGCCAGCTCTCGCACCACGTCCATCTTGTGCTCGACCAGCAGGATGGTCGCATCTAGCCTGGCCTTCAGGCTGCGGATCAGGTCCAGGATCACCGGCACCTCGTCTACGCTCATGCCGGCGGTGGGCTCGTCGAACATGAAGACCTTGGGGTCCAGTGCAATCAGCAGCGCCACCTCCAGCTTGCGCTGGTCGCCATGCGGCAGGCTGCTGGCCAGCGCGTCGGCCTTATCAGTCAGCCGCACCTGGGCCAGGATGGCGCGCGCCTCGTCGATCCAGGCCTTGTGGTCCAGCCAGACCCGGAACAAATCCACCCCACCCCAGCCGCCGCCCTGCCCTCGTCCGGCCGCCCGCGCCTGGATCGCCAGCCGCACGTTTTCACACACGCTCAGGCCCGCAAACAGCTGCGTCAGTTGAAACGCCCGGCCCAGCCCGCGCCGGGTGCGCAGCGGCGCCGGCAAGGTGGTGATGTCCTCACCACCCAGCAGCACCCGCCCCCCACTGGCCGGCAACTGGCCCGAGATCAGGTTGAAGTAGGTGGTCTTGCCCGCGCCGTTGGGGCCGACGATGGCGGTGAGCGTGCCCGGCGCAAAGCTGCACGAGACATGGTCCACCGCCACATGGCCGCCAAATCGGATCGTCAAGTCACGGGTTTCAAGCATGGCTACGCCTCGACCGGCCCGTTGAGGGCCCGCCTGGTCTGGACAGTCATCGGGGGTCGATCAGCGCTGATTTCTGATCGGGACTTGCATCTCTTCGGCCTTGATCTCGCGCACCAGCTCCGGCACACCCCAGGCAAACGCCGGGTCCACCTTGATCTTGAAGTGGTACATGTCCTGCATCGCCTGGTGGTCCTCCTTGCGGAAGGTCATCTTGCCCTTGGGCGTCTGGAAGCTCATGCCCTCCATCGCCGCGATCAACTTGGGTGTCGACGTGTCGCCATTGGTCTTCTTCAGCGCCTCGACCACCGCGATCGCCGCGCTCATGCCGCCGGCGGTGAAGAAGTCCGGCGGTGTCTTGAACTTGCTGTAGTGGTTGGCCACCAGCCACTCGTTGACCGGGTTCTTGGGGATGCCGAAGTAGTAGTACAGCCCACCTTCCATGCCCGGAAACTGCTTGTACGCCGTCATCGCCGGCAGGATGTTGCCGCCGGTGGCGATCTCGATGTTGTGGCGCTTGAAGTCCAGGTCGGCGATCTTGAACGGGTTGCCACCGGCCCAGATGATCCAGACGATCTTGCGGCCGGGCTGGTCTTTGAGCTTGTCGATGATGCGCTGGGCGGCGGCGGTGAAGTCGCTGGTGGCTGCGGGCAGGTATTCCTCATGGGCCAGCTTGGCCTTCTTCAGCGCCTCCTTGAAGGCCTTGACACCGTCTTTGCCAAAGGCGTTGTCCTGCGCCAGCGTGACGATGGTGGTGCCGGCCTTGTCCAGCGCCACCGCGTTGGCAATCGCGTCCTGGCTGCTGTTGCGGCCGGTGCGGAAGATGTACTTGTTCCACTTGTCGCCGGTGATCGAATCGGCCACCGCCGGCTCGACCAACAGGATCTTTTTGTACTCCTCGGCCACCGGCAGCATCGCCAGCGCGACGGGCGACGCCGTAGGGCCGACGGCGATATCCACCTTGTCGTCGGCGTAGGCCGCGGCCAGCGCGCTCTTGCCCACGTCGGGCTTGCCCTGGTCGTCCTTCTCGATCACCACGATCTTCTTGCCGGCCACAACAAAAGTGCCGCCCGTGGCGTAGTCCAGCCCCAGGTTGAAGCCGACGATGGTCTGCTTGGCATAGGCCTCGAGTGGGCCGCTCTTGCTGGCGATCAGTGCGATCTTGACCTCACCGGCGGCCAGCAGCGCGGCAGGCGACAACAACGCTGCAGCAGCCAGGGCCAA
>JBBRZR010000076.1:0-14245 GCA_038236495.1 Burkholderiales bacterium
GTCCCGGGCGCAGCACCACCATCGCGTGCACACGCTCGCCCCAGCGCGCATCGGGCACGCCGATCACCGCGACCATGCTGACGGCGGGCAGCAGCGCGATCGCGTTTTCGACCTCGGCCGAGTAGACGTTTTCACCGCCGCTCACGATCATGTCCTTGAGCCGGTCGACGATGTAGACGAAACCGTCGTCGTCCATCCAGCCACCGTCGCCGGTGTGCATCCAGCCGCCTTGCAACGCGGCGGCAGTCTGTTCGGGCTGGTTCCAGTAGCCGGCCATCACACAGGGCCCGCGCGAGACGATCTCACCCACCACGCCGTTGGCCACGGGCTGGCCTTGCGGATCGACGATGCGGACCTCGGCGACCGTGACGGCCCTGCCGGCCGAGCGCAGCCGGGCCACCGGCTGGCCAGGCGAATGGCACCAGGCGGGCAGGGCGGTGACCACCGGCGACAGCTCGGTCATGCCGTAGAGCTGGCAAAACCCCGCCGCTGGCAGTGCCCGCTGGGCCAGCGCCAGCAGCGACTCATCGATCGGCGCGGCGCCGTACAGCACCAGCTGCAAGGCCGAGGTGTCGAACTCGGCAAAGCGCGGATGCTCGACCAGGCGCTTGAGCATGGTCGGCACCAGAAAGGTCTCGCTGCCCCGCTCGTCGGCGATGGCATGCAGCAGCGCCAGCTCGTCAAACGCGGGCAGGATGACCTGGCGGCAGAGCCGCTGCATCAGCTGCAGCGCCAACGCCATGCCGCCGACATGGAACATCGGGGCGATGGTGATGCCCACCGCGTCCACCGGCCGGGTGGCGGCCTGGTTGGCGGCCAGGATGTTCAGGGTCAGGTTGGCGTGGGTCAGCATCACGCCCTTGGGCCGGCCAGTGGTGCCGCCGGTGTACATCACGGCCGCCAGGTCCTGGCCGCTGCGGGCCGCGTCGGCCATCGGCTGGGCTTGGCCCACCCGCTGCGGGCCGTCCAGCAGCTCACCACCGGCAGGTGCCGGCCCGTTGCCCCAGTGCATCAGGCAGCGCAGGCTGTGGCTGAGGCTGCGCAGGCCGGCCACCGTGCCGTGAAAGTTTTCGTCCACCAGCAGGATGCGGGTGTCGCAGTCGTCCAGCGAGTAGGCGATCTCGCGCGCGCTCCAGCGCATGTTGACCGGGTTGATCACCCCGCCGGCCCACCACACGGCGTAGAAAAAGACGATGTAGTGGTCGCTGTTGTGGCCCAGCATCGCAACCCGGTCGCCCGGCTGCAGGCCCTGGGCGCGCAGCACGGCGGCCAGGCGGGCCACCCGGTCGGTGAGCACCGCAAAGGTACTGCGGCGCGGGCCGCAGACCAGGGCCGTGGCGTCGGGCTTTTCAAGCCGCGCCTGGTGCAGCGGCTGGGTCAGCTGCATCGCGTTGGCCGCTGCCGGGTTTGACGGGGTTTGAGCACGGGCATCGCAGTCTCCTGCGCGGCACTCTAGGGGCCGCACCAGGGGGGCTCAATCGTCCCTTTCGACGATGTTGGCGGGCTGGGACAAGCTGTGGGCAGCCCGCAGGTTTGCGCCAACGTCCGGTCGTGGATGCGGGCCTCCAAGCCGCCAGGTGCTGAAACCCGCCGGTGACAATCCGACCGGTGACGACAGCTGAAAAGTCGCCACCCCCGCTGAACCCCGCCTGGTGCCGCCGTGCCGGGCATCGCCCGGTTGATGATGGCCTCACCCCTGCAAGCCCTGCTGTCCACCATTGCGAGCCTGCCGTTGCCCGGCGACGCCCAGCGCTTTTTCCACGGCCGTGGCGGGCTGCATCCCGGTGCTGAGCAGTGGGCTTTGGACGTGTACCCGCCGGTCTGGTTGCTGACGGGCTTTGCGCCGACCACCGACGTCGAGCTGGCCGCCATCGGGCTGGCCTTGCAGCAGCGCTGGAAGCAACTGGCGCCTGATCAGCCCTTGAACTGGGTCTACCAGTGCCGCCATGAGGGCCGCACGACGACGCAGCGGATGGCCGGCGCCGTGCCAGCCCCGCATACCGTGACCGAGGACGGCGCACGCTACCAGGTGCATCTGCTGCAGGGCCAGAACCACGGCCTGTTTCTGGACATGGCCGAGGGCCGGCGCTGGCTGCGGGCGCAGCTGCTGGCCCGACCGGGGCAAAAGCTGCTGAACCTGTTTGCTTACACCTGCGCGTTTTCGGTGGTGGCGCTGCAGGCCGGTGCGGCCCAGGTGGTCAATGTCGACATGAGCCGGAGCGCGCTGGCCATCGGGCAGCACAACCACCGGCTCAATGGCGTGACAGCCGGCGCCAGTTTTTTGCCGCACGACATTTTCAGCAGCTGGGGCCGGATCAACCGCAGCGGGCCGTATGACCTGGTCGTCGTCGACCCGCCCAGCTACCAACTCGGCAGCTTTGTCGCCACCAAGGACTACCCCCGATTGATGCGCCGCCTGCCCGAGCTGCTGGCGCCGGGTGGCCGTGCCCTGCTGTGCCTGAACGCGCCCGAGTTGGGGCCGGCGTTTTTGCAGGACCCCATGGCCGGCTGCGCGCCCGAACTGGTGTTCGAGCGGCGGCTGGCCAATCCGGCCGTGTTTGCCGATGTGGCCGAGCAGCGGTCCTTGAAGGTGCTGGTGTACCTCAAGCCCGCGGCTTGACGCCTGCTGCACAGCGCACCGGACCTGCGCTACCCAGACGCGGACACGCTGCTGCCCGCGGTGTCGTCCAGCTGCAGCTCAAACGCAGCCTTCGCCCGCACCACGCCATTGATGCGCAGGTCCACCGCGTGCCCGCCGGCGTGAATTTGGAGCCTCTTTGGTGCGTTGAGCACCTTGTTGGCGCACCCATCAGACCCAAATCGGTGCGCCATGGGCTGTCGCCACGCACCAAACAAGGCATCAATATTGCTTGTTTGGTGCGCTTTGAAATTCTTTGGTGCGTCGATGGGTCGATGCGCCGGTCTGGCGCGCCCCAACTTTCAGGACTCACCCCATGGATCAAGTCAAGCAGGGCACCGATGCCTTGTTCATTTTGCTGGGCGCCATCATGGTGCTGGCGATGCACGCAGGCTTTGCGTTTCTGGAGCTCGGCACGGTGCGCAAGAAGAACCAGGTCAATGCGCTTGTCAAGATCCTGGTGGACTTTTCGGTCTCGACCATCGCTTATTTCTTTGTGGGCTACACGGTGGCCTACGGCACGACGTTTTTCACCGGTGCCGAGTCGCTGGCGGCCAGAAACGGCTACGAGCTGGTCAAGTTTTTCTTCTTGCTGACCTTTGCCGCGGCCATCCCCGCCATCGTCTCGGGTGGCATCGCCGAGCGGGCGCGCTTTGGCCCGCAACTGATTGCCACCGCGGTGCTGGTGGGTGGGGTCTACCCATTGTTCGAGGGCGTGGCCTGGAACCAGAAGTTCGGCATCCAGGGCTGGATCAAGGCGGCCACCGGCGCCGAGTTCCATGACTTTGCCGGCAGCGTGGTGGTGCATGCAGTGGGCGGCTGGATCGGCCTGGCCGCCGTGCTGCTGCTGGGCGCCCGCGCCAACCGCTACCGCAAGGACGGCGCGATCAGCGCCCACCCGCCGTCGTCGATCCCGTTTTTGGCGCTGGGGGCCTGGATCCTGACGGTGGGCTGGTTCGGCTTCAATGTGATGAGCGCGCAGACCATCGCCAAAATCTCGGGCCTGGTGGCGGTGAACTCGTTGATGGCGATGGTGGGCGGCACCTTGGTGGCCGTGCTGCTGGGCAAAAACGACCCGGGTTTTGCCTACAACGGTCCGCTGGCCGGCCTGGTGGCGGTGTGCGCCGGATCGGACGTGATGCACCCGGCCGGCGCGTTGGTGGTGGGCGGGGTGGCCGGCGCGATCTTCGTCACGATGTTCACCTTGACGCAGAACAAGTGGAAGATCGACGACGTGCTGGGCGTCTGGCCGCTGCACGGCCTGTGCGGTGCCTGGGGCGGCATCGCCTGCGGCCTCTTCGGCCTGCCGATGCTGGGCGGGCTGGGCGGCGTCAGTCTGGGTGCACAGGTGATCGGCACCGCGCTGGGCGTGGTCTGGGCGCTGCTGGGCGGCTTTGCCGTCTATGGCACGCTCAAGGCGCTGATGGGCTTGCGGCTGTCGGCCGAAGAAGAGTACGACGGCGCCGACCTGTCGATCCACAAGATCGGGTCCACGCCCGACCGCGAGGTCAGCTGGTAGATCGTTACAGGGCGGCCCGGGCCGCCCTGCTGGCGCGGGGCCAGGCCGCCGATCAGGCGTTGGCCGGCTCGGTTGCCTTGGCACGCAGGCGCTTCAGACCGATTGCACCGCAGCCCAGCAAGCACATCAGCCAGGTGGCGGGCTCGGGCACGGGCGCCAGCTGCGCGGCCGCGATGTTCTGCAGCGTCACGGCCTGCGCGCCGCTGATGCCCAGTGCGGCGGCGGCCACCTCGCCGGACCCCAGCGTACGCGGGTCGACGCCTGTGATCGCGCCGAAGTCCATCAGCGCATGCAGGTAGTAGCCCAGGTTGCTGGCGTGGTAGCTGTCGACGGCCCACAGGTTGACCTGCCCCGGGTTGATGCCGTTGTAGGGGTTGTCATCGGCAAAGCCGGTGGTGATCGCGCGGTTCCAGGCCAGGCCGAGCGGAATCACCTGCTTGACGATGCTGGGGTTGTTGGCCGCGGCCACGTTGTAGCCGGCGTTCACGTCGATGCCCATCTGGGTGATCGGCTGCCCGAGCCAGGGGCTGGCGGTGACATAAGTCAGGTCCGCGCGCGACCAGGTGGCCGTCAGGAAGATGTCCACCGCGGCGTTCTTGGCCTGGAACATCGTGCCCAGGATGCCGGTGTACTGGCTGATCAAGGCCGGGTTGTTGGGCGCCGCAAAGTTCAGGTTGCTCTGGCCATGCATCACCACCTTGTCCCAGGCCTTGTCGATCAGCGGCCTCACCGTGGGGGTGTCGTAGTGGTAGTTGAGGTTGCTGCCCGGTTGGGTCTCCAGGCTGACGTTGTAGTCCAGCCCGGCCTGCGTGGTGAAGGCCTTGAAGATCGCCGGCACGCCGCCGATGTTGGTACCGCGCAAGTCGGTGACGGTGCCGGGCGCATAGTTCTGGGCCGAGGCCAGGGCGCCATAGGTGAAGCTGTTGCCGATGAACAGGATCGAGGTGCTGGCTTGCGCCGCCGTGCCGTGCAAGGCCGCCACGACCAGGGTCGCGAGCAGGCCGGTGCGGGCCATGTGCAGGGTGGGCGGGCGAGGGGCCGTGCTGGATGGATGGGTCATGTGTCTACCTTCGGGGTGTGGGTTCAAACCGTTGATGGCCAGACCACCTGTCGGCGCCTGGTGCGGTCGATGCTAGTAAGCCGGCGGATGGCGTCGATGCTGCCTTGGTGACACCCCTTGGTGACACCCCCCTAGTCTGAACCTCCCGGCTGCAGCCATCGGGCGCCATCGCGGCGCGCGGCAACCGTCCCGGCGCCGCGATGGGCCATTGGCACTGCGCTGGCCCCATAAACGCCATCGCGGCGACAATCCCGGGTTGCCCTGCCCGCCGCTGCCGTGACCGCCACCTCCCTCGCGCCCATCCCCGTCAAGGCCACCGGTGCGCCCAAGCCCTTGACCGGCTACCGGCCGTATTGGGCCAAGCGCTTCGGCAACGCGCCGTTTTTGCCCACCAGCCGTGCCGAGATGGACGCCTTGGGCTGGGACAGCTGCGACATCGTGATCGTCACCGGCGACGCCTATGTCGATCACCCCAGCTTCGGCATGGCAGTGATCGGCCGGATGCTGGAGCACCAGGGGTTTCGGGTCGGCATCATCGCCCAGCCCGACTGGCGCAGCGTGGCGGCGTTTGAGGTGCTGGGCAAGCCGAACCTGTTTTTCGGGGTGACTGCCGGCAACATGGATTCGATGATCAACCGCTACACCGCCGACCGGCGTGAGCGCAGCGACGACGCCTACACAGCGGGCGGCCTGGCCGGCTCGCGGCCCGACCGCTGCTCGCTGGTCTACACCCAGCGCTGCCGCGAGGCTTGGGGGCAGGTGCCGGTGGTGCTGGGCGGCATCGAGGGCAGCCTGCGACGCATCGCCCACTACGACTACTGGCAGGACAAGGTGCGGCGCTCGATCCTGGTCGATGCCCAGGCCGACCTGCTGCTGTACGGCAACGCAGAGCGTGCCATCGTCGAGATTGCGCACCGGCTGGCCAAGGGCGAGGCGGTGGCGCAGATCACCGATGTGCGCGGCACAGCCTTTGTGCGGCGCGATGGCGACGCCAGCGCCGCCGGCTGGTTCGAGATCGACTCCAGCGATGTCGATCTGCCCGGCCGCATCGACGAGCACATCAACCCCTACCAGACAACGTCTGAACAAGCGGCAGAGCAGGGCACGACCTGCGCCAAGGACGACGCGGCGCGGGACAAGACAGGCAGCGCCGGCGCATCAGCACTGCCGGGCGCCGCCACTGTGGCCCCCACGCTGCCGGCCACCGCCATCGTCCGCATGCCGGTATCCCGCGCCAGCGGCCGCATCCAGATGCCGCCGCGCGAGCGCACGGTGATCCGCCTGCCCAGCTATGAGCAGGTCAAGCGCGACGCGGTGCTCTACGCCCACGCCAACCGGGTCATGCACCTGGAGACCAACCCCGGCAACGCGCGGGCGCTGGTGCAAGGCCATGAGATCGGCGGGCGCCAGCGCGATGTCTGGATCAACCCGCCGCCGATCCCGCTGAGTACGCCCGAGATGGACCTGGTGTTTGGCCTGCCCTATGCCCGCAGCCCGCACCCCAGTTATGCCGATGCAGCAGGCGGCCATGACGGTCCGACCAAGATCCCGGCCTGGGAGATGATCCGTTTTTCGGTCAACATCATGCGCGGCTGTTTTGGCGGCTGCAGCTTTTGCTCGATCACCGAGCACGAGGGCCGCATCATCCAGAGCCGCAGCGAGGACTCGGTGATCCGCGAGATCGAGGACATGCGCGACAAGGTGGCGGGCTTTACCGGCATCGTGTCCGACCTGGGCGGCCCCACCGCCAACATGTACCGGCTGCGCTGCAAGAGCACCGTGATCGAGGCCGCCTGCCGCAAGCCCAGCTGTGTCTACCCCGGCATCTGCCCCAACCTGGGCACCGACCATGCGCCGCTGATCCAGATGTACCGCCGGGCACGGGCGCTCAAGGGCGTCAAGAAGGTGCTGATCAGCTCGGGCCTGCGCTATGACTTGGCGGTGACCTCGCCCGATTACGTGCGCGAATTGGTCACCCACCACGTCGGCGGCTACCTCAAGATCGCGCCCGAGCACACCGAGGGCGGGCCTTTGTCGATGATGATGAAGCCCGGCATCGGCAGCTACGACCGCTTCAAGCAGCTGTTCGAGCAGTTCAGCGCCGAGGCCGGCAAGAAGCAGTTCCTGATCCCGTATTTCATCGCCGCCCATCCCGGCACCAGCGACGAGGACATGATGAACCTGGCGCTCTGGCTCAAGCGCAGCGGTTTTCGGGCCGACCAGGTGCAAACCTTCTACCCCAGCCCGATGGCCACTGCCACCGCGATGTACCACAGCGGCCGCAATCCCCTCAAGGGCTTGAGCCGCGACCCGGCCAAGCCCGAGCTGATGGCCAAGGTGGACATCGTGCGCAGCGAAAAGCGCCGCCGCCTGCACAAGGCGTTTTTGAAGTACCACGACGCCAAGAACTGGCCGTTGCTGCGCGATGCGCTGACGGCGATGGGCCGGGCCGACCTGATCGGCAATGGCAAGCGCCATTTGATCCCCAGCTACCAGCCGGGCGGCAGCGTGGCGGTGGTGCGGGGCACGGCGATGGGTTCGGTAACTGCTGCCGCGCCGGCGCGTGCTGCCACACCGCGGCGCGGTGCGATCCTGACCCAGCACACCGGCCTGCCGCCGCGCCAGACCGGTGCCGCGCGGGCCAAGCCCGCAGGCGGCCGCAAGCCGCGCTGAGGCGGCCGCAAGCCGCGCTGAGGCGGCTGGCCCCGATCAGGGCCCTTGCAGGCGCGAAAACGAAACCACCGCACTCAGGCCCAGCAGCGGACTCGACAGGCTGCCCTGCCGGCTGCGCAACCAGCCTGCGTCGGCCTGCAGCGCCCATTGCGGGCTCAGGCTGTAGCGGGCCTGCAGTTGCGCCTGCGCCACCAGCCCGCCGCCCACCTTGACGGCACCACCGCCCGCTGCGCCCACGCTGGCCTCGGCGCCCAACCGCCAGCCGGTGTCGGCCAGCCGGCCGGTCAACCAGCCCAGGCCGAGCTGGCCGGTGGCATAACCCCCGGCGCCGCCATGGGTGGCGATGCCGGCCTGGCCCAGCAGGTGCCAGTGCGGGTCCAGCGCACGTTCCAGTTTCAGCAGCGCCAGCCCCAGGCCGGGCTGGCTGCCGTCGTCGCGGGTCATGCGGCCGTAGTGCGCCCAGCCGGCCGACAGAGACCATGGCACCCAGCCCAAGGTGGCGGGCAGCGGGCCGGTGTCGTGGCTGGTATCGAGGCTGGTGTTGCGGCTGGCATAGGGCGTGGATTCACCCGGCAGCGCATCCCAGCCACGCCAAGCCAGCTCCAGCCGGGCCTCACGGGCCTGGAACGGACCGGGGCTGGACACCCTGCCAGCCAGCGCGGTCAGGCTCAGCTGCGGCAGCACCTGCCAGGACAGGCCGGCACTGAGCTTGCGCAACAGGCCACCGCCGGTGTCTAGCGCCGCGCCTGCCCCGCCCGATCCCAATGCGGCCTCGACCCGCAGCGACAGCGGCATGCCCAGCGGCAGCGCGGCCTGCAGCCCCAAGCCGCCCATCAGCTCGGCGTAGCCGGCGTAGTCCTGCGTCAAGGCGCCGGCTGCGCCCAGCAGCCAGTACGGCTGCGCGCCGGCCACGCTGCCGGGCAGTGCACGCCGAAACGTCAGGCCGCCCACCTGCAGCGGCCGCGCTGTGCCGCTGCCGTCGCGCCGCGCCGATTGGCTCAGGTGGTAACGGCCCAGCACGCCCGCGGTCTCGGTGGGCAGCACAAGCGACACGCCCTGGGCCAGCCCCTCGGCCGTGGGAGTGGAGGCTCCACCGCCAGCCGGGCCGAACAGCGCCTCGCTGGTCCAGCCCAGCGAGGCAAAGGGCTGGGTGCTGCGGGTGGACCCGTTCGGGAACCAGACCTGGGACGCCCCCAGCCCCAGCGTGAAAGCGCCCCAGCGGTGCGAGACCTCGGCATGCGGGCGCAGCATCAGGCCGCCGCCCACCCAGCCCGGGCTGCCACCGGCGCCGCCCACAAACAGCCCGGCCTCGGCCTGCCAGGGGCCCTCGCTGACCCGGTAGCCGCCGCTCACGCCCCAGCCAAAAAAACCACCCCGGTCGCCCTGGGTAGCGCCAAACACCGAGACGCCGCCATAGACCTGCGGCGTGATGGCGCGCAGGTAGTGCAGGCCGGTCATGCCCATGCGCGGTGATGCAGCGACGGCCAGGCGCTCGGTGCTCAGGCGCACCTCGACCGGCACGGCGTAACTCGACGGGGGTTCGGGCGGGGCGTCGGGCAGGGGCATGGGCAGCGTGGCGGTAGGACGGCAAGCCCGACTCCGGCACTGGCGTGCAGCACCAGCGTGTCTGGCGTTGTCGAGACCGGGTGCGGGGTCGGATCGGGCACCGCCACTTTAGCGGAGGCCGCTGCAAGCCGGCGTCAGACCCCGCAACGCCCTGGCCCCAAGGCCCGCCTAGACCTCGAACGCGCTGACCAGTGCGTTGAGCCGGCGGGTCTGGTCGCGCATCGATTCGGACGCCGCGGCGGCCTGCTCCACCAGCGCGGCGTTCTGCTGGGTGCTGCGGTCGATGTCGGCGATGGCGCGGTTGACTTCGTCGATGCCGCCGGTCTGCTCGCGGCTGGCCGCGCTGATCTCGTTGACGAGCACGGTGACCTGCCGCACCGACTGGCGCACCTCGTCCATCGTGCTGCCGGCCTGGTTGACCAGCACCGATCCCGATTGCGTGGCATCGGCGGCGGCGCGGATCAGGCCCTCGATCTCCTTGGCGGCGGCCGTGGTGCGCTGCGACAGGATGCGCACCTCCGAGGCCACCACCGCAAAGCCCCGGCCTTGCTCGCCGGCGCGGGCCGCCTCCACGGCCGCGTTCAGCGCCAGGATGTTGGTCTGAAAAGCGATGCTGTTGATCACCGTGGTGATGTCGGTGATCTTGCGGGAATGGGCGTTGATCGTGCCCATGGTGCTGATCACCTGGCCCACCACGGCGTGGCCGCGGTCCACCTGCTCGGCCGCGCCGGTGGACAGCTGCAGCGCATGCGCTGCGCTCTCGGCGTTTTGCTTGACGGTGCCGGTCAGGTGCTCGCAGCTGGCAGCCGTCTGCTGCAGCGCGCTGGCTTGGGATTCTGTGCGCGACGCCAGGTCCGCATTGCCTTGGGCGATTTCGCCGGATGCGCAGTCGATCGCCTCGCTGCCCTGGCGCACCTCGCTGACCATGCGGGCCAGGCTGTCGCGCATGTCGCGCAAGCCGGCCAGCAGTTGGGTCGCCTCGTCGTGGCCACTCAGGGCAATCTCGCTGACCAGATCACCCCGTGCCACCCGGGCGCTGGCCTCGACGGCGGTGTGCAGCGGCCGGGTGATGCTGACCGTCATGCGCCAGGCCAGCCAGCCGGCCAGGCCCAGCAACAGCAGGCCAGCGCCGGCGATGGTGTTGACCACGGTCGCGCTGCGGGCATTGGCCAGCACGGTAGCCGCAGCGGTGTGGGTTTTTTGCAGCGCGATGAACTGCGCCAGTGCCTGCAGCGCCTGTTGCGACAGCGGGTCGATCTTGCTCAGGATCACCGCAGCGGCCTGCTCGGCATTGAACTGGGCCGCCAGGTCCACAGCGTTCTTGAAGTGCGCGTCCATCTGCCGGTCGATGTCGGCCAGGCGGGTGAAGATCTCTTTTTCCTGCGCATCCAGGCCGGCGGCCTCCAGCGCGGCGCGTGCGGCCAGGTAGCTGGCACGCTGCTTCTTGGCCTCGGCCTCGTCGCGCTGCACCCCTTCCACCGCCGTCTGCAGGCCCATGCTGCGCACGGCCACGGCGCTGCCCAGCAGGTACTGGCGCATGGCCACGGCCTGGTCCTCCTGGGCGGCGGCGGCCTGCAGTGTCTGCAGCAGCGCCGATCTGCCAGCCGCATTGCTCAGCATCGCGCCCACCAGCAACACGCTCGCCGACAGCAGGATCACGCCGAACCCCAGGCCGAGGCGGGTGCCGATTTTCAAGTCACGCAGGTTCATGGGGCAGGTCCGGTTCAGGTCGGTGACAACGGCGCGAGGCGGCGGTGACGTAGAAAATTAAAGGCAGGCAAAGCCAAAAAGGCTCGGCCTTGTCAGCCCTTGTAGATGCCGCAGCCCACCAGCGTGTCACCCACCCGCTCCAGGTACATCGCCTTGCCTTCGATCTTCTGCGTCACCGGGTTCAGGAACTTGTAGCCCTCGATCCAGCCCTTGCCCTTGGTCTTGGCCAGCTCGACAAACATCTGGATCAGCGGCTTGCCGTCCGGGTCCTTCAGGTTGATCAGGTCCTTGCCCACCAGCTTGGGATTGGCGCCCTGGGCCAGGTTCTTGCCGTTCAGGTCGTAGACGATGATGTAGAGGTCACGGTCCTTGAAGCCCTTGCCGTGGGTGAACTCATCGTAGGCCTTGTCCGGGCCGCCGGTCTTGATGAAGGCGACGGCCTTCTTGACCATGGCTTCGGCCTCGGGGGCCGTGCCTTGCTCGGTGGCCAGCGCGGGCGTTGCCAGCACAAAGCCCAGCACGGTGGTGGCAAACAGACTTTTGAGGCGAGAGAACAGGGGCATGGGGTGGTCCGGACAGGGGTGGGGGTGCGAGGGCGGCAAAGCTTGGCGCCGCTGGGGTCATTTCGGCCGATTGGCGGCAGACTTGAAGCCAGGCCGTGCGCGCCTGTGGGTGCGTGTGTGGCTGCGGGTGGGGGTGAAAGTGCTGCCCCTACACTCGGCGGCTTTGGGGTGGGCATGGGTTGGCACGGCCATCTTCAACTGGACTACAGCCGGCGCGGTGACCGCACCATCGCACTCGACCGCCACCATGGCCCGCTGCGGGTGCTGCAGCGGCTCTACCCCGAGGGCGATGCGGTCTGCCACCAGGTGCTGGTGCACCCGCCGGGTGGCATCGTCGGCGGTGATGTGCTGGCGCTGGATGCCACGCTGGCCCCGGGCAGCCATGCGCTGATCACCACGCCGGGCGCCACCCGCTTCTACCGCAGCGCCGGGCCGCTGGCGGTGCAGCAGGTCACCGCCACGCTGGCCGACGGCGCGCGGCTGGAATGGCTGCCGCTGGAGACAATTGCCTATCGCCGCTGCCAGGTTGAAAACCACCTGACCTTCAACCTGGCGCCGGGCGCGCAAATGATCGGCTGGGATGTGCTGGCGCTGGGCCTGCCGGCTGCGGACCAGCCCTTTGACCAGGGCCGCTACCTGCAGCAGGTGGCTATACCCGGCATGTGGCTGGAGCGCGGCCGCATCGACGGCACCGACCGGCTGCTGATGGACTCACCCCTGGGCCTGGCCGGCCACAGCGTGATGGCCACGCTGTGGCTGGCCGACGGCCAGCTGCTGGCACGCGAGCGCTGCGAGCAGCTGATCGACAGCGCCCGGGCGCTGATCGACAGCAGCGCCCTGCCCACCACCGCCGGCGTGACCGCGCTCGATGAACGCTTGCTGGTGCTGCGCGCGCTGGGCCACCGGGTCGAGCCGGTGATGGCCTTGCTGCAGGCGGTCTGGGCCGGCTGGCGGCAGCAGCACTGGGGCCTGGCGCCCTGCGCGCCGCGGGTCTGGCGCACCTGAGCCGCCCGGCGACTTGGCGGGTGGCGCCGCTGGGCGATCTGGCCGACAAACTTGCCGACGCATGGCTCAGCGCGGCTGGCCGTGACGCCCCGCACCCGCCGCAAACTGCGCCGCGCCGGCCAGGCCCTCGGCCTGCAGCGCGGCAAAGCCGCCGGCCCCTTCATGCACCAGCGCGTCGGCCAGCGGCCTGTCCCACTGCGCCAGCGCCGAGGCCCGGTCGGCCCGCAGGCAGGCCTGCGGAAAGCCGGCGATCTGCCGGGCCAACACCAGCGCCTCGGCCAGCGCCTGGCCGTCGTCCACCACCCGGTTGACCAGGCCAAAGCCCAGCGCCTCCTCGGCGCCCACGGCGCGGCCGGTCAGGATCAGGTCCAGCGCCCGGGCCTGGCCGATCAGGCGCGGCAACCGCACGGTGCCGCCGTCGATCAGCGGCACGCCCCAGCGCCGGCAGAACACCCCGAACACGGCGCTGCGGCCGGCCACGCGCAGGTCGCACATCAGCGCCAGCTCCAGACCGCCGGCCACCGCATGGCCCTCGATGGCGGCGATCACCGGCTTGCTCAAGCGCAGCCGTGTCGGCCCCATGGGCCCCGGGCCGCTGCCATCGGCGCGGACGGCATTGCGCCGGGTGGGGTCGGCCACCGCGCTCAGGTCGGCGCCGGCGCAAAACTGGCCGCCGCCACCGGCAAGCACCGCCACGCTCAATGCCGGATCGGCCTCGAAAGCCTCAAACGCGGCCAGCAGCGCGGCAGCCGTGGGGCCGTCCACGGCATTGCGGCAGACCGGGCGGTGCAGGGTGATGGTGGCGATGTCGCCCTGGGTCTCGATGCGAACGGGGGCTGGCGTCATGGGGGCTTTCTGGGGCGGTCGGGGGCGGTCGGCAGGGATGGGGCGGCGCGCCAGTGTGCCGTGCGCCAGACCACTGCGACAGCCCTCGCCACAACCGCCGTGGCAACCGCTGGTAATCTGCGGCTTTCAACCCGCCCCTACGCATCCCCCATGTTCACCGGCATTGTTCAAGCCGTGGCCGCCGTGGCCACCCTCACCGACCGGCCCGGCCTGCGCAGCTTCGAGCTGGTGTTTCCGCCCGGCTTCGATACCGATCTGCAGATCGGCGCCAGCGTGGCCTGCGACGGCGTCTGCCTGACGGTCACCGCCTTGCCCGGCCCCGGCCGCGCCTGTTTCGACGTGATGCAGCAGAGCCTGGGCCTGACCACGCTGGGGGGGCTGGCGCCGGGCAGCACGGTCAATGTCGAGCGCGCCGCCCGCGACGGCGCCGAGATCGGCGGCCACCCGATCAGCGGCCATGTCGATTGCCTGGGCCGGTTGTTGTGGGTGCGCCAGCCCGAGAACAACCACGTGCTGCGCATCGCCATGCCGGCCAGCCACATGCGCTATGTGTTTGCCAAGGGCTATATCGCGGTCAATGGCGCCAGCCTGACGGTGGCCGAGGCGAACCGGGCCGAGCGCTGGTTCGAGGTCTGGCTGATCCCCGAAACCCTGCGCATGACGAC
>JBBRZR010000077.1:0-14221 GCA_038236495.1 Burkholderiales bacterium
CAGCGCCACACGCTCCAGCCCGGCGGGCGACGGGGTCGGCCAGTTGCGGGGCGGCAAGGCCCAGCGGGTCGGGTGGTTGTAGCGCCGGTCGCCCAGGATGCTGGCCCGCGCGGCCATGCCTTCGCGGAACTCGGCCGGCAGCTCAGTCAGCGTGGCGCCCTCCACACCGGCCAGTTCCAGCCCCTGGACAGTGAAGGCCAGGTTGGTGAGCATCGAACTCGCGCCGCCTGTCGGTTGGTTCGCGGCGCTGTAGATGCGTGGCTTCGCCCACTCCAGCAACTCCTGCAGCGCCTTGGCGTCCTGCAGTTCCAGCAGCAGCAGGCAGGCGTGGTTGAGGTTGGCGTAGGGCACCAGGATGCCGCCTTGCACCTGTGCCGGGTCGGGCGTCGCGGGTACCGGCGGTCGCGGATCGGCAGGCTGGGCCGTGGCAATCCAGCGCAGCGCGGCGTTCTCGGTGGGTGTGCGGCCTGCGGGCAGCGGCTGGTTGGGCGCGATGAGCGGCTGCGGCCCCTCCCAAAGCTCGGGCAACAGGCGCCGCGCCGCGCGCTTCAGGCAGCCGCCGTCGACCAGCCCCGGGTCAGGCGGATACATGTCGGTCAGCCGGTACAAGGCCGTCACCGCCGGCAGCGCCTGGTCGAGCAGGCTGCCCGCAGCGCCAGGCACCCTGCCGCCCAGGCGCACCTGCTCGGCGCGGCGCAGGTAGTGCAGATCGTTCACGCTCAGCCCGGCGGCGTTGTAGAAGAACTCGGTGTCGACCTGGGCCGAGCGCACCCAGGCCGCGTATTGCGCATAGCTGTGGTCGAAACTGGTCAGGTAGCCGTCGCAGTTGATGAAGATCAGGTCCAGCAGCGGCCCCAGGTCGCGCCAGATGCGCCGCATGTAGGACTCCCAGCCGCCGTCGAAGGCCACTGACAGCAACAGCATCTTCGGTTCTTGCCCGACGATGGCGAGACGGAACGAGTGGATCGCGCGGATGCGGTCGATAAAGTCGGTGATCAGCGGCGTGGGCTGGGCCTCGAGCGATGAAGTGCGCAGCGCGCCCAGCGTTCGGAACAGCAGGCGCAGCCGGCTCTCGTAGCTGCGGGCATCCAGCGCCGGGATCAGCCCGCGCTTGATCGGCGCCAACAGCGTCAGGTCGGTGACGCCGAGCAGGCTCTTGGACTTGGCGGGCACTTCGGTCTGCATGGCGGTTGTCTCCTGTCGGGATGATCGGGTGGTGGTGGGCTGAAGCGGCAAACCACGGCGCCGGGGTTGGGAATCAAACTACAACGGCGGGCGAATCTGAAGCACCGGACGCTCGGCAGGCAGTTCGGGCTGCGCGATAGACGGGGACGCCAGTGCCGCTTCGGCCTGCTTCAGCGCCACCAGCACGCCCTGCAGCGCGGCGCCCTGTGCGGCCAGCAATTGCGAGCCTGCGCAGCCGGCCAGCGGCGCTTCGTCGACGGCGTGGCGGATCTGCTGCGGCAGCGGCTGGGCATGGCGGGCCAGGTCCGCCGACCAGGCCAATCCGCTGAGGGTCGAGGACAGGCATTCGCGCATCACGCCAAAACGAACCCAGCGGTGCTCGGCCCAACCCGTGGCCAGCCCGGACTTGTCCGACGGCAGCGCAAACCGGTCCAGCAGCTTGATGGCTGCATGTTTGCCCAACTCGGCGAGGCAGCGGATCTGCTGCCGGTTCATCAGGATGTTGAGCCCGCCGATGTCCGGCGGCAGCCCGACCCGCACCACCCGGTCGCGCACACCCAGCAGGCGCGACTGCATCGCGTCGTTCCAGCCGATGGCGGTGTCGAAGACGGCGCCGGCAAAGCCCCAGAGGCGGTGGAGGCTGCTCGCTGTTGCGTCGTCGACATAGGTCCAGCGTTCGGCCGGCGCCTCACACTGGCTTTCGGGCAGCGTGACCACGCAGTCGATCGAACGACCTTCGAGATCGCAGCAGCCCTCATCGGCGGCGGCTGGCTGGCCCGGCCTGGCCTTGGGCAGCTTGTACAGCGAGATGCCGAAGGTGGGCCAGGCCGGCACCAGGCTGTCGAACAGGTAGATCGGAAAGCCCGAGCACAGCCCACCGTCGGAAAACAGGCAGCGCCGGTAGGTGGTCGGCCCGGCTTCGCAGCGCGGGTCGGGCAGGCAGGCCGCCCACAGTGGCACGGCCATGAAGAGCACCGGAAAACTCACGCTCATGCGCGAGGCCACGACGATGGGCAAATGATCAGTGGGCAGCCGCCACAGGAAATCTTCGTCGCGCTGTTGCGCCGGCACCGGCGGCGAGATCGAATCGTCGACCTGCGATTCGGAGTGATCCATCATGTGCTTCACCACAGAAGCCGGGAACAGCCGGCGCATCTCACGCGGCCTGAAGTACAGCGGCGGGTCCTCCGGCTTCAAGGGGAACACGTAGGGTCGGCCTTGCGTGACGTTGGCGGTGAACATCTGCAGCCGTATCGACATCGACCCCGAGGGGCCCATGTCGCCGAGGGTCTCGCGGGGCGAGCCTGGTGCGGCGGCGAGGTCGGCAAAGCTCAGCGGCGGCCCGTCCTTCGGCCGGCCGGCGAGCTCCTGGATGAATTCGTGCAGCCACTCGGTCAACGGCAGACGCGGCGCACCGGGCAGGCGGGCCAGCCCGGTGCAGAAGCCGAAGTCGGTCGCTGCCACACGGGCCACATCGCGCCAGACCAGCCAGGCCAGCGCCAGCAATGCCAGCGCCAACCAGACGGCACCGAGCAAGACACAGACGACCAGGGTCCAGCCTGCAGGCGGCAACGCCACGCGAACCAGCGCCAGCAAGGCCCAGAGGAGCAAGGTGATCGCCACCATCGATACCGACCACTGCACCGCGTAGGCGGCCAACACGCCCTTGGCGACTTTGGCGCCCTTCCGGTCGGCCCCGGCGATTCCCGGCACCAGCGCCTTGAACAGCCGCCGATGTTCGAGCGCCGGCTGAAACAACCAGGCCAGCCCGGTCTGGCCCTTGAAGCTGTCCGACACCTCCGCGATGCGTTCGAGCAGGATGCGAAAGCCGTCGGACGAGCCATGCCGGCGCCGATACTCGGCCGCTGCCGCCAGCGCGGCCGCCCCGGCGCCCGACGACGAGCCGCCAATCGCGTTGAAGCGGTAGGTGGTGGCCAGTGCGAAGATCGCCGAAGGGTAGGCGATCGCGCTGGTGACGCCGCCGGTCAGGATCAGATCGCAATAGCGATCGGGTGGTGCCCGATCGTGAAAGTCAGGCAGCGGACCGTCTTCGCACATTCAATCCTCCCACTGGCAGCCCACGGGTGCTCGAAGCCTGAGGCACTTTTCGGCCCGAGCCGGCCTGCACACATGGCACGGATGCCAAGGCAGCATCGGAGCACGCCAGCGGCGGTTGTTTAAATTTGATTCTAGGAGCGGCACGCCGGTTCGTCGATAACTTTGACGCTACGCGGGTCACCCGATGGCGATGCCGCCGTTCTGCGGCAGATTCTGGGGCCGCGGGCCTGCGCGATTCGCGCCCTTCGCCCGGTCACGTCCACAGGCGTAACGATGAAGTGGGCGGCCTCGGACGAGCCGCCGGCTTGACCCTGCAAAGCGGCAAGCCATCGCCCCGCAGTTTCGGCATGCAGTGAGTGACGTTGCGGTAGAGGTCCTTGAGGCTGGGGTTTTCAAACGCCCCTCCCAAAAGCCCCCGCCGAGCCTCTTGAGCATCCATTGGGACGGTGCTTGGGTTCGGCAGCAAGCTGTTGAGAGTCGGCATCAGCCCAAATGCGCGTCATCTGTGGCGACCGTCTCCGGATTTTCGCGGGCGATCCCCCGCAGCCCTGGGCACCGGGCCGTCTGAAACGGGTTGGCTGGAGGATCTCAGACCGCTTGCATCTGCGACCAACGGGCGGGCGCGATGGCCTGCGGCTTGAAGAAGATCACCTCAAAGTCGAGCAGTGCCTGGCGCAACTCGGCCTGCACCGGCGCGCTGAGCGGTTGGTGAGGTCAAGCCCTTCGATCCGAGGCCGCGAAGTTGGGCATGCGCGCCACCGGTGTGATGTGCTTGTAGCGGCGCGCGGTGTTGATCAGTTTGGGCGGCTGGGTGCTGGCCATGGCGGGCGTCCCTGCAAAATTGCCCAACGCGCAAGCGCCGGGCTTGACATTCAGGATTTCAACGGTTTACCAGCGCCATGGCGATCCACGGCTGCCAGGCAATCAGCGCCAGGCAGCCCAGCATCAGCACGATGAAGGGCACGGCCGCCAGGATCAGCTCACCGAATTTTTGCTTGAAGGTGGACATCGCCACCAGCAGGTTCAGCCCGACTGGCGGGGTGAGGAAGCCGATCTCGAGATTGACGATCATGATGATGCCGAACAGCACCTTGTCGTAGCCGTAGGCCATGGCCAGCGGTGCCAGCAGCGGGCCAAGGATCAGGATGGCCTCGCCCGAGGTCATCAGGCAACCCACGATGAGTAGCAGGCCGTTGACCAGCAGCATGAAGGTGAGCGGGCTGTCGGTGAAGCCGCGCATGATGCTCACCATCATCGCCGGCACCTGGTGTTCAGTGAGCACCAGGTTCAGGCTCAGCGCCACCGCCAGCAAGGGGAACAGCGTGCCGCCCAGCTTGGACGCATCCAGCACCACGTCGTAAAAATCCTTCAGCTTGAACTCGCGGTGGATGAAAGTCTCGACCAGCAGCGCGTACACCAATGACACCGCGGCCGCCTCGATGGCCGAGAAGTAGCCGGTGTAGATGCCGCCCAGCAGGATCACCGGCATCAGCAGCGCCCAGATGCCGTCACGCAGCGCCTGCCCCACCCGCGGCAGGTTGAAGGGCTTGCGCGGCAGGTGCCGGTTGACCCACATCGAGTACACCGAAAACGCGAACAACAGCAGCAGCCCTGGGCCGATGCCTGCGATGAACAGCTCGGTGATCGAGGTTTCGGTGACCAGCCCGTACAGGATCAGCGGGATCGACGGCGGGATGATGATGCCCAGCGTGCCCCCGGCCATGATCGCGCCCAATGAAAAGCGGTTGGGGTAGCCGGCGCTCTTCATCGCCGGGTACATCACCGTACCGATCGCCAACATGGTGACGATCGATGAGCCCGAGATCGCCGCGAACACACCGCAGCTCAGCGTGCACGCCACCGCCAGGCCACCGGGCAGGTGCTCGGTGAGCGAGGCGGCAATGTCGATCAGCCGCCGGGCAGTGGAGCCCTTGGTCATCACGCCACCGCACAGAATGAACATCGGGATCGACAGGATCAGCTCCTTGTCGAGCGAGATCCACATGTCCTCGATGATGTTGTCGAGCTGGCCCTTGCCCCACACCAGGTGCACCACCGCGACGGCCGACAGCAGGATCACCAGCAGCGGCTGGCGCAGCGTGAGCAGCAGCGCTACCAGGCCCAGCAAAATCAGCGTACCGGTCATTCTTGGAATTCCGGTGGCGCCGGGCGCAGCGCCGGCCAAACGGCAAACAACAGGTAACGCAGCGCGGCCGACGCAAAACCCAGCGGGATGGCCACCTGGATCGGCCAGGCCGAGACGTTGATCACCGCGGCCAGCACGCCCGATTGTTTGGAGCCCATCACGAACAGCACGCCGAACCAGGTGACGCCCAGCAGAAACAGCCCGGTGACCAGGTCTGCCAGCCGGTCAACCTGCGGCGCCCAAGCCCTGGGCACCCAGCCAAAACCGATCCGCGGCACCAGATGCACACCGGTAGCGGTGGCGATGCCGATGCCGCAGAACGAGCCGATCACCAGCGCAAACACCGCCAACTTCTGGGAGCCGAACAGGCCGGTGGCCCCCACCTTGAAGCCCAGCAAGGTCATCAGCGGACCGTAGAACTCTCGGCCCAGCACGTCGATCACCAGCACCGCGGCGATGAAGCTGAAGGCCAGCACCGCGATCCAGCATTCAACGCGGTGCCAGCCGCGCAGCAGGCGCACTACCGATGGCGGCGCAGGTGGGTAAGCCGGCGCGGTGTGAACCGCCGCGGAAGAAGTCATCGTGGGGGTCCTTGCACCGGCTGCCGGGTTTACTTCGCGCCTTCGCAAGCCTTCTTGCCTGTATCCATCAGGGCCAGAAACTTCTCACCGTCGGGCCCGATGTCCTTGGCGATGGCGGTCCACACCGGCCCCAGGCCCTTGCTCCACTCGGCCAGTTGCTCGGGCGTGGCCTCCACCACCGTGCCGCCCGACTGCTTGTGCACGCCGGTCAGCGCGGTATCCACCCCGCGGATCTCGGCGCGCAGCATGGCCACCGGGGTTTTTTGCACGCCCTTGTCGAAGGCAGCCCGCACATCGACCGGCAGCTTGTCATAGGCGGCCTTGTTCATCAGCGTGATGCCGGCCGATTCCCACAGCGGCAGCTTGGTGATGACCGGCAGCACCTTGTTCAGCCCCGACGGCACGTAAAACGCAAATGGCGTGGGGTAGGTGTCGATCAGGCCGGTCTGCGACGACGAGGTGGCCTCGGCCACGGTGGTGGGGATCGGGTTGGCACCCATGGCACGCCAGAAGTCGGCCGTCATCTTGTTGGCCACCACGCCCACCTTGATGCCCTTGACGTCGGCCGGCGTGGCGTAGGCTTTCTTGCCAGGGATGTGCACCGAGCCCACCTCGCCCCAGTTCAAAAAGACCAGGCCCTTCTTGGCAAGGGCCTCGCTCACCGGCTTTTGCAGGTGGTTGTCGAGCACGCAATCACGCTGGGGCCGGGTGGCAAAGAAAAACGGCAGTTGTACCAGCGCGATCTCGGGCACCTGCAAGGCCACCGAGTTGGCGGTGAACGAGCCCATTTCGATGCGCCCGCGTGAGATTTGCGCGATCGCATCGTTCTCGGAGCCCAGCTGCGAGCCGTAAAAAGGTGTGATCTTGACGCCGCCCTTGGTCTCGGCCAGCACGTCGGCAGCGGTGCGGTCGATCTGCTTGGCCCAGGGTGAGGTGGGCGGCGCCGAGGAGGCGAACTTGAACTCGGTGACTGGGGTCTGTGCGCTGACCAGGCCGGCCAGGCACAGCAACGGGAGCGATGTCAGCTTGAAGTTGAATCGGGTCATGGTTTGTCTCCTGGGGTGTGTCAAAGTGTTGCAGATGGCTTGCGCAAGGCCATCGGGGAAAGGCCGGGGTCAGGCCGGCAAGCTGACCAAACCAGGCCCGGCGGGCGGCCGGGGCCCCACCACTGCGAACATGCGGCTGAAGTGGTCCAGCGTGGCCAGCAGCGTGGTCAGCGCTGACACCTGCCCGGCCACGTTGATGCGCCCGGCCTGCAGCGCCTCAGGAAAGCTCAGCCGCTGCAAAGAGATCTCGTCCAGCGTGCTGCGGGCCAGCGTGATGGTGGCATCAGCCGCGGCATCAACTTCGCCGATGCGGTGCGTCAGTGCGCTGTTTTCCAGGTTGACCAGCACCTGCTCACCGGTGTCGGTGAACTGCCAGTTCAGTCGCAAATGCAGGCCGCCGGCCAGGGCGCCATCTACCCGCATGGCCAGGTAGTCGAAGAACATGCCGATCGGCAGCGCGCGCACCATGTCGACACTGGCCACCGACATGTTGGGCAGCTGGGGCACGCCGTGGCGCAGCTCCATCGCGGCCTGCAGGTAAGCGTTGCGCCAGGTGGCCGATTCGGCCTGGTAGCCCAGCTGCTCCAGCGCGTTGGCGCCCAGTGCGCAGGCGGCCGTGGTGTGCTCGTTGCTGGCGGCATCGGCCCCGTCATGGGCGTGGGTCAGTTGCGCGCAGATCTGCGCCACCCAGCGGTACTCACCCCGCTCGAAGTCGGCCTGCGCCCGCTGCAGCACCGCCGCCGCGCCGCCCATGTAGGCGATGGCCTTGCGGGCGGTGTCGGCCGGCGGCAGCGGGTCCAGGTGCGCCGGGTTGCCGTCGTACCAGCCCAGGTAGCGCTGCACGATGGCCTTCACGTTGTGGCGCACCGTGCCATAGAAGCCGTGGCAGGCCCAGTCTTGCTGCAGGCTGGCGGGCAGCGTCAGCACCTCGGCAATCTCAGCGGCCAGGCGGCCGTGGTTCATCAGCCGCACGGTCTGGTCATGCACGTATTTGTAGAGATCACGCTGGCGCCGCAAGAAGCCGTCGATCGCCGTGCCGCCCCACACCGGCCAGTGGTGTTGGGCGATCAGCACGTCGCATTGCGCGCCGTAGCGCTGCAGCGCGCCGTCCAGGTAGCGCGCCCAGGCCAGCGCATCACGCGCCTGCGCGCCGCGCAACGGCAGCAGGTTATGGAAGTTCTGGCTGGTGATCTCGGTCATGTTGAGCACCCGCAGCCCCGGGTGGTGGATGATCATTTCCGACGGCGCCTCGGCGCCGGGTGTCAGCTCAAAGATGCACTCGATGCCGTCGATCACATGGCGCTCCACCGGCTGCGCTATCACCACGGTGGGCGCGATCAGCGTCAGCGTGCCGGTGGACACGGTCTTGCCCAGCCCGGCATCCACCTGGCCGCGCTCACCCTTGGGCAGCAGCGGGCCAAACTGGAACAGCGCCCGCCGTGACATCGCGTTACCGGCCATCACGTTCTCGCTGACGGCCTCTTCCATGAACCCCTTGGGCGCGACCACCTGCACCCGGCCGGCCAGCACGTCGGCCTCGTCGATCACTCCGCGCACCCCGCCAAAGTGGTCAGAATGGCTGTGTGAATACACCACCGCCACCACCGGCTTGTGCGCCTGGTCGGGCCGGTGCTGGCGGTACAGCGCCAACGCGGCGCTGGCCACCTCGGTGGAGATCAGCGGGTCGATCAGGATCAGGCCGGTGTCGCCCTCGATGATCGACATGTTGGAGATGTCGAGCCCGCGCACCTGGTACAGCCGCTCGGTCACCTTGAACAGGCCGGTGACCATGTTGACCCGCGCATGCCGCCACAGGCCGGGGTGCACGGTGTCGGGCGCCGATGCTTCGGCCAAGAAGCCGTAGGCCGCCAGGTTCCAGACCGGCCCGCCCTTGGCGCGGGTGATGGGCGCCTTCGGGATATCGGCGATGAAGCCGCGCATCGCGTCGTCGAAGGATTGGCGGTCGGTCATCGGCAGCCAGCGTCGCGCCGCATGCTGGCAGGCGCGGGTGGTGGCGGTGGCGGGCTGGGCGCCGGGCGGGCCGCTGGCGGTGCTGGGGCGAAGGTCGGCTTCCATCGATGTGCTCCTGAAGACGTGTGGCGGGTTTATCGGACTGCAGCAGCGCAGCGGCGCGGCTTGGCGAAAGTTACTGCCGCGCCATTTCCAGCTGGGCCAGCGCGTCGCGGTTGGCCGCCGACACCGCGCCCGGCCCTCCAGCCATCGGCAAACTCGGCGTTGTGGCTGCGGCCCAGCTCGACCGGTGCCAGGTGCGGCCCATGGCAGGCGCCCGGCGCCAGCCACATCAGCCAGGACCGACCGGGCTGGTCGGCCTGGTGGTCTGCCTGGTGGTCTGCCTGGTGGTCGGCCTGGTGGTCGGCCTGGTAGAGGATGCCCTGGTCAACCCGGTCGGCGCTGGGGTGGTGACCGCTGACAAAGCTGCCGGGCGCGGGGATGGTGGCGCCGCAACAGCCCAGGTCGGCAAAGCCGACGCCGTCGAACAGCACCCCCGGCACATTGGGCTTTTTGGCCGCGGCATCGGCGCGTGGTGGCCACCAGGGGATGGGCTCAGTGATCGTCCGGCCGATGTTGCCGGGAAAGCGGTCTGCGGTCATCCTTGGGCCCCATGGCTGGCAGGCGCCATCCTAGGCATCGTCAGCACCGGGGATCTCCACCTGGGTGACAAACCTGGGTCAAACCTGATGCTCGAAATCCCTTGTATGGCGACGCAGCAGCCCGTCACTTTCGCTGCCTCGAGATCACCGGCTCGCCGCCGCCCGCTGACCGGGTGGCCTGCGCGATGCCGTGGCTGGCGCGGTCGCAAGGGCTTGCCGGCTGGCGTGGTGCGCATCCTCAACGCCGCCGGCAACAAGGCGCTGCAAGACCCGGAGCAGCGTGAGCGCATGCTGGACCAGGGCAACGAGATCGGCGGCGGCACGCCCGCACTGTCTGCCGCGCTGATCAAGGCCGAGGCACGGCGCTGGGGCAAGGTGGTCAAGGATGCGAAGATCGAGCCGGAATGAGTGGCGGGCGGCACTGAGGCGCCGCTGAGCTTTGATCCGACGCAACGGTCAGGCGTCAGCACCGCGATAAATCCGGGCCTCGTACGGCCGCAGCGCAAAGGCCGGCAGGTCGGGCCTGAGGGGCTTTGCGGCAACATCGAGATCTCCCGGGTCGGCTGGCCAGTTGCCCAGCAAGAGTTGCCAGCCGCACAGCGGCGCATCGGCCACCGGCGCTTCGAACTGCCGGGCCTGGGCGCTGAAGTTGCACACCACCAGCAAAGTCGCGCCCTGCCAGACCCGCAGGTAAGCAGCAATCTGCGGGTGCTCGGCCAGCAGCGGCAGTGTGCGACCCCGCACCCACACCGCATGCTGGCGGCGCAGCTGGATCAACCGGCGGTAGTGGTGGAACACCGAATCCGCATCCGCCCGGGCCTGCTCGGCATTGATCTGGTCGAGGTTGGGGTTGAGCGCCAGCCAGGGTGTGCCGCTGGTGAAGCCGGCGGCGTGGGGGCCGGCGCGCCAAGGCATCGGCGTGCGGGCGTTGTCGCGGCCCTTGGCGCGGATCGCGGCCATCACCTCCTCGGGCGGCTGACCCCGCTGCAGCGCCGCCCGGTAGTGGTTGATCGACTCGATGTCCTGGCAGTCCTCGATGCGGGCGAACGGGGTGTTGGTCATGCCCAGTTCCTCGCCTTGGTAGACATAGGGCGTGCCCTGCTGGCCATGCAGCCAGGTGGCCAGCATCTTGGCGCTGTGTACCCGCCAGCGGCCATCGTCACCCCAGCGCGACACCGGCCGGGGCTGGTCGTGGTTGCCCAGGTACAGGCTGTTCCAGCCGCGGCCGTGCAGGGCGTCTTGCCAGCGCTGCATCGAGCGTTTGAGATCGGGCAGGTGCAAGGGCTTCAAGGCCCACTTGCCGTTACCGGCGCCGGGCTGGCAGTCCAGGTCCATGTGCTCGAACTGGAACAGCATGTCGAGCGCGCCGGTCTGCGGGCTGGTCAGCTCAATGCCCTGGGCGGGGGTGGCCAACGGCGCCTCGCCCACGGTGATCAGGTCGTGGTGGTCCAGCACCTCGCGCCGCAGCTCACGCAGGTAGTCGAGCAGCTTGGGGCCATGCACCACCTCGCCAAAAGCAGGCTGGGTCGGCCCGGGCTGCACCACCGGCGCATCGGCCAGGCGGCCGTCGGGTTGCCAGGGCTTGGCGATCAGGTTGATGACATCCATGCGGAAGCCGTCCACCCCCCGCGCCAGCCAGAAGCGCAGGATGTCGTGCACCTCGGCGCGCAGCTTCGGGTTGCGCCAGTTCAGCTCGGGTTGCTGGGGCGAAAACAGGTGCAGGTAGTACTCGCCGGTGGCGGGGTTGAAGGTCCAGGCCGGGCCGCCGAAGGCTGCCTCCCAGTTGTTGGGGGCTGCTGTGGCCGAACCGGCGGCCGCTGCCTGGGGCTCGGCCCAGATGAAGTAGCCGTGGTGCGGGTCGTCCCGCGAGCGACTGCCCTGCAAAAACCAGGGATGCTGGTCGCTGCAATGGTTCACCACCAGGTCCAGCATCAGCCGGATGCCGCGCGCATGCAGGGCCGCCACCAGCGCGTCGAAGTCGGCCAGCGTGCCGAACTCGGGCGCGATGTCGCGGTAGTCGCTGATGTCGTAGCCGTTGTCGACCATCGGCGAGCGGTAGATCGGCGATAGCCAGACCACGCCCACGCCCAGCGCCTGCAAGTGGTCGAGCTTGCCCAGGATGCCGGCCAGGTCGCCGATGCCGTCGCCGTTGCTGTCGCAAAAACTGCGCGGGTAGATCTGGTAGACCACCTGGTCGTGCCACCAGCGCGCAGCAGGGGCTGGTGGGTCGGGCTGCTCTGGCCGAGGCGGCCGATCCGGCCGTTCAGCCGGTGGTCCGGGTATCACGTCGGCAAGTCCACTGTACGCGCGCAAGCCTGGCCGCCGCCGTCGAACAAATGCAATTGCTCGGCGCGCAGCCGCAGTGTCAGGGCCTGGCCGCTGCCCCGGGCGGCGGCGCCCTCGACCTTGACCGTCAGGCTGGGCAGGCCGGGGCCCACCGAGACATAAAGCAACGACGAATCGCCCAGCCGCTCCACATGCTGCTGGACGGCCGGCAGCGCCGCGCCCTCGCCTGCATCCGCCACCCACAAATGCTCGGGCCGCACGCCCAACTGCACCGCAGCGCCGGCCGCCAGCGCGCGCGCATCCACCGCCACTGCCACGGTCTGGCCAGCCAGCTCCACCTGGGCGCCATCGGCCGTGGCCGACAGCAGCCGGGCCGGCAGCAAATTCATCTTGGGCGAGCCGATAAATTCAGCCACAAAGGTGCTGGCGGGCCGGTGGTAGAGCGCCATCGGCGAGCCGATCTGGGCCACACTGCCACGTTGCTCGATCAGCGCGCCGGTGTGCAGCAGCACGATCTTGTCGGCCAGGGTCATGGCCTCGACCTGGTCGTGGGTGACGTAGATCATGCTGGCCGAGCCCAGGTCGTGGTGCAGCTTGGCGATCTCCAGCCGGGTCTGGGCGCGCAGCGCGGCGTCCAGATTGGACAGCGGCTCGTCGAACAAAAACAGCCGGGGCTGCTTGACGATGGCCCGGCCGATCGCCACCCGCTGGCGCTGGCCGCCGGACAAGGCCTTGGGCAGGCGGTCGAGCAAGGGCGTGAGCTGCAGGATGTCGGCCGCGGCCTTGACCTTGGCCGCGATCTCGGCCTTGTTGCTGCCCATCACCTGCAGGCCGAAAGCCATGTTCTGGCCCACCGTCATGTGCGGGTAGAGCGCGTAGCTCTGGAACACCATCGCCACGCCGCGCTGGGCCGGCGGCAGGTCATTGACGCGCTGGCCGGCGATGGACAGGTCGCCGGAGGTGATGTCCTCCAGCCCCGCCACCATGCGCAGCAAGGTACTTTTGCCGCAGCCCGACGGGCCGACAAACACGCAGAACTCGCCGTCGTCGACGGTCAGGTTGGCGTCCTTGATCGTCAGCGGCAGGCTGGGGCCGTAGCGCTTGTTGATCTGGTGAAAGTCGATGCGGGACATGGGGGGCCTTGGTGGGGAACGGGCGCGGGCAGGTTCAGCGCGGTCGGGGTCTGCGGAGCTGTGCCGGGCGCTCAGCCCTTGACCGCACCCGCCGTCAGGCCGGAGACGATCTTCTTCTGGAAGGCCAGCACCAACAGCAGCAGCGGCAGCGTGACGATCACCGAGGCCGCCATGATCGAGCCCCAGGGGATCTCGAAAGCCGACGAGCCCGAAATCAGCGAAATACCCACCGGCACGGTGCGCTGGTCGTCGGAGACGACGAAGGTCAGCGCAAACAAAAACTCGTTCCAGGCGCCGATGAAAGCCAGCAGCCCGGTTGAGACCAGTGCCGGCCAGAGCAAGGGCATGAAGACCTGGAAGATGATGCGCAGCGGGCCGCAACCGTCCATGATCGCCGCCTCCTCCAGCTCGGCCGGCAGCTCGCGCATGAAGGTGGTGAGGATCCAGACGGTGAACGGCAGGGTGAAGATGGTGTACGGCACGACCAGGCCGATCGCCTTGTTGAACAAGCCCAGCGCCTGGATCAGCTCGAACATGCCCGAGAGCACCGCCACCTGCGGAAACATCGACACCGCCAGGATCGCCACCAGCAGCAGGCCGCGCCCTTTGAAGCGGATCCGGCCCAGCGCGTAGCTGGCGGTCACACCCAGCGCGATCGCGCCAGCCACCGTCAGCGTGGCCACCAAAATGGAATTGAGCAAATGCCGGCCAAAAGGCTGGGCGCCGTCGAACAAGCCGCTGTAGTTGGACCAGCTCGGCGCCTGCGGCCAAAAGCCCGGGTCGAAGACCGCGTTGCCGGTCTTGAACGAGGTGGCCAGCATGTAGAGGAACGGGCCGACAGATATGAAAACGACCAGCGCCGACGCGGCGTACAGCAGCGCCGACAGCCAGGGCGCACGGTGCATCATTTCGACTCTCCCAGCCTGACCCGCGCCAGCCGCAAAAAAATCAACGCCGAGAGCAGGATGATCAGGAACAGCGAGGTCGAGGCCGCCGAGCCAAAACCGATGTTGCCGGCGTCCACCATCTCGCGTCGCACAAAGCCCGACATCGAGATCGTGCTGCTGTCGTTGGAGCTGAGCACATAGATCAGGTCGAACACCCGCAGCGCGTCGAGCAGGCGGAACACGATGGCCACCAGCAGCGGCTGGCGGATCAGCGGCAAGGTCACCCG
>JBBRZR010000078.1:0-14151 GCA_038236495.1 Burkholderiales bacterium
CTGGAGAAACCCGGCCGCCGGCTGGAGGACGCGGCACTCGACCTGCTGGTGCTGGACCGGCTGCGGCCGCGGGCCGATTGGCTGGCCCGCATGCAGGCGGTCAGCGCCGAGCAGGTGCGGGCAGCGTTTGAAGCCATGCTGTCAGCCGGCGCCGCGCTGGCGCTGACCGGCAAGGTGGCGCGCGGCAGCGCAGACCGGGCGCAGGGCATCCTGGGCAAGGCGGGCCTGCTGCGGCCGGCACCTTAGCGCTTGCTGGACAAGATGGGTCGTGCAACAGCGTTGGCTGCGGGTCATTGCAGCGGCACTGGCGCTTTGGGCCGGCTGTCGAGAATGGCGTGCACGATGCCGCCCAGGCGCTCGAAGGCATATTCCTTGAACAGCACGGCGCGCACACCGGCCGCCTGGGCTTGTGTCTTCAGCGCCTCGGTGACATAGCCTGACGAGATGACCACCGGCAGCCCCGGTGCGGCCAGCGCCAGCGCGTTGGCCAACGTGATGCCCGACATCTCCGGCATGTTGTAGTCGGTCACCACCAGCGCGAAGCGCTGGGGCTGGGCACGCACCAGGTCCAGTGCCTGCTGCGCGCTGTGCACGCAGGTGACGCCGTAGCCGGCGCGCTGCAACAGCGCGCTCATGGTGAGCGCGACGACCTCGTCGTCGTCCACGTACAGCAGCGGTTCGCCGTTGCCCTGCGCGAGGGCCGGGATCGCCTCCTCGCCCTCAACGGCGGCCGCCGCCTCGGCCGGTGCCAGCGGCAGCAGGATGGTGAAGCGGGTGCCTTCGCCCAGCTGGCTCTGGACCTCGATGCTGCCGCCGCTGGCGCTGACGATGCCGTGCACCACAGCGAGTCCAAGGCCCGTGCCCTGGCCCACCTCTTTGGTGGTGAAGAAGGGCTCGAAGATGCGGGCACGGGTGGCGTCATTCATGCCACCGCCATCGTCCTCGACGCACAGGCGCGCCCAGGGCGTTGCGCCATCGACACGGTCCAGGGCGATGCGCACACGGCCTTGCTGCCCGGACAGCGCCTGCCAGGCGTTGGTGCACAGGTTGAGCACCAGCTGCTGCACCTGCGCGCCGTCGACGCGGGCGTACAGGGGCTCTTCTGCAAGCGCCGTCTCCAGCCTGACGCTGGCGGGCAGGGTGGCGCGCAGCAGGGCAACCGCCTCTTCCACCAGCGGGCGCAGCGCCTGTACCGTCAGCTGCTGCGGGCTGCGACGGCTGAAGGTCATGATCTGCTGCACCAGGGTGCGCGCGCGCGCTGCCGCCTGGTGGATCAGGGCCAGGCTTCGCTGCGCCGGATGGTCGGGGGCCATGTCGTGGCGCGCAATGGCCACATTGCCCAGGATGGCGGCCAGCACGTTGTTGAAATCGTGCGCCACACCGCCGGCCAGCGTGCCTATCGATTCCATCTTCTGTGCCTCGCCCAGACTCAGCTCGAGCGCACGCCGCTCGGCCTCGGTCCGCTCCAGTTCGGTCAGGTCGCGCGCGATGGTCGACAGGTGGGTGACAGCACCCTGCGCGTTGCGGTGGCAGAGGATGACCTGCAGCATCGGGATCTCGCGCCCGTCGGCAGCGGCCACGGCCGTGCGGTCCGTCCAGAAGCCTTCACGCATCGCGGTGGGCAGCCCCTGTTCGAGGATCAGACGCGCCGCCCACTCAGGGTGGCACTGGGCGATGGTCACGGCCGAGACATCGTCGTGCGGCCCGTAGCCCAGCATGCGCCGCGCTGCCAGATTGAGGAAGGTATTGCTGCCGTCGGGGTCGGTGGAGCCCACAAAATCTGGCGTCGCATCCAGGATCGTGGCCAGCCGCTGGTGCTGGTCCGTCAGTCGTTGGCGCTCGGTGATGTCGCGCACGATGACGCTGGCCACCCATTGATCGCCCGATTCAGGCTCGACATAGGTGCTGGTGGCGACATCCGCCTCGAAGGTGCTGTGGTCGGCGCGCCGCATGCGGATGGTGCCCCGTGCACTGCCGGTGGCCAGGCGCTGCGCGTCCATGGGCGCGACCCGCGGATCGCTCATGTCGATCAAGGCTGCGCGGGGGCTGGCCTGCAACTCGGCCTCGCTGCGGCCGTACATCGCGCAGGCCGCGGCGTTGGCCGCCAAGACCGTGCCGCCCGGCAAGGTGCGCATCACCCCGTCCAGGCTGTTGGCGAACAGCATGCGGTAGCGCATCTCGCTGCGCCGCAGGTTGTCTTTCTCGGCCTCTAGCGCGGCGGTGGCGCTGCGGATGCGGCTGTCGGCCACGATGTTGGCCTGCACCAGCAGGCGCGTCATCACGGCCAGCGCCGCTGACAGTGCCAGCCCCAGCGCCAACAGCCAGCCTGTGCTCTGGTCGATGGCCCAGGCCGGTCCCAGGCTGCGCACCTCGACATCCCAGGCCCGGTCAGCCACCTGGATGCGGGTACGCCAGGTGTCGGGCCGGGCGGCCTCGGTCGGGCTGGCCGCCTCGGCCCAGGCGCTGTCGAACACCAGGTCATTGGCGGCCTGGCGCCGCGCCTGCGGATCGGTGATGACGATGCGGCGGCCGCGACCGAGTTTCTCCGGCAGCACGCTTCGCACCAGATCGTCGGTGCGGAACGAGATACCCACCACGCCTTGCGCGGCCTGAACGCGGGCTTCGGGCGTGGGCGGAACAATGCCTTGCGCATAAAGCGCGGCACGGATGACCACGCTGGTGAGCAGCGGCCGGTTCTGGGCAAGGCGGTCACGCGCCAGCAGCACCGGCCCCGTCGCCACGTAGTGGCCACCTGCTATGGCGGCCTCGATCGCCGCGCGGTAGCGCTGGCCCGGGTCATACAGGTCGTAGCCAAAGGTCGCCTGGTCCAGCGGATAGGCGTGGCGCAGCACCATGTAATCCGGCCGCTCGCCCGGCGGCTGGATCGCAAACTTGGGGTGCCCGGCGGCCGAGCTGCTGCGGTCAGCCTCTACCGCTTGAATGTAGGCGGCGCGCTTGGCGTTGGGTACCCGCTCAGCCATGAAGGTGAGCGCCAGTCCGGGAAAGCGCTTCTGCAACGAGATCGCCTCCACGTACTGCAGAAACTCGGCGTCCGAGGGCGATTTTTGCACCACACCGAACATGCGCAAACCCGGCAAGGTGTCGACGTAGGACTGGATGCGGCTGGCCACGGCCGTGGCGAAAACCGACGCCTCGCGGTCGAGATCGGTACGCGCCTCGCGCAGGGTGTTGCGCACCGACCATGCGCAAAGCAGGCCCGTTAACGCCAGGCCCAACGCCAGCACGGCCGCGGGCAGCCAGCGCAGGCGCGGCGTTTGGGTATCAGCCACAGCAGACGCGGACGGTGCCGCAAGGCGCACGCCGCCGCTTCGGCGCGCTGCTGGACAGGGCTGAGGCGCGCGTTGCAGTCACGACAGTCTCCGGCCGGCAGGTTCCCAGGGTGTCGGGCGAGGTTCTCGGCGGCTGGGCGAGGCGCTGCAAGCGTACTACCGTCCGCCAGCCGCCGCTGGCCTGCGGCAAGGCGGCCGGCAAGTCCTTGTCAGCCGTCATGCGCCAACGGCCGGCGTTGCCGCTGTCATATCGCCACATCGCCACATCGCCACATCGCCACATCGCCACATCGCCACATTGCCACATCGCCACATTGCCACATTGCCCGGTTCAGCGCCCGTCCGCGTCGTCGTCACGCTCGCCGCCGCGGCGGCCGGCAAACATCGTCCACCAGACGATCACGCCCAGGATCAGCAACGCGCCCAGCGCTTCCAGCAAAATCAGCCACATGTCGCAATTATCCCGGCCCCTGCGCCGCACGCTGGCCCCGCTGCTGTTTGTCCTGCTGGCCGCACTGCTGGGCGCCTGTGCGCTGACGCCGCCAGCGCCCAGCGCGCCGCCGGTCACGGCGGGCGCGCCAGCGGCTGCTGCCGGCGCACCACCCGCCGCAGACGACGGCACCAGCGGCCCGGCGCTGCTGCGGCCCCGCGCCCGCTGGGTGCCTGTGGACTGGGCAGCCTTGCCCGGCTGGCAGGCCGACCGCAGTGCCGAGCTGTGGCCGGCCCTGCGCGCCGGCTGCGTCAAACCCGCGCCGGGCTGGGCGGCGGTGTGCGCCCGGGCCAGCGGTTTTGCGCCGCCCGACGACGGTTTTGCGCGTGACTTTTTGCAGCGTGAGCTGCAGGCCTACCGGGTCGAGGCGCTGGACGGCGCCGCCCAGGGCCTGGCCACCGGCTATTTCGAGCCGGTGTTGCTGGCCAGCCGCCGGCCCCGGCCCGGATTTACCGTGGCTTTGCACCGCCCGCCGGCCGATCTGGCCCAGCGCAAGCCCTACTGGACCCGCCAGCAACTGGCCACCGAGCCGGCGGCACAAGCCGCGCTGCGCGGCCAGGAGATCGCCTGGCTGGCCAGCCCGCTGGACCTGCTGGTGCTGCAGATCCAGGGGTCGGGCCGGCTGCGCGTCAGCGAGCCCGATGGCAGCGAGCGTGTGGTGCGGGTGGCCTATGCCGGCGCCAACGACCAGCCCTACAAGTCGGTGGGCCGCTGGCTGATCGACCAGGGTGAGCTCAAGGCTGACGGCGCCAACTGGCCGGCGATCCGCGACTGGGGCCAGCGCGCCAGCCCGGCCCGGCTGCAGCAGATGATGTGGAGCAACCCGCGGGTGGTGTTCTTCCGCGAGGAGGCGCTGCAGGACATCGCCGCCGTGGCTGCCGGCAAACCGACACCGCCGACCGGCACGACATCGCCGGCAGGCCCGGCATTGGCGACCGGCCCGACATCGCCGACATTGCCGACATTGCCGACATTGCCGACAGGCCCGACATTGCCGACAGGCCCGACATTGCCGACAGGCCCCAAAGGCGCGCAAGGCGTGCCGCTGAGCGCCGGCCGGTCGGTCGCGGTGGACCCGCTGGCCGTGCCCTATGGCACACCGCTTTGGCTCGACACCACCGAGCCGCTGTCGGCCACGCCATTGCGCCGGCTGGTGATGGCGCAGGACACCGGCAGCGCCATCACCGGTGCGGTGCGGGTGGACTACTTCTGGGGCAGCGGCGACGCCGCCGAGCAGCAGGCCGGGCGCATGAAGCAGCCGCTGCGCTTGTGGGCGCTGTGGCCCCGGTCCGGTCCGTGACGGCGTGCGGTGCCGCGATCAGGCGCCCACCGCGCAGCGGGCGGCGGCCAGGTCCCACAGTGATGCGCCGCAACTCTTGAACAACACCGGCCCGGCCGGCCGGGCGGCGGCGCTCGGGGCTTGATCCGGCGTGGCCAGCAGCAACTCGGCCAAAGTGGGCAGGCCGGACAAGTCCAGCCCGGCGGCCAGCAAGTCACCCGCCTCGTGGCGCGCGGCGGCGCTGTCCAGCACCACCCGGCCGTCGACCGCCAGCTGCCGGGTCAGCGCCGGGTCCAGCTCGATCATCGCGGGGCTGAAGGCGCCGACCGCAGCGACAAAAGCGTCCGGCCGCACGGCGCCGCGCAGGCACACCGCCGCGGCCGGCGTGGCGGTGACGATCCAGCGGCAGTGCTGCAACGCAGCGTCCAGGTCGTCGGCCGGCCGGATTTGCAGGCCGGGGAGCGGCCCGTTGTTCGTCCCCGTCCCCGTCCCCGCCCCCGCCCCCGCGATCGATCCCGTCCCCGCCAGTGCCTGCAAGGTGCGTACAAACTCGCGGCTGCGGGCCGTCGTGCGGCCGCGCACCCAGACCTCGCGCACCCCGGCTCCGGCCACCAGCGCCTGCACATGCGCCAAAGCCTGCACACCGGTGCCGATCACCAGCAGCGGGCCGACCGCAGCGGGGCTGGCGTTGTCGGGCAGGCCGATCGGCGCCAGCCGCAGCGCTGCCAGCAGCGTGACGGCGGCCGTGCGCCGGGCGGTGACGGTGGGGCCGTCCAGCAGCGCCAGGCGCTGGCCGGTGGACGCCCGCAGCACCATCACGTCGCCCAGGATGGACGGCAGGCCGCGCGCCGGGTTGGCGCTGGCGTAGGTGATGAGCTTGATCGCCGCCAGATCGCCGGCGTCGGGCGCCAGCCAGGCCGGCATCAAAAACCACGAGGTGCCCGGCGCCACCGGCAGCACCCAGCGATCGGGCGCTTGTGCCCGGCCGGCCGCAGCGTCGGCCAAGGTGCGCTCCAGCGCAGCGACCAGCGGCAGCCAGGGCAGGGCAACGGCGGTGGCGGCTGCGTCGAGGATATGCATGCGCCGATGATAGGCAGGCGGCCGGGGCGCGAGCGCCCCAGACCGCCCTGCTGCGCCCTACAGCGCCGTGGACAAGGTCGTGTCCGCGGCACGGACCTGCGCCGGCGTGGGCGCCGGCGTGGGCACCGACACGGGCGATGCCGCCGGCCCGCGCGCGGGCCGTGGCGCCAGCGCCGGCAGCCTGAACTCGAACACCGCGCCGCCCGCCGGGTGGTTGTGTGCGCTGATGCGGCCGTGGTGGGCGGCCATGATCTTGCGGCAGATCGCCAGGCCCAGGCCGGTGCCGCCCGAGCCGTCCTTGGTGCGGCTGGACTGCACGAAGGACTCGAAGATCGACTCCAGTTCGTCGGTCGGGATGCCGGGGCCGTGGTCGCGCACCCGCACGCACAGCGCGTCCGCGCCGTCGCGGCGCCAGGTGACCGCGATCTCGCTGCCCGCCGGCGCAAACCGGATGGCATTGGCCAGCACGTTGCGCAGCACCTGCTGCAGCCGAAAGTCATCGGCCGAGGCCCACAGCCCGTTGCCGGCGGCGTCCTCGGCCGGCACGCTCAGCCGCAGATCCCGCGCCTGGGCCATCTGCCACAGCTCACGCACCACGGCGCGCAGGCCGGGCGTGATGTCGATAGCCACCAGCCCCACCTCGCCCACCGGCGACTCCAGCCGCGACAAATCCAGCAGGTTGTTGACCAGCGTGAGCATGCGCTGGCCGGCGCCGTGGATGTCGCCGAACATGCCCTGCAGGCGCACATCGGTGCGGCTGCGCAGGCCACCCAGCTCGGAGAAGCCGAGGATGCTTTGCAGCGGCGTGCGCAGCTCGTGACTGATGTTGGCCAGGAACTCGCTCTTGGCGGCGTTGGCGCGCTCGGCCGCCTGCCGGCCTTCGAGCGTGCGCAGGGCCGCCTCGCGGAACTCGCTGACATCGGTCAGGCAGCTGATCACGCCGGCCACCGCGCCGGCCGCGTTGGTGTAGGGCATGACGCGGATCATCACGTCGCGCGGCAGGCCGTCGCCGTCCAAAATCTGCTCCTCGTAGTTGACGGGCTGGCCCCCGGCCATCGCCATCTGCTCCTGCACCTCGTGCGGCGCGGCCAGCTGCACCGGGTACAGCCGGCCCAGGTTCAGGCCCAGCACCCGCTCGGAGGCCAGCCCGGTCAGGTCGCTCCAGGCCTTGTTGACCCGCACAAAACGGCCGTCGCTGTCCTTGACCACCATCGGGATCGGGCTGACCTGGAACAGCCGGTCGGTGAAGGCGTCCTGCGCGGCCAGGCTGCCGCGTGCGGTCGCCAGATCGCCCTGGGCCAGCTCGCGGCCGCGCAGGCTGCGCCAGGCCAGGCTGCCCAGCACACCCACCAGCGCCAGCATCGCGGCGGTGCCGGCCGCCACCTTGACCGCCATCGCCTGCACCTGGGCCGAGACCGCGGCGTCCGGTGTCTCCACCACCACCACCAGCGGCTGGCTGCGGGCCGTGCGGAAGGCGCTGTAGCTGGCTTTGCCGTCCAACCCGGGGCCGATGAACTCACCTTGCTCCCGGGCCGGCAGGAATTGGCTGAACACGCGGTGGCCGGGCACTTTGTCGCCCGCCGCCAGACCGATACCCGCGCTGGCCGCCACCAGCTGGCCGTCGATGGTCAACAGCGCGGCCCGCTGCGGGGTGTCGCCCAGCAGCAATTCATACTGGTTGGCAAAATAGTCGGGGTTGATGGCGGCCACCAGCCAGTCGGACTGCGACCCGGCGTCGAGCGGGCGCACCAGGGGCAGCAGGCTGGCGCCCGCCTTCGATGCCGCCAGCGTTGCGCCAGCAGCGGGTGGCACCAGGTCAACCAGGTCGCGGCCGGGCAACAGCGGACCCATGCCGGCCATGCCGTTGCCGGCCAGCAGTTGTTGGCGCGCAATGCTCACGCCCAAGTTGGCTGGGTTGGAGCTGGCCAGCACCCGGCCCTGGCCATCGACCAGGCTGATGCTGCGCAAAAACGGCAAGGCCTGCAGCGACTGCTGCAGCAGTGGCGCCACTTGGGCTGCGTCGCGCCCGGCGCGCTGCAACTGCAGCGACTCGACGGCCGCGCCCAACGCCACGTCGACACTGTTCAACGTGCGGTTGGCCTGGTCCTCCAGCACCCGGGCGTACAGCTCACTGCGGTCCAGTGCGGCGGCCTGAAACTCACCGCGCTGATAGGCCAGAAAGGCCAGCGCCGCGAGCGCCAGCGCTGCCGCCAGCAGACCGGCCCCCGCCAACACCAGCCGGCTGTGCAACCGGATCGGCGAACCCTGGGATGGCGTCATGCGGGCAAGCGGTTGGGTGCCAACGCGGGGGCCTTACTTGCGCACCACGATCTCGGCCAGGCCGCTGCGCTTGGCGGCGGCGTCGAGCCGGCCGTCGCGCTTGATGGCGGCCACAAACTCGTCCACCCGCTTGAGCCAGGCCTCGTCGCCGGGTTTGACGGCGTAGGCGTACGGCACGACGAAAAACGGCTTGGGTGGCGCGACCAGCCGGGCCCAGTCGGCGTTGTCCAGCAGGCGCCGGCTGTAGGGATAGTCGGTCATGAAGACATCGACCCGGCCGGCTTCCAGCTCTTGCTCGCGGGTTTGCGGCGGTTTGACGACCACCATCCTGGCCTGCTTGAGCGCAGCAGCCATCACCGGCTCCATGAAGGTGCCGGCCTGCACCGCCACCTGCACCCCGGGCTTGTCGATGTCGTCCCAGGTCTTGAGCCGGGCGCTGCGGGTGGTGACGCCGTAGATGTCGCTCTGCAGGTAGGGCTGTGAGAACTTGAGCTTTTCGGCGCGCGCCGGCAGCACGCCCACGGCGTGCATCGCGATGTCGCAGCGGTCAGCCAGCAGGTCGTCGATCAGTTTGGGGAACGACGACTCGACATACTGCAACTTCACTCCCAGATCGCGCGCAAAGTCCGCCGACAGGTCGATGTCGATGCCACCGAGTTGCTGCGAGCGCGGGTTGCGGAAGGTCACGCCGTAGTAATCGGGCCAGATGCAGACCCGCACCGTGCCGCTGGCCTGGACCCGGTCTTGCACCGCGCCGGCGGACGCTGGCAGTGCGGCCGTCAGCAGTGCGCCCATGACCGCCAGCCCGGCCCTCCAGCAACCCGGGTTGGCGGCCGCCGACCGGTGCACTGGCGAGGGCTTGAGTTCCAGGGGCGGACGCGAGACAGCGGTGGTGGGCATGGTGATCCTGGCCGCGGGGGCGGCTGCAGCGGTGGCGGCGACAGGCAGGAGTTTCTCACCACCCCCCTTGATCAGGGGGGTCTTCAACCCTGTAAATCGCTAAAAACGCACAGCACCGCCGTGCAAACGTCCACCAATTTGGCCGGCATCCGCCGGCCGGCCGCTCACAGCTCGGTGCGCAGCTGCCACAGCTCCGGGAACAACTCGACGTCCAGCATGCGCCGCAAATAGCCCACACCGCTGGTGCCGCCGGTGCCGGACTTCATGCCGATGATGCGCGTGACCGTGGTGAGGTGGCGGAAGCGCCAGAGCCGGAAGGCGTCCTCCAGGTCGGTCAGCTCCTCGCCCAGCTGGTACAGGTCCCAGTGGGTGTCCGGGGCGCGGTAGACCACCAGCCAGGCCTGCTTGACGGCCTCGTCAGCGGCATACGGCGCGGTCCAATCGCGATCGGCGGGGCGGTCCGGCAGCAACAGGCCACGCCGCGCCAGCAGGCGCAGCGCCTCGTCGTAGAGCGACGGCGCACGCCAGGCGGCCTCGACCTCGGCCAGCCGGGCGGGGCTGTGGGCATGGGGCGTGAGCATGGCCGCGCTCTTGTTGCCCAGCATGAACTCGATGCAACGGTACTGCCAGCTCTGGAAGCCGGAGGACTTGGCGAGGTAGGGCCGGATCGCGCTGTACTCGGGCGGCGTCATGGTGGCCAGCACGTCCCAGGCGTGCACCAGCTGCTCCATGATGCGCGAGACGCGGGCCAGCATCTTGAAGGCCGCACTCAGCCGGTCGGCCGCCAACGCGGCCACCGCGGCGCGCAGCTCGTGCAGCATCAGCTTCATCCACAGCTCGCTGGTCTGGTGCTGCACGATGAACAGCATCTCGTCGTGGGCCGGTGACAGCGGGTGCTGGGCGCCCAGCAGCGCGTCGAGCTGCAGGTAGTCGCCGTAGCTCATGTCCTGCGAGAAATCGAGCTGGGCGCCCTCGTGGCGCGGGGTGCCGGGGTCAGGGGCGCCGGGGTTGGCGGCGCTGGGGTGGGCGCCAAAGCCCATCGGGCAGCCCGATGGCAGACCGGCTGGGTTGCCGGGCGGGGTCGGGCTCATGTCACCGCACCGCGCTGGGCAAAGCGTGCCTGCTGCCATTCACCGCTGGCCAGCACGGCGCGCAAGTGCTCCACCGCGTCCCAGACATCGACATGGCGGGTGTACAGCGGCGTGACGCCAAAACGCAGGATGTCGGCCAGCCCGCCATCGGTGGCCGTGGCCGGTGCGCCGGCGCGGAAATCCCCCACCACACCGCGGCTGATCAGCGCCTGCACCACCGCGTAGGCCGCGCCCGCCTGGCCGGCCGGGCTGGACGCCTCGAACGCCAGACACACCTGGCTGCCGCGCTGGGCGTCGGCGTCCGGCGAGGCCAGCACCAGGCCGTGGCCGGCACAACGGTCGGCCACCAGCGTGATGAAGCTGCGGGTCAGCGCCAGCGACTTGGCGCGCAGCGCCGCCATGCCGCCCAGCGGCGTTGCGGCCAGCAGGGTGTCCACGCCGCACTCGAGTGCGGCCATCGCCAGCACCGGCGGCGTGCCGCAGACATAGCGCGCAATGCCGGGCGCCGGTTGGTAGTCGGGCTCGAAGGCAAACGGCGCGGCGTGGCCCAGCCAGCCCGAGAGCGGCTGCACAAAGCGGTTGACCAAGCCAGGCCGCACCCACGCAAAGGCCGGTGCGCCCGGGCCGCCATTGAGGTATTTGTAGCCACAGCCCACCGCAAAATCGGCCCCGTCGGCGTTGAGTGCCACCGGCAGCGCGCCGGCCGAATGCGCCAGGTCCCACAGCGCCGGTGCACCCGCGGCATGGGCGGCGGCGCTGAGCGCGGCCATGTCGTGCAGCGCGCCGCTGCGGTAGTTGACCTGGGTCAGCATCAGCACGGCGCAGTCGGCGTCCAGCGCGGCGGGGATCTCGTCGGGGGAATCCACCAGCCGCAGGCTGCAGCCATGCTCGCGGCACAGCGACTGCGCGATGTAGAGATCGGTCGGAAAGTTGCTTCGCTCGCTGACCACCACACGACGCTCGGGCGCATCCTCGCGCTGCATCGCCAGTGCGGCTGACAGCACCTTGAACAGGTTGACCGAGGTCGAATCGGCCACCACCAGCTCACCCGGCCCGGCGCCCACCAGCGTGGCGATCTTGTCGCCGATGCGCTGCGGCTGCGCCATCCAGCCGGCGCTGTTCCAGCTGCCGATCAGGCCCTGGCCCCATTCCTGGGTGATGACCTGCTGCACCCGGGCTGCGGTGCCGCGTGGCAGCACGCCCAGCGAGTTGCCGTCGAGGTAGATCAGGCCGTCCGGGATCTGGAACTGCAGGCGCAGCGGCGCCAGTGCATCGGCGGCGTCGGCGGCCAGGGCTTGGTCACGGGTCATGGTGGGGCGGGGTTGCACTGCGAATGGGGGTGAGTCGGGTGGTTTGACAATCAGGCTCACAGCGCACGAAGCACGGCGCGCACCGGTGACGCATCGGCCGTCATCAGCTTGAGCGGCAGCGCAATCAGCTCATAGTCGCCCTCGGGCACCGCGTCCAGCACCAGGTTCTCCAGCACCCGCAGTCCGCGCTGGCGGATCACCTGGTGGCTGGGCAGGGTTTTGCTGTCGGCCGGGTCGATGCTGGCGGTGTCGATGCCGACCAGGCACACGCCGGCGTCGGCCAGGCGGGCGATGGTGTCGGGCGCAAAGGCGCTGAGGGCGGCGTCCCAGCCTGGGGGTGCAACGGCGTAGGTGCGCACCAGCACCCGCGGCGGCAGGCTGTCCAACGCGTGGGCCAGGTGATGCCACAGCACCAGCGGACCGCAGCCGATGGCGTGGATGACCCTGCACGGGCCCAGGTAGGGCGCCAGGTCCAGCGCACCGGCCGCAGCGCCATCGGCGCTGTAGTGCAGCGGCGCATCGGCATGGGCGCCGGTGTGCGGGCTCAAGGTCAGCGTGGCGACGTTGACCGGGCAATCGGCGGACAGCGTCGCACCCCAGGACTGGTGGTAGGGCGCGTCCCCGGGGAACACCGGCGAGCCGGCGTGAACGGGTGGCGAGATGTCCCACAAGCGCTTCATCGGCGAATCATAGGCGGCGAGCAGTTGATGGACCCCTCAAGCCCATGCGTATCTGGGATCAGCGGCGGACCGGCCGCCAGCCGCGCAAGCAGATTGGCAGGTGGCTGGCCGGGCTGATGGACCGGGCGGGTACGGCCACAACCCCGGGATGGGTGCCGCAGGCTGCCGACAAGCTGACGGGTTTGTCCTGGCGGAAACGACCTAAACCCGACATCCCAGGCGGCCCTTTTGTCGCCGAAAGGCCGACCCACCGCGCCACCATGGCCCAGCAGACCGCAAAACCTCCAGGGTGAAATGTTGCCTGTCATGCGCATATATGGCAACATTTAAAGCGCCATGATCAACCAAGCTGTCATCGACCCATGAAGCCGCCGCCTGCCACTTCGTCCCGCAAAGCAACCAACGTCACGATTGATTCTGGTCTGCTGAAACACGCCAAGAGCTTGGGGATCAACATTTCGAAGGCGTCCGAGGAAGGGCTTTCCCGCGCTGTGGCCGCCAAGCAAGAAGCCCTTTGGCTGCAGTCGAACCAGGCCGCCCTCGACAGTTCCAACGCGTACGTTGACAGCAACGGGATCCCCTTGGCAAGGCATCGAAACTTCTGATGGCCCGCTTCGATGTCTACGCCAATCGAGGCGGTTCAGGGTTCCTTCTGGATGTCCAGGCGGACTTGATCACCAGGCTCAACACAAGAGTTGTCGTGCCACTTCTGCCTCTAGACGCTGCACCGACACCAGTGGACCGGCTCAATCCGATCTTTGAGGTCCAAGGCGCCGAGGTGACCATGGCCACGCAGTTCATGGCCGCAGTCCCACGCTCCGAACTGACCCTGTTGATTGCGAGCCTCGCCCACGAAAGCGACGCGATCTTGTCGGCGATCGATTTTTTGCATCACGGCTGGTAGCAGATCTCGCCGCCCTCAACACCGAGAGGCCGCTGTCGCGGTAGTCACTGGCAGGCCGCATCGGCTCGTTCTGTTCAGGGTTGTGGGACACCTGCCGGCGCACGTCGCGACGCACCGAGCTGTACCGGCCTGAGGGCAGATGTCGGACAACCCTGAACAGGACCGCTCGACCAAGACCCTCACCAGCCCCACCGAAAGCAGACCCAGGCTACCCCTGAGCCCTAGGGCTTCTTGACCAGCCGCATCACATCGCCGTCCTGGCGCATCGAGAAGCGGCCCAGAAAGCTGTTGCCCAGCAGCACGGTAGGCATCTCCGACGGCAAGACCACCGCCGCGACATTGGCGACCTCCACCCCGCCCAGCCGCACCGACGTCAGGTTGACGGCGTAGACCGGCACCAGGCCGTTGGCGGTGCTGGTCAGGCCGGGTTGGCCGCGCTTCCAGTCCAGGCCGATGCGGTTGGCCTCGCTCTGGCTCAGCGCGATGGTGGTCGCGCCGGTGTCGACCATGAACTGCACCGACCGGCCGTTGATCGCGCCGCTGCCTGAAAAATGCCCACCCTGCCCCATCGGCAGCACGATGTCGGTGTCGCCACTGACCGCGCTGCCGCCGGCACCGTCCACCCGCGCCGGCGCGGCGCCCAGTGTCAAGGTGAGTTTGCGGCCGGCCACCTCGACCTCGGCCTGCCCGTCGCCCAGGCGGCGCAGCGTCACGCCCTGGCTGCTGGCACCCACCGCCAACATGCGCGGCTGGCCGTCGATCATCAGCAGGGCCTTGTCGCTGCCCATGCTGCCCGCCAGGCTGACGCTTTGCGCCGCCGCCGGCCCGGCATGGGCTGCCAGCAGCA
>JBBRZR010000079.1:0-14037 GCA_038236495.1 Burkholderiales bacterium
ACCCGGCGCTGGCACGCTCGATCGAGCACCGGTTCCCCTACCTGGACCCACTCAACCACCTGCAGGTCGAGCTGATGCGGCGCTACCGCAACCGCACAGAGGGCGACCCCGCCAACGAGCGGCTCAAGCGTGGCATCCACTTGTCGATCAACGGCGTGGCAGCGGGGTTGCGCAACACGGGTTGATCTGGGCGTCGCGGCGGGGCAAAGGCCAAGCAAACCGGCCGGCTCACGCAGCCGTGCGGGCCAGCACCTCGCGCACCGCTGGCAACTGGCGCCGCGACACCGCCAACCAGTCGCCATTGACCAGCTGAACCTGCCAGCCCTCGTCGACCTCGACGGTGACTTGGCCATCGCTGCCGGTCTCCACTGCCGCGGCACCCGCACCCGCACCGCCGCGCCGCGCCAGCGCCCGCACCGCTGCCACTGCCACCACCGCATTGCGGTGCACCCGCAAAAAGCCTTCGCCCAGGCGCTGTTCCAACTCGGCCAGCGCGTCGTCCAGCAGCCAGTTGCCGCGGCTGCTGCACAGGGTGACGTACTTTTGCTCCGCCTTGAGGTAGAGCACGTCGGCCACCGGCACCCGCAGCACCCGGCCGCGGTCGCTGACCACGATCACGCGGCCTGACAGCAGGGCCGGCGGCGCCTGGGCACGCCGCTGCGCCACCCGCAGCAGTGCTGCTTGCAGCCGCTCACGCCGCACCGGTTTGGTCAGGTAATCGGCCGCATCGACCTCAAACGCCTTCAGCGCATGCTCGCCGTGTGCGCTGACAAACACCACCCACGGCGCGCTGGGCCGGTGGCGGATGTCGTCGGCCAGTTTCAGGCCGTTGCCACCCGGCATCACGATGTCGAGCAACACCAGATCGCAGGGCGTGCTGTCGAGCCAGCGCAGCGCCTCGGCCGCGGTGGCGGCCTCGGCCACCACCACGGCACGCGGCTCGGGGCAGGTCTCGACCAGGCTGCGCAGCCGCAGGCGGGCCAGTGGCTCGTCATCGACGATCAGCACCGCCAGCGGCGGCATACCGGTATGACCGCCGCCGGCGTCGCTGACCGGGCTGTCGGCCGTGCCGGTCACAGCGGCACCACGATGCGGGCCTGAAACTGGTCGCCCTCGACCCCGGTCGAAAGCGACGCGGCCACGTCGTGCAGCAGGCGCAGCCGTTCGGCCACGTTGGCCAGCGCGATGCCACTGCCAGGCCGGCCCGGCTCTTCGGGCAGGGTGTTGCTGACCAGCACCTCGGCCATGCCGCGGTGGGCACGGGTGCGCACCACGATGCGGCCGCCCGCCAACGCCGGTTCAATGCCGTGGCGCACCGCGTTCTCCACCAGCGGCTGCAGCACCAGGGGCGGCAGCGCTGCAGCGGCGGCGGCCGGGTCCAGATCCCACTCGACCTGCAGCCGCTGGCCAAAGCGCAGCTGCTCGATCGCCAGGTAGCGCTGCGCCAGGTCGATCTCGTCGTCCAGCGTGACGGCGGCCCGGGTGTCGGCCAACGCGACGCGGAACAACTGCGCCAGGTCCTCCAGCACGGCCTCGGCCTGGCGCGGATCAACCTGCACCAGCGCCAGCGCGGTGTTGAGGGCATTGAACAGAAAGTGCGGCCGGATACGCGACTGCAGCTCGGCCAACCGGGCCGTGGCCTCGACCGGCTGGGCTGCGGCGGCGCGCAGCGCCAACCAGTGCCAGATCCCGAGTGCCAATGCCGCGCCGCAGGCTGCACTGCCCCAGCCGGCCTGCAAGGTCACCAAATCCAGCCCAGCCAGTGCTGCCCAGGCACCGGCGCCCGACAGCGCGCCCAGCCCGGCCAGGCTGGCCGCGCGCCACCAGCGGCCGCGCCGCGACAACCAGGGCCGCAGCGCGCAAACGGCCGGCAACCACAGCAGGCCGCCGGTCAGCGCCGCAAAGGCCAGCAGCGCAGCGCGGGCCGCCGCGTCCAGCAGGCCCTGGGCCAGCGGCAAGGCCACCAGCGCGACGGTGATCTGCAAGAACAGCAGCACCCGCAGCACCAGCGCCGGGCGGCACACATCAAACTGCGACGCCAGGTGACGCCGCTCGGCTGCTTTTTGCGCATGCAGCGGGTCGAAGCGGCTGGCCTCGAACGAGGAACTGGAAGCCGCGCCCCGCAGGCGCGAGGTGTCTGGCCACAGGCTGGTAGGCCGGGTGTCGGGCGACACGGCCGGCGGCGACACCGGGGGCTTGCCCTGGGCTTGGGGTCGGGCGGCGGCAGGGTCGTCGGTCGAGGCCATGGGTGCCGTCGGTGTGGGCAGCAAGGCTGCCGCCGGGTATAGAGCTGAATATGCAGCCGAACAAGCAGCTGAATATGCAGCAGGATAATACGGGGTCAGCCCGCCGCTGCCGTGGCCAGCCCCTCACCCAGCCCCTCACCCAGCCCCCTCACCCAGCCCCCTCACCCAGAGCACACCCCGCGATGTCCGGCACGCCCCACGACAACCCCCTCGCCAACAAGGCACAAGCCTGGTCCGCGCTGTTTTCCGAGCCGATGAGCGAGCTGGTCAAGCGCTACACCGCCAGCGTGTCCTTCGACCAGCGGCTGTGGCAGGCCGACATCGCCGGCAGCCTGGCCCACGCAGCCATGCTGGCCAGGCAGGGCATCATCGGCCCGCAAGACCTGGCCGACATCCAACGCGGCCTGGGCCAGATCGGCCAGGACATCGAGGCCGGCCGCTTCGAATGGAAGCTGGAACTGGAAGACGTGCACCTCAACATCGAGGCGCGCCTGACGCAACTGGTGGGCGATGCCGGCAAGCGCCTGCACACCGGCCGCTCGCGCAACGACCAGGTGGCCACCGACGTGCGGCTGTGGCTGCGTGGCGAGATCGACGCGCTGGCTGTGCTGCTGGCCGATCTGCAACGCGCCCTGGTTGGCGTGGCCGCCCTGCACACCCATACCGTGATGCCCGGCTTCACCCACCTGCAGGTGGCCCAGCCGGTGAGTTTTGCGCACCACCTGCTGGCCTATGTGGAGATGTTTGCCCGCGACGCCGAGCGCCTGGCCGACGTGCGCCGCCGCACCAACCGCCTGCCGCTGGGTGCGGCAGCGCTGGCCGGCACCAGCTACCCGCTGGACCGCGAGTCGGTGGCGGCAGCGCTGGGCTTTGACGGTGTTTGCGAAAACAGCCTGGACGCCGTGAGCGACCGGGACTTTGCGCTGGAGTTCCTGGCCTTTGCCTCGATCACGATGGTGCATGTGTCGCGCATGGCCGAGGAGCTGGTGCTGTGGATGAGCCAGAACTTCGGCTTCATCGACCTGGCCGACCGCTACTGCACCGGCTCATCGATCATGCCGCAGAAGCGCAACCCCGACGTGGCCGAGCTGGCACGCGGCAAGAGCGGCCGGGTGATCGGCCACCTGATGGGCCTGATCACCTTGATGAAGGGCCAGCCGCTGGCCTACAACAAGGACAACCAGGAGGACAAGGAGCCGTTGTTCGACACCGTCGACACACTCACCGGCACCTTGCGCATCCTGGCCGAGATGGTGGCCGGCATCATCGTCAAGCCCAAGGCAATGGAAGCGGCGGCGCGCCGCGGCTACGCCACCGCCACCGATCTGGCCGACTACCTGGTCAAGAAGGGCCTGCCGTTTCGCGACGCGCACGAGGTGGTGGCGCACGCCGTCAAGCTGGGCTTGCAGCAAGGTGTGGACCTGGCCGATTTGCCATTGACCGCACTGAAAGCGCTGCACCCACTGGTCGGCGACGACGCGCCGGGTGTGCTGACACTCGAAGGCTCGATGGCCGCCCGCAACGTGCGCGGCGGCACAGCGCCCGTGCAGGTGTTGGCCCAGATCGCGCGGCACCGCACGCGGCTGAGCTGAGGGCATCGGCCGGCGCCTGCCCGGTTTCATACGCGGGCCTGTGCGACGGTGTGGCGCGAAATCACCAAGTTGGTTTCGGCTCTGGGCTGCCGTTCGATTGGCCAGGATGCTGACGTTCGACTTGCGGCGCGAGGCAACCAAGGCCGTTGCGCCTGGCGCAAGAGCTGATCGTGCTGTCGGGCCTGGCGGCGCGCTTTCCGCGATCACGCTGGCTGGGCCGGTTGGACCGCAGCTGGGCCGACCCGGCGCTGGCCGCCGAGGTCGATTGGGTGCCCGGCGCGTTTGCACTGATACGGCACGCGCTGTTCACCCAGCTCGGCGGTTTCGACGAGCGCTACTTCCTGTACTACGAAGAGGTCGACCTGTGCCAGCGGGTGCAGGCCGCCGGCTTGCAGGTGATGTACTGGCCCGCGTTGCGGGTGCGCCACATCGGCGGCGAATCAGCGCGCACGGTGCAGGGCGCGGCGGTGTCCCGCTCGGGCAGCCAGCTCACGCTGTGGCGTGCGCGCAGCGGCCTGCTGTACTACCGCAAGACCCACGGCTGGCTGGCCGCCTGGGCGGTGAACCGGCTGGAGCGCGCCTGGCATGCGCTGCGCGGCGCCCGCGCCCGCTGGACCGGCCAGGCGGCCAAGGCCGCCGAGTCCGCCAGCCTGGCCGCGTTGTTGACCCGTGCCTGGACCGACACCCTGGGCGGCCGTGTGGCGCCGCCCAGGCCCTGGTGAGCGGCGCGGTGTTCAACCGCCTGCGTGAAGACTTTGCAGCGCACGGCCGCGACCCCTGGCGCCAGGGCGTCTGGGTGATGGTGGTCTACCGCTTTGGCCAGTGGCGCTACCGGGTGCGGCCGGCACTGCTGCGCAAGCCGCTGTCGCTGCTCTACAAGGTCATGAAGGTCGGCGTGCAGATCGCGGCCGGCATCGACCTGCCTTGCGAGGCGCGCGTCGGCCGTCGCCTGGTGATCGAGCACTTCGGCGGCATCGTGATCAGCGGGGACGCGGCGATCGGCGACGACGTGACGCTGCGCCACGGTGTCACGCTGGGCTTGCGCCGCACCGGCGTGCCCGGCGCACCGGTGATCGGCAACGGCGTGGACATCGGCGCCGGCGCCAAGATCCTGGGGCCGGTGCACATCGGCGACGGCGCGGTGATTGGCGCCAACGCGGTGGTGTTGTGCGACGTGCCGGCCGGCACGCTGGCGGTGGGGATTCCGGCGCGCATCAAGGTCCGCCGGCCGGCCGCGGACCGCCGGCCCTGAGTCAGGTGCTGGCCGCCAGCGCCTGGCCGATGTCCCAGAGCATGTTATCGATGGGCGCCAGCCCGACCGACATCCGCACCCTGTCGGGCAGCACGCCGGCAGCACACCGGCGGCACGGTGTTGTCGATGATCAGCGGCAGGCCGCGGGCGTGCGCCAACTCGGCCACTGGCGGCTTTGTGCCAAATACCTGCAGCGGCACGGCTACCGCATGCTGACGGTCAACCCGCGTCATGCCGGCAACCAGAGTGCCGGCGCCACTCAGCAGACAGGCCGACGGTGGCGACGCTGCGGCAGATTTGCAAGATGCGGCGCAGGGTGTCGGCGTCGGGGGTTTCGGCGCAGCGCCTGTCTTGGGCCATGCCGGGGACTGTCCGGGTACCGGGGTAGACAGGCCCACTGTAGCGGTGGGTCGCGACCCGGGCGGCCGCCGCACCCGGTCGCTATTGCCCCATCACCACGCCTTCGCGCCGCGGATCGGCGCCACCGAACCAGCCGCTGGCCGTGCGCTGGATCGCCTGCAGCCCGCTGGTCAGGTCGGTCTCGATCACCCGGTGGCCTCGGGCCTTCAAGGCCTCGACCGTGGACACCGGGAAGCGCCCCGCCTCCAGCAGCGTGGGCCCGTTGTAAGTGACGAAGTTGGGCAGATCGATGGCCTGCTGGGCGTTCAGCCCCCAGTCCAGCGTGCCGATCAAGGTCTTGGCGGTGAAGTGGATGATGGCCGCACCGCCCGGTGAGCCCAGGCTCATCAGCAGCCGGCCGTCGCGGCGGTCGAACACCAGGGTCGGGCTCATGCTGGAGCGTGGCCGCTTGCCGGGCTGCACCCGGTTGGCCACTGGCCGGCCTTGGGCATCGCTGGGCAGCATCGAAAAATCGGTCAGCTCGTTGTTCAGCAAGAAGCCACCCGGCAGACCGGTGCCGCCGTCCGACATCAGGTGGGCGCCAAACACCGCCTCGATCGTGGTGGTCATCGCCAGCGCCCGGCCCTCGCCGTCGACGATGCTGATGTGGCTGGTGCCGTGCTCGGGCTGCTCGGCCTGGGGCGCTTGCGCGCTGCGCTGGCCGCCGGGCGCACCGGGCTGGGCTTGCTGCAGGCTTTTGTCGCCAATGGTGGCGGCGCGCGATTGCAGGTAGGCCGGGTCCAGCAGGCTGGTCCAGCGGCCGGCCGGCGGGCTGACGAAGTCCGGGTCGGCCACGTATAGCGCGCGGTCGGCAAAGGCCAGACGTGCGGCGTCGGTGTAGCGGTGCAGCCAGTCCGCGCTGGGCAGACCGGCTTGCAGCGCCGGGCCGGCGGGTGTGGTGGCGTCCAGCGTGCCCAGAATCTGCATCACCGCCAGGTGGCCGGACGACGGCGGCGGCATGCCGCAGACCCGGTAGATCAGCTTCCAGTCGGTGCAGATCGGCTCGCGCGGTCTGGCCTGGTAGCCGGCCAGGTCGGCCGCTGTCAAACGGCCCGGGTTGGTGGCATGGCCCTGAACGCGGCGGGCGATGTCGGCGGCCACCGGGCCAGTGTGCAGCGCGTCGCTGCCCTGGGCGGCAATGCGGCGCAGCACCTCGGCCAGCGCCGGGTTGCGCAGCAGGTGGCCCACCGGCTGCGGCTGGCCGTCGGCCCGGTAAAAGTAGGCGGCGGCCTGGGCATCGCGCAGCAAGGCCGGGCTGTCAGCCAACTGGGTGTGCAGCCGCGGGCTGACGGCAAAACCTTGCTCGGCCAGCGTGATGGCGGGCTGGATCAGCTGCGCCCAGGGCAGCCGGCCCTGGGCCCGGTGCGCCACCTCCAGCATGCGCACCGCACCTGGCACACCGACCGCGCGGCCACCGACCAGCGCGGGCACGAACCCCATCGGCTTGCCGTCCGGCAGCAAGAACAGCCGCTCGTCGGCCGCTGCGGGCGCGGTCTCGCGGCCGTCCCAGGCTTGCAGCGCCTGGCCGTCGAAATGCAGCAAAAACGCGCCGCCGCCGATGCCGCTGGATTGCGGCTCGACCAGCGCCAGCACCATCTGCACCGCCACCGCCGCGTCCACCGCGGTGCCGCCGGCCTGCAGCACCTGGAAGCCGGCAGCGGTGGCCAGCGGGTTGGCTGCCGCCACGGCAAACCGGGATACCGCCCAGCCCGGTTTGGCGACCCGCCCGGACGGGCCCTCGGGCATGGGCGGAATGGCCGGGTCGACGGGCACCGCAGCACAGCCGGCCAGGCACAGCGCCAGCAGGCAGGCCCACAGCCTTGCCTGCCGGCGCGCCGGAGTCTGGAGCCAGCGGCGCGGCGGAGAGTTCTTGAGCATCGGTTGTGGCATCCGCGGGCGCGTTGAATTGGTCGTGGCAATCGGTGGGCAGGCAGCCTGCACCAGGTCGCCAACATGATCCTATTGCAGCAGGCTGCTACACTGGAATCGACCAGGAGAGAGCTTCATCCGAAGCCGCCGAAGGCGCAGGGCAACCGCCCAAACGCTCAGGCAAAAGGACTGGTCAGCGCCGTGCGAAACGCGGCGTTCCTCGTCTGGAGAGAGGCGGGCCGGTCCCTTCGGGACCAGCGCCCGTCCACCGAAGGGGCAAGCGGCTTTGGGCAAACCCCGGGCCGTCAATCTCTCAGGTAAAGCGGACAGCGAGGGCATCCCCCCACCGGTGGTGGGGTTTGGTATTGCCCTCGAAAGGTTGTCATGTCCGCCGATTCCACCGCCCCGCTGCTCACTACCCCGCTGCACGCGCTGCACCTTGAGTTGGGCGCCCGCATGGTGCCGTTTGCCGGCTATGCAATGCCGGTGCAATACCCCGCCGGCATCCTGGCCGAGCACCGCTGGTGTCGCGACAGTGCCGCGCTGTTCGATGTCTCGCACATGGGACAGTTGCAGCTGAGGGGCGCTGATGCCGCCGCCGCACTGGAGTCGCTGGTGCCGCAGGACATGATCGACCTGCCGGTGGACAAGCAGCGCTACGCGTTTTTTACCAATGCCCAAGGCGGGCTGCTGGACGACCTGATGGTCACGCGCCGCGCGGATCATCTGTTCCTGATCGTCAATGCCGGTTGCAAGCAAGCCGACATCCACCACCTGATCACGAATATCGGCCACCGCTGCACGGTGCTGCCCATGCCTGACCACGCGCTGCTGGCGCTGCAGGGCCCGCAGGCCGCAACAGCGCTGTCGCGGCTGGACCCGGGCGTGGCGACGCTGGCCTTCATGACGGGTGGCGACTTCACGTTGGCGGGCGCGGCCTGTTTTGTGACCCGCTCGGGCTACACCGGCGAGGACGGTTTCGAGATTTCGGTGCCGGCCGCCCACGCCGACGCCCTGGCCCGTGCACTGCTGGCCCAACCCGAGGTCAAGCCCGCCGGCCTGGGCGCACGCGACACGCTGCGGCTGGAAGCCGGCCTGTGCCTGTACGGCCACGACATCGATACCCGCACCACCCCGATCGAAGCCGGCCTGGCCTGGGCGATCCAGAAAGTGCGGCGCCCTGGCGGCGCCCGCGCCGGCCACTACCCCGGTGCCAACGTGATCGAAGGCCAGATGGCCACCGGCCCGTCGGTAAAACGGGTCGGCCTGACCGGGCTGGAGCGGGTGCCGGTGCGCGAGGGCACGCCCATCGTCGATGGCCACGGCCACCCGCTGGGCCGGGTCACCAGCGGCACGCTGGGCCCCACCGTGCACGAGCCGGTGGCGATGGCCTATCTGGCCGCCAACCACGCCGGCCTGCAGCACGAGGTTTATGCCGAGGTGCGGGGCAAGCGCCTGCCGATGCGGGTCACGCCGATGCCGTTCACCCCGCACCGGTACCGGCGCTGAAGCGGCAGCCCAACCCGGCCGCCCAGTCCGACCGCCCTGCTTCGCTGCCGGCCACCTTGTAGCCAGCGACTCGTCCAGTTTCAATCACCGCCCCCAGAACCCACCCGCCAGAGGACTGCCCATGACCACCAAATTCACCACCGACCACGAATGGATCAACATCGAAGACCATGAGGCTGCCGTCGTTGGCATCACCCTGCATGCCCAGGACGCGCTGGGCGACGTGGTGTTTGTCGAGCTGCCCGAGCTGGGCCGCAGCTACGCCCAAGGCGATGTGGCCGGCGTGGTCGAGTCGGTCAAGGCCGCGGCCGACATTTACATGCCCGTCAGCGGCGAGGTGGTCGAGGTCAACGAGGCGCTGCGCAGCGACCCGGCGCTGGCCAACACCGACCCGATGGGCCACGGCTGGTTCTTCAAGGTCAAGTTGTCGGACATGACCCAGTTCGACCGCCTGATGGACCCGCCCGGCTACGACGCCCTGCTCAAGACGCTGTAAGCGCCAAACCGGTGCGGCCTGCAGCCACCCGGACGCCAACCTCAACCTCTGAACACGCCCACCACCATGCTCAAGCTCGCCATCCCCCCCCTGGTCGACCTGGAAAACGACAGCGAATTTGTCGCCCGCCACATCGGCCCGGACGAGGCCGACCAGGCCCACATGCTGGGCGTGATCAGCCGGGGCGGCGCGGACAGCGTGCCGTTTACCCGCCGGGCGCTGATCGAGGCCATCGTGCCACGCAGCATCGCGCGCGCGGCAGCGATGCACCTGCCCGCGCCGCTGACCGAGGCCCAGGCGCTGGCCGAGTTGCGCGGCATCGCGGCCAAGAACCAGGTGCTCAAGAGCTTCATCGGCCAGGGTTACCACGGCTGCCACACACCGGGTGTCATCCTGCGCAACATCCTGGAGAACCCGGCCTGGTACACCGCCTACACGCCCTACCAGGCCGAGATCTCGCAGGGCCGGATGGAGGCGCTGATCAACTTCCAGACCCTGGTCTGCGACCTGACCGGCATGGCCATGGCCAACGCCAGCATGCTGGACGAGGCCACTGCCGCCGCCGAGGCGGTGATGCTGGCCCGCCGCAGCGTGCGCAGCAAGAGCGACACCGTGGTCGTGGCCGGTGATTGCCATCCGCAGACGATCGAGGTGCTGCGCACCCGCGCTGAGCCGCTGGGCTTGACGGTCATGCTGGCCAATTCAGCTGTCGAGTGGGACCAGCTGCTGGATGCAGGCGACTACTTTGCGGTGCTGGTGCAAGTGCCCACCACCAGCGGCAGCCTGCACGACCTGCGGGCCGACGCCGCCCGCATCCATGCCCACCAGGCGGCGTTCATCGTCGCGGCCGACCTGCTGGCCCTGACCTTGGTGGTGCCGCCCGGCGAGCTGGGCGCCGACATCGCCGTGGGCAACACCCAGCGCTTCGGCGTGCCGATGGGCAACGGCGGCCCGCACGCCGCCTACCTGGCCTGCCGCGACGAGTTCAAGCGCTCGATGCCCGGCCGGTTGGTGGGGGTGAGTGTCGATGCGCATGGCGCACCGGCCTACCGGCTGGCATTGCAGACCCGCGAGCAGCACATCCGGCGCGAAAAAGCCACCTCCAACATCTGCACCGCCCAGGTGCTGCTGGCGGTGATGGCCAGCATGTACGCCGTCTACCACGGCCCCGAGGGCCTGAAGCGCATCGCCCAGCGTGTTGCTCGTCTCACGGCGGTGCTGGCCCTGGGTCTGCGCGAGCTGGGCGTGGTGGTGCGCAGCGACACCGCCTTCGACGCGATCTGCCTGGACACCGGTGCCACCACGGCCGACATCGCCGCGCGGGCTGTGGCTGCCGGCATGAACCTGCGGCGCTTCCCCGAATGGGGCGACACCCTGCTGGGCATCAACCTGGACGAGACCAGCACCCGCGCTGACGTGCAGGCGTTGTGGGCGCTGTTTGCCCGGCCCGGCCAGGCCTTGCCCGACCCAGCGCTGTTCGATGCGCCGATCGAGACCATGATCCCGCCGGCGCTGCGCCGCACCAGCGCCTTCCTGACGCACCCGGTGTTCAACAGCCACCACAGCGAGACCGAGATGCTGCGCTACATCCGCAGCCTGTCCGACAAGGACCTGGCGCTGGACCGCAGCATGATCCCGCTGGGCTCCTGCACCATGAAGCTCAACGCCACCAGCGAGATGATCCCGATCACCTGGCCGGAGTTTGCCAACATCCACCCCTTCGCCCCGGCCGCGCAGCGCGCCGGTTACGCCGAGCTGAACGACCAGCTCTGCGCCTGGCTGAGCCAGGCCACCGGCTACGCCGGCATCAGCCTGCAGCCCAATGCCGGCTCGCAGGGTGAATACGCCGGCCTGCTGGCAATCCGCGGTTGGCATGCGTCACGCGGCGAGGCCCACCGCACCGTCTGCCTGATCCCCGAATCGGCCCACGGCACCAACCCGGCGTCGGCCCAGATGGCCGGCATGTCGGTGGTGGTGGTCAAGTGCGACACCCACGGCAACGTCGATCTGGCCGACTTGCAGGCCAAGTGCGAGAAGCACAGCGCCGAGCTGGCCGCCATCATGATCACCTACCCCAGCACTTACGGGGTGTTCGACACCCAGGTCAAGGCGCTGTGCGCGATGGTGCATGCGCACGGCGGCCGGGTGTATGTGGACGGCGCCAACATGAACGCGCTGGTGGGCGTGGCCGCGCCGGGCGAGTTTGGCGGCGATGTCAGCCACCTCAACCTGCACAAGACCTTTTGCATCCCGCACGGCGGTGGCGGGCCGGGCGTGGGGCCGGTGTGTGTGGTGGCCGACCTGGTGCCGTTCTTGCCGGCGCACCACACCGGCGGCGTGGCCGGCGGCGTGGGGGCTGTATCCGCCGCACCGCTGGGCAATGCCGCGGTGCTGCCGATCAGCTGGATGTATGTGCGCATGATGGGCAGTGAGGGCCTGACCGCCGCCACCGAGGTGGCGATCCTGTCGGCCAACTACATCGCGGCCCGGCTGGCCGGCCACTACGACATCCACTTCTCAGGCGGCAACCCGGGCATCGTCGGTGGCGGCGTGGCGCATGAATGCGTGCTGGACCTGCGGCCGCTCAAGGACAGCTCGGGCGTCAGCGCCGAGGACGTGGCCAAACGCCTGATCGACTACGGCTTCCATGCGCCCACGCTGAGCTTTCCGGTGGCCGGCACGCTGATGGTCGAGCCCACCGAGAGCGAGCCACTGGTCGAACTGGACCGGTTCTGCGACGCGATGATCGCGATCCGCGCCGAAATCGCCCGGGTCGAGGCCGGGCCGGACGCCGGCGGCTGGCCGCGGGACGACCACCCGCTCAAGCATGCGCCGCACACCGTGCAGGCGGTCAGCGCCGACGACTGGCCGCACGCCTACCGCCGCAGCGAGGCCGCCTACCCGGTGGCTGCACTCAGGCGCGGCAAGTACTGGTCGCCAGTGGGCCGGGTGGACAACGTCTGGGGCGACCGCAACCTGTTCTGCAGTTGCGTGCCACTGGCCGACTACGCCGACCCGGCCTGAGTCGCCCCACCGCCAACAGCAGCCCGCGCCCGGTTCATGGCCGTCTCGGTCTTCGACCTCTTCAAGATCGGCATCGGGCCGAGCAGCTCACACACCGTCGGGCCGATGCGGGCCGCGCTGTTGTTTGTGCACCGGCTGGCGGCCGACGCGCAGCTCGAGGCCACGGCGCGGCTGCGCTGCGACCTGTACGGCTCGTTGGGCGCCACTGGCAAGGGCCACGGCAGCGACACCGCCGTGCTGCTGGGCCTACTGGGCCACGCGCCGGACACGGTGGAGGTGCAGGGCATCCCCGCGCTACTGTCCGGTGTGCGCGGCAGCCAGGCGCTGGTGCTGGACGGTGGCCACCGCATCGCCTTCAATGAAAAAGCCGACCTGATCTTCCACCGCCGCGAGACCCTGCCCTTCCACGCCAACGGCATGCGGTTTTCAGCCTTCGATGCGGCGGGCCAGCTGATCAATGAACGCTGCTATTACTCGGTGGGCGGCGGTTTTGTCGTCAGCGACGAGGTGGCCGCGGATGGTGAGCGTCAGAAGCGCCTCTTGCCCGACACCACCCTGCTGGCCCACCCGTTTCACAGCGGCGATGAGCTGATGGCCTTGTGCAGCAGCCTCGGCCTGAGCATTGCCCAGCTGATGCGCCGCAACGAGCGCCACTGGCGCAGCGACGCCGAGATCGACGCCGGCTTGCTGCGCATCTGGCAGGTGATGCAAGACTGCGTGCAGTGCGGCTGCAGCACCGACGGTGTGCTGCCGGGGGGCTTCAAGGTGCGGCGGCGCGCAGCCGCCTTGCACCGCGCACTGACCGCCCCACCCGACGCGGTGATCACCGGCGATGCCAACCTGGCCTTCGGCGGGCCGGACGACCCCTTGCAGTTGCTGGACTGGATCAACCTGTACGCCCTGGCCGTCAACGAGGAAAACGCCGCCGGCGGCCGGGTGGTGACCGCCCCCACCAACGGCGCGGCCGGCATCGTGCCCGCAGTGCTGCACTACTACCGGCGCCACTTGCCCGGCGCGACCGATACGGGGGTGGTCGATTTCTTGCTCACCGCCGCCGCCATCGGCCTGCTCTACAAGGAAAACGCCAGCATCAGCGGCGCCGAGGTAGGTTGCCAGGGCGAGGTGGGCGTAGCCTGCAGCATGGCCGCCGGCGCGCTGTGCGCGGTGCTGGGCGGCAGCACGGCTCAAATTGAAAACGCCGCGGAAATCGGCATGGAGCACCACCTGGGCCTGACCTGCGACCCGGTAGGCGGGCTGGTGCAGATCCCCTGCATCGAGCGCAACGCCATCGCCTCGGTCAAGGCCATCAACGCCGCCCGCATGGCGCTGCGCGGCGACGGCAGCCACCATGTGTCACTCGACCAGGTCATCAAGACCATGCGCGAAACCGGTGCCGACATGCTGACCAAGTACAAAGAAACCGCCCGCGGCGGCTTGGCGGTCAACATCGTGGAGTGTTGACGGCGGCTTGGGATATGGCGTGCTGCGGCGGCAGTCGGCAGTCGGCAAACGGCTCGTTGCTGACTTTGGTTTTTGCGCCTGAAACTTGCCGTTCGTGGGTGAGGTGCGACCGCACCGCGCCGGGCTGGCGTGCCCCGCTCCGTGTCATTCCGGGCCGGAAAACCACCGGCCCTCCCTTCTTTACCTGCG
>JBBRZR010000080.1:0-13595 GCA_038236495.1 Burkholderiales bacterium
CCAAAAGCCCGCACATCGGCGCCCAGGGTGATCCAAAATTTTGGAGCGGGTGAGGGGAATCGAACCCCTGTATGAAGCTTGGGAAGCTGCCGTTCTACCATTGAACTACACCCGCAGCAACGCGGATTCTAGCGTGGCAGCGCTGGTCCCGCGGTGATCGCGCCACCTGGGTAGTTCCCAGCGTGGCGCGGCGGCCGGGCCTGCGGCATGATGGCCGAGAAACCGCCATGAACGATCCCCTCCAATTGCTCTACTTCGGCTTGGCCGAGCCCGACCTGTCCACCTCGGCCTATGGCCCGTTTGTGCTGCATCCGGTGTCGTCGGTCAGTGACCTGGTGGCCGCGTTGGACCAGCAGACTTACGACGCCATCGTGCTGGCCGAGCCCAGGCCCGATGCGCTGGCCCAGTGGTTGGTGTGGCCTGGCATGTCGCGCGCGGTGCTGGACGCGGCCGTTTTGGTGACAGCGCCCGAGCCGACCACGACGGATGCCGTGCGTCTGCTGCGCATCGGCGTGCAAGACGTGCTGCCGCTGCGCGAGGCCAACGCCGAAACCCTGGCCCGTGCGGTGCGGCTGGCGGTCGAGCGCAAGCGCCTGGAGCGCGCCGCGCGCAAGGCCTACGCCACCGACCTGGCCACCGGCCTGCCCAACCATGCCCAGTTGATGGAGCACATGAGTCATTTGCTGGCGCTGCGCGAGCGTGAACCGGCGGCCATGGCACTGCTGGCGCTGCGCATCGAGGGCTTGTCCGCCACCGAGGCGCGGCTGGGCATCGAGGCCGCCAACGTGCTGCGGCGCAAGGTGGCGGTGCGGTTGCGCTCGGGCCTGCGGGCCAGCGATGTGGTGGCCTCGGTCGGTGCCGACAGCTTCGTGGTGCTGCTGGCCTGGATCGACGACGCCGCCAATGCCGACCGGGTGGTGGCCAAACTGGCCCAATCGCTGCAGCGGCCGTTCAGCGTGGCTGGCCAGGATGTGGCGGTGGCCGTGTGTGTGGGCGTGGCGCAGTACCCGCAGCACGGCAAGGAGGCCGAAGCCCTGCTGCGCCGCGCCTTGGCCCAGGCGGGTGAAAGCCGGGCGCTGGGCCGTGCCGGCCTGAGCCAACACGGCGGTGGTGCCGCGGCCGCCAACGACGATTGACCCGCAGCAGCTGTGGCTGGCCCAGCGCAGGCCGCGCGGCCAGTTCGCTTCAGCCGCCCACCCGCCTCATTTCAGGATGTCGCCCAGGCAGAGGTACTTGATCTCGACATAGTCGTCCATGCCCTGGTGCGCACCTTCGCGGCCCAGGCCGGACTGCTTGACGCCACCAAACGGCACCTCGGCCACCGAGATCAGCCCGGTGTTGATGCCCACCATGCCGTATTCCAGCGCCTCGCCGACGCGGAACACCCGGCCGATGTCGCGGCTGTAGAAGTAGCTGGCCAGACCAAACTCGGTGTCGTTGGCCAAGGCCACCACCTGATCTTCAGTCTCGAAGCGGAACACCGGCGCCACCGGGCCGAAGGTCTCCTCCTTGGCGCACAGCATGTCGGACGTGACGTCGGCCAGCACGGTGGGGGTGTAGAACCGCTCGCCGATCTTGCTGCCGCCCACCAGCAGCCGCGCGCCTTTGGCCAGGGCGTCGGCGACATGGGCCTCGACCTTGACGATCGCCTGGTCGTCGATCATCGGGCCCTGGTGGACGCCGGCCTCAAACCCGTTGCCGACCTTGATCGCGCCGGCCTTGGCAGCGAGTTTTTCAACAAACTGGTCATAGACACCGGCTTGAACATAAAAACGGTTGGCGCAAACGCAGGTCTGCCCGGCATTGCGGTACTTGCTGACCATCGCGCCCTCGACCGCCGAGTCGATGTCGGCATCGTCGAACACGATGAACGGCGCGTTACCGCCCAGCTCCAGGCTGATCTTCTTGACGGTGGGCGCACATTGCCGGGCCAGGATGCGGCCGACCTCGGTCGATCCGGTGAACGACAAATGGCGCACCACATCGCTGCTGCACAGCACCTTGCCGATCTCTATCGATTGATCGGCGTCGGCGGTGATGATGTTGAGCACACCGGCCGGCATGCCGGCACGCTGCGCCAGTTCGGCCACCGCCAGCGCGGACAGCGGCGTGGCCTCGGCCGGCTTGATCACCACGGTGCAGCCAGCAGCCAGCGCGGGTGCGACCTTGCGGGTGATCATCGCGATCGGAAAGTTCCACGGCGTGATCGCCGCGCAGACGCCGATCGGCTGCTTGATGACGAGGTAGCGCTTGTTGTTGTCGGTGGTGGGGATGGTCTCGCCGTAGATGCGCTTGGCTTCTTCGGCAAACCACTCGATGAAGCTGGCGCCGTAGACCACCTCGCCACGCGCCTCGGCCAGCGGCTTGCCCTGTTCGGCGGTCATGATGCGGGCCAGGTCGTCGGCATGGGCGTTGAGCAGCGCAAACCACTTCATCATGATGGCGGCGCGCTCCTTGGCGGTCTTGGCGCGCCAGGGGCCGAGTGCTTTTTCGGCGGCGACGATGGCGTTGTGGCAATCGACCGGGCCGAGGTTGGCCACGTCGGTCAGTTTCAAGCCGGTGGCCGGGTCGGTGACATCGAAGCGGCTGGCGCCGGCCGCGCCAGCGGCGACCCATTCGCCGCCGATCAGCGCGTCGGTCTTGAGCAGGCTGGGATCAACCAGGGCGGCAAGCGGTGAGGTTTTTGTGTCCATGGGGTTCTCCTGAAGGGGCGGGTCCGGCGCCGGGTGGGGCCGGACGGGTCAGCCGCAAACTCTAGCCTACCGGCCGGGCAGGCTTATTCGATCTCGATGCCCTTGGTCACCGTGCCCCACAGCGCCAGGTCTTTGGCGGCCTGGGCGGCCAGTTGCTCGCCGGTGCCCGACCACGGGCTGTAGCCCAGCGCAGCCAGCCGGGCCTGGAAGTCCGGCTTGGCCAGCACACGGCGGGTGGCGTCGGCCAGGCGGTCCACCAGCGCCTGCGCCATCCTGGGCGGGCCGTACAGGCCGTACCAGCCGCCCACCTCGTAGCCGGGCAGGCCGGCCTCGCGCATCGTTGGCACCTCGGGCAGCATCGGGTTGCGCGTGGCCGAGGTCACCGCCAGCGCCCGCACCTGGCCGCCGGTGATGTACTTTTGCGCCCCGCCGACGATGTCGAACATCATCTGCAACTGGCCGCCGATCACATCGTTCATCGCCGGCGCATTGCCTTTGTAGGGCACATGCACCAGTTGCACCTTGGCTTGCGCTGCCAGCAGCTCGCCGCTGAGGTGGTTGGACGCGCCCACACCCGCCGAGCCGTAGAACAGCTTGCCCGGGTTGGCACGTGCGGCGGCCAGCAGGTCGGTCAGGTTGCGCAGCGGGCTGTCTTTGGGCACCACCAGCACGTTGGCGTAGCTCAGCAGCGGCGCCAGCGCGGTCAGGTCGCGCGCCGGGTCGTAGCGCAGCTTTTTCTGGATGTGCGGCACGATGGTGATGGTGGGGCTGGCGGCAAAAAACAGCGTGCTGCCATCGGCCGCTGAGCCCACCGTCAACTCGCCGGCCAGCGCGCCGCTGGCGCCGGGCTTGTTCTCGACGATCACGTTGGCGCCCAGTTCTTGCGCCAGTGCCGGCGCAAAGATGCGCGCCATCGCATCGACCGGCCCGCCAGCGGCATAGCCCACCAGCAAACGCACCGGTACGCCGGCGGGCTGGGCCACGGCGGGCAAAGCCAGCACGGCGGCCGTGGCGATGGCGGCAGCCGACAGCAACAACCTACGGCGGCAGGGGCGGAGACGGGTCATGGGTGCATCCAGGCAGAAGTGGGTTGCTTTGGAGCTTGGCGCCATCCACCGCGTCTTGCAATTCGGGATTGCCGAAGCCGGGGTTTGCACCCCGGGATTGCGGCAGCCGGGGTTTGCACCCCGGGCATGCAGACCGGGGTTTGTGCGCCGGCCGGGTGGCCCTTTGGCAATCACGAATGGCGCGCCGCGCCGGCATTGGGCAGACTGTGTGCCATCCTTGATCACGACCTTCAACCCCAAGCCACCATGACCTTGCCCACCCCCGGCATCCAGGCCCAGCACCAACAGGCGCTAGACCAGGGCCGCTTCCTGATCCAGCACTGCGGCGCCTGTGGCCGACACGTCTACTTTCCGCGCGAGCTGTGCCCGCACTGCGGCGCGCTGGGCCCCGCCCTGGTGGCGCCTGCGGGTGGCGGCACCGTCGCGGCGGTCACCACCATCCGGCGCAAGGCCGAGCTGGGTGGCGACTACAACCTCTGCCTGGTCGAGCTCGACGAGGGCGTGCGGCTGATGAGCCGGGTCGAGGGCGTGGCGCCCGCGGCAGTGACGGTCGGCTTGCGGGTGCAGGCACGGGTGGCGCAAGCCAATGGCCACGGCCTGGTGGTGTTCGATGCGCAGGTGACGGCATGAGCTTTGATCTCAAATCCCTGCGCGGCAGCGCGGCTATCGCCGGTGTGGCCACTTTTGGCTGCGGTGAATCCCCCGGTTTCACCGAGATGGAGCTGCTGGCCCGGGCCGCGCACGCCGCGGTGGCCGACGCCGGCCTGACGATGGCCGACATCGACGGTGTCTGCACCGCCAGTGTCCTGTCCACCATGTGGCCGATGCCGGTGATCGAGTACCTGGGGCTGAACCCGACCTTCATCGACGGCACGATGCTGGGCGGCTCCAGCTTCATCGCCCACCTGATGCCGGCGATGCTGGCCTTGGCGGCCGGCCAGTGCAACGCCGTGCTGGTGTGTTACGGCAGCACCCAGCGCAGCGGCACCATGAACCGCAAGGCGGTGGCCGACGCACGCCGCCAGATGGACCCGCAGCCCTACGAGATGCCCTACGAGCCGGTGATGCCGGTGGCGGCCTACGCGCTGGCGGCATCCGCCCACATGGCACGCTACGGCACCACCCGGCGCCAGCTGGCCGAGGTGGCGGTGGCCGCCCGGGCCTGGGCGCGTTTGAACCCCGAGGCGTTCGAGCGCGGCCCCTTGAGCATCGACGACGTGCTGGGCGCACGTAGGGTGGCCGACCCGCTGACCGTGCGCGATTGCTGCCTGGTCACCGACGGTGCCGGCGCTTTTGTGCTGGTGCGCAGTGACCGGGCGCGCCACCTGCCGCGTCCGCCGGTGCACGTGCTGGGCACCGCCACCGCCTGCTGGCACCGGCAGATCTCGGCCATGCCCGACCTGACCGTGACCGCGGCCAGCCAGAGTGGCCGGGCGGCCTACGCCATGGCCGGCCTGACCGCAGCGGATGTGGACGTGGCCGCGCTCTACGACGCGTTCACGATCAACACGATTCTGTTTCTTGAAGACCTGGGCTTTTGTGCCAAGGGCGAGGGCGGTGCGTTTGTCGAAAACGGCGCCATCGCACCCGGCGGCCGGCTGGCGGTCAACACCAACGGCGGCGGCCTGAGCTGCACCCACCCGGGCATGTACGGCATCTTTGCGTTGATCGAGGCGGTGCGCCAGCTGCGCGGCGAGGGGGCTGAGCGCCAGGTGGCGGGCGCCAAGATTGCGCTGGCGCACGGCAACGGCGGCACGCTGTCCAGCCAGGCCACCGCCATCCTGGGCACGGCCGAGACGGTCTGAGCGTCTTGGCGCGTCTTGGCGCGTCTGGGCGGGTCTGACCGTCTGGGCGCACGGCGGCACAGCGCCGCGGTGCCCGGGCGCTGCTGTTGCGTTCAGCGCGCGGTGTTGACCACCGTGCGGCCGCGCACCTCGCCGGCCAGCAGCTTGGGGGCGTAGGCGATCGCCTCGCTCAGCCCGATCTCGGTGGCCAGGCTGTTCAGCAGGTCAGTGCTCAGGTGGCGGGCCATCAGGTCCCAGGCCTGGCTGCGCAGCGCATTGACCACCAGCACGCTGTTGATGCCGTAGAGCGTGACCCCGCGCAGGATGAAGGGCATCACCGTGGTGGGCAGGTCGGCGCCCTGGGCCAGGCCGCAGGCGGCCACCGCGCCGTTGTAGCGGGTGGCGGCACAGGCATTCGCCAGGGTGTGGCTGCCCACCGTGTCCACCACGCCGGCCCAGGTCTCTTTTTGCAGCGGCTTGCCGGGCGCGGCCAGATCGGCCCGGTCGATGATGCGGCCAGCACCCAGCCGGGTCAGGTAGTCGGCCTCTTGCGGCCGGCCGGTCGACGCCACCACCCGGTAGCCCAGTGCGGCCAGCAGCGCCACCGCGATCGAGCCCACGCCGCCGGCCGCGCCCGTCACCAACACCTCGCCGTCACCAGGCTGCAGGCCGTGTTTTTGCAACGCCATCACGCACAGCGCGGCGGTGAAGCCGGCGGTGCCGATGACCATCGCGCTGCGCGCGTTGAACGGTGCCGGGATCTTCAGCAGCCAGTCGGCCTGCACCCGCTGGCGCTGCGTCAGCCCGCCCCAGTGGTTTTCACCCAGACCCCAACCGGTGACCACCACGGCGTCGCCGGGCTTCCAGTCCGGGTGGTGGCTGGCGGCGACGGTGCCGGCCAAATCGATGCCGGGCACCAGCGGCCAGCTGCGCACCACCGCGCCGCGGCCGGTGATGGCCAGCGCGTCCTTGAAGTTCAAGGTCGACCAGCTCACGTCTACCGTCACCCCGAAGGTTGCCGGGTCGGGCAGGCGGGCATCGTCCATCGCAACGAGCTCGGCGTGGGTCTTCTTGTCAGCGGTCTGGGACAGCAAGATGGCGTTGAACATGGGGGGCTCCGGGCGGATGGATCGGCAAGTCGGCGCGGATGATCGCATGGCAGCGTATGGGGCTGACCGGATCAGGCGTGGCGCTCGGCCCAGCCGGTGATGATGCTGTGCAGCCGGTCCAGCCCGTCGGTCAGGGCGGCCGGGCCGGGCTGCAGGATCAGCGGCGATTTGACCTCGTGCAACTCGGCGTTGCGCACCGCGGGCACGTCGGCCCAGCCGGGCCGGGCGCTGACATGCTCGGGCCTGAACTTCTTGCCGCACCAGGACCCGATGATCAGGTCGGGCGCAGCGGCCACCACGTCCAGCGGGTCGGCGACGATGCGGTCGCGCCCCAGCGACGCCAGCGCGCGCTGCGGAAATATGTCGTCGCCACCGGCCACGCCGACCAGTTCGCTGACCCAGCGGATGGCACTGATCTGCGGCACGTCCCATTCTTCGAAGTACACCTTGGGCCGGCGCGGCAGCCGGGCCGCGGACTGGCGCACCGCGTCCACATGGGCTTCGAGCTGCTTGGCGTAGGCGTCGGCCTCGGCGGCAACGCCGACCAGCGCACCCAGCCGCCGCACATAGCCCAGGATGCCCGCCACCGAGCGGTGGTTGCTGATCCAGACCTCCACCCCGGCGCGGATCAGCGCGGCCGCGATGTCGGCCTGCATGTCACTGAAGCCGATCGCCAGGTCGGGGGCCAGCGCCAGGATCTTGTCGACCTTGGCGCTGGTGAAGGCAGACACCCGTGGTTTCTCTTGCCGCGCCCGGGCCGGTCGGACCGTGAAGCCCGAGATACCGACGATGCGGTCCTGCTGGCCTAGCGCGTAGAGGATCTCGGTCGGTTCTTCGGTCAGGCAGACGATGCGTTGCGGCAGGGCACTCATGCCGCCATTCTCGTCGCCGGCCGGTCTGGCCAAGACAGCACGGCCATCGGGGCTTGTTTTGGGTTTCACCCGACAGGTGCCGTGATACAACGGCAGGCCTACGGGGCAGGGATCGTGCAGAACTGCATGCGCGATGGGTTGTCACCGTTGAACCGGACGCTTTGCCTTGCCACAGCCGCTGATTCTGATCGTCGATGACAACCCCGAGAACCTGACGATCATCGGGGAGTTGCTGCAGCCGGCCTACGCCGTGCGCGCCGCCAATTCCGGCGAGCGGGCCTTGCGCCTGGCCAAGCGCGCGCCGGTGCCCGACCTGATCCTGCTCGACGTGATGATGCCGGAGATGGACGGCTACGAGGTACTGTCACGCTTGCGGGCCGACCCCGAGACGGCCGCCATCCCGGTGGTGTTCCTGACCGCGCTCAACAGCGCCGAGGACGAAGAGCGCGGCCTGCTGCACGGCGCGATGGACTACATCACCAAGCCGATCCGCCCACCGATCCTGATGGCGCGTGTGGGCACCCAGATCGAGCTCAAGAACGCCCGGGTGCTGATGCACGACCGCAACCAGTGGCTGGAGGCCGAGGTGGCCAGCCGCATGGCCGAGACCCTGCGCATCCAGGACGTGACCGTGCATGCACTGGCCCGGCTGGCCGAGACCCGCGATCCCGAGACCGGCAACCACCTGCTGCGCACCCAGGCCTATGTCCGGGTGCTGGCCTTGCACTGCCAGCGCGACCCGCGCTTTGCCGGCCAGATCGACGACCGCCTGGTGGACCTGCTGGCCAAGTCGGCACCGCTGCACGACATCGGCAAGGTCGGCATCCCGGACAGCGTGCTGCTCAAGCCGGGCAAGCTCAACGCCGAGGAATGGGCGGTGATGAAGACCCACGCGCAAATCGGCGCCGACGCCATCAGCCGTGCCGAGAGCGACGTGGCGCAGCCGGTGCCGTTTCTGCAGGTGGCCAAGCAGATTGCCCGCAGCCACCATGAGCGCTGGGACGGCTCGGGCTACCCGGACGGCCTGGTTGGCGAGGCGATCCCGCTGGCGGCCCGGCTGATGGCACTGGCCGATGTTTTTGATGCGCTGATCTCGCGCCGGGTCTACAAACCGGCGTTCAGTCTCGACACCGCCCGCACGATGATCCTGGCTGAACAAGGTCGGCATTTCGACCCGGCGGTGGTCGATGCCTTCATCCACTGCGCGGCCGAGTTCGAGGCAATTGCCCACCGCTATGTCGATGACCTGCCGGCGCCTGCCGTCGCTGCCGTGGCGCCCCAGCCGCAGCGTTTGACCGCCACGGCAGCTGCCGATGCGGTCCGCGCCGACGTCAGCTGAGCGATTGCGCGCAGTCCGCGCCCAGTCCGCGCTCGGGGGTCCGCTGCCCATGCACCATCCCATGCTGCCGGTTGACGCCGCACCCGACCCCGGCGCTGGCTGGCCGGTCGAGCCGGCGCACGACAGCGCACCCGAATACCAGGATGCCTGGCGGCGGTTCATGTTTGACCAGGCGCGTGACGCGGTCTACCTGCTGGACGACCAGGGTCGGGTGCTGCAGGCCAATGCCAGCTTTGCCGCGCTGCTGGGCAGCCCGATGGCGGACGCGTTGCGGTGCCGGGTGTGGGACTGGGATATCGACTTTCCGCAGGACCGGGCACTGGAGGTGCTGGGCCGCGACGAGCCGGCGTTCACGACCTTTCAGTCGCGCTGGCAGCGGCGGGACGGCGCCGTCCTGCAAGTCGAGACCCGCATCCACCGAGTCCTCCTGACGGGCCGGCACCTGATTTTTTGCGCCAGCCGGGATGTCAGCGTGCGCCACTCTGCCGAGCAGGCGCTGCGCGCCAGTGAGCAGCGCCTGGGCCTGGCACTGGCCGCCGCCGGCATGGGCGTCTGGGAATGGAGCCTGGCGACCCGTCGCCTGCACCTGTCGCCCGAGGTCTGGGCGATCCTGGGCGAGGGCCGTGCCACGTCACCGGGTGCTGCGGTGCGCGGCGCCCAGTTGTTACGCCGCCTGCACCCGGACGACCGTGCCGCCGTCCAGGAGGCGGTGCGTTGCAGCCTGGTCGATGAGCGACCGCTGGCGCTGGAGTGCCGCTTTTTGCGGGCCGACGGCGCGGTGCAGTGGCTGGCGGCCACCGGCTTGCTGCAGCACGACGCAGACGGCCTGCCGCAGCGACTGGTGGGCACGGTGCAGGACATCACCGCCCGCCGCGAGGCGCAGGCCCGGCTGGCCCAGGATGCGGTGCGCCGGCGTGTGCTGATCGAGCAATCGCGTGACGGTGTGCTGGTGCTTGGGGATTCAGGCCGTGTCGCCGAAGCCAATCCGGCGCTGGCCGCCCTGCTGGCCCGGCCGCTGGCCGAGTTGACCGGGCTCGACCTGGCCGACCTGGGCATCACCTGGCCAGCCCCCCAGGCTCGGGCGCTGCGGCTGGCGCCGGCCGGGACGCGGACCCGCTTCGAGGCCAGCGTGCAGCGGGTCGACGGCAGCGTGATGGCGCTGGACGTCGGTGCCAGCGTGGTGGCGGTGGACGGGCAACGCTGGGTGTTTGCGGTGTGCCGCGATGTCACCCACAGCAAGCGGTCGGAGGCGGCGCTGCGCGAGAGCGAGCGGCGTCTGGGCGTGGCGCTGGTGGCCAGCGAGATGGGTGTGTGGGATTGGGATCTGGTGAGCCAGCGCATCCGCTGGTCGGCAGATGCGGCGCGCCGCCTGGGCCGGGATCCGGCCCGGCTGGATGACGCCGAGTGCAGCGTGGCCGAGATGCTGACCCTGGTGCACCGCGAGGACCGTGCCGGCCTGCTGGCCGCGTATGACGATGCGCTGCACCGCACCGGCCTGTTTGTGATCGAGGCGCGCCTGTTCGGCTATGACGGGCAACTGCGCTGGGTGCGCGAGCGCGGCGTGCTCGAGCGCGGGCCCGGCGGCATCCCGCTGCGCCTGGTGGGTACCTTGCTCGACATCACCGAACAACGCCAGATCGCCCAGCGCCTGCGCGACGACGCCAGCCGCCGCCGCGTGATGATCGAGCAGTCGCGCGACGGCGTGGTGGTGCTCAACACCGACGGCTCGGTCGACGAGGTCAATGCCGCCTTTGCCAACATGCTGGGCCACAGCATCGAGGTGGTAAAGCAGATGCACGCCTGGGACTGGAACGTGCACCGATCCCGCGATCTGGTGTTGGCCAGGCTGGCCGCAGCCGACCAGCCCGCCGAAATCCGCCAGCTGGCGCTGAAGCGCAGCGACGGCACGGTGATCGACGTCGAGGCCAGTGTCAGCCGCCTGGTGCTCCAGCAGCGCACCGTCTGGTTTTTTGTCTGCCGCGATGTGACCGAGCGCAAACGCAACGAGGCCGAGTTGCTGGGCTACCGGCAGCGCCTGGAGGACGAGGTCGCCGCGCGTACCGACGAGCTGCGCCGGGCCGTGGTGGCGCGCACCGACAGCGAGCACTTCCTGCGCTCGATTGCCGACAACCTGCCGGACATGGTGGGCTACTGGGGCGCCGACCGCGTGCTGCGCTTTGCCAACCGGGCCTACATCGAGTGGTTCGGCCGGGGCCCCGAGTTGGTGGGCCTGACGCGCGAGCAGGTCGTCGGCGACCCTGATGACGACGCCGGTGAGATCGCATTTGCCGACGCCTTGGCCGGTCGGGCCCAGCACTTCGAGTACCCCTTGGTCCGGCCGGACGGTGCGCTGCGCCATGTCTGGGTGCATTACGTGCCCGATCGCCACGGCGCGGCCGTGATGGGGCTGTTTGTGCTGGTGTCCGACATCTCGCCGCTCAAGCAAGCCGAGCTGCGGCTGCAGACGCTCAACGACGAGCTGACGGGTGCGCGCGACCGCGCCGAGGCCGCCAACCGGGCCAAGTCCGCCTTTCTGGCCAACATGAGCCACGAGATCCGCACGCCGATGAACGCCATCATCGGCCTGACCCACCTGATGCAGCGCGACGGGCCCGAGCCGGTGGCCGCACGGCGTCTGGGCAAGCTGTCGGACGCTGCGCACCACCTGCTCGACGTGATCAACGACGTGCTGGACCTCAGCAAGATCGAGTCGGGCAAGCTCAGCCTGGCGCGCACCAACTTTCCGGTGGCCGCGTTGCTGCACCGCACTTGCGCGCTGGTGGCCGAGCGCGCCCGCGACAAGGGGCTGGTGCTGGAGCTGCTGGCCGACGGCGTGCCGGCCGTGCTGTGCGGCGACCCCACCCGGTTGTCGCAGGCGGTGCTCAACCTGATGAGCAACGCAGTCAAGTTCACCGACCGCGGCAGCATCGTGCTGCGCTGCGCTGTGCTGGCGGACCCTGATCGGCAGGACAGCGAAGGGCAGGGCGGGGATCGGGTCTGGCTGCGCATTTCAGTCACCGACACCGGCGTGGGCGTGCCGCCGGACAAGATGGACCGTTTGTTCTCGGCTTTCGAACAGGCGGACACGTCCAGCACCCGGCGCTTCGGCGGTACCGGCCTGGGCCTGACGATCACCCGCCGGTTGGCGCAGCTGATGGGTGGCGAGGTTGGGGCGCAAAGCGAACCGGGTCAGGGCAGTTGTTTCTGGTTTACCGCAGGTCTGCAGCAGGCCACCGGGCCGTTGCCGGCCGACGATGGGGTGGGTCTGGGGCCGAACCGGCCTGTCCCTGCGCAGGCACTGCTGGCGCGCCACCGCCTGGTGGGCGCGCATGTGCTGCTGGCTGAGGACAACCGCATCAACCAGGAGGTCGCGGGCGAGCTGCTGCGTGCGGTGGGCATGGTGGTCGACGTGGCGGCCGACGGTGCGCAGGCGGTTGCGCTGGCACAGCAGCACCCCTACGACCTGGTCCTGATGGACATGCAGATGCCGGTGATGGACGGTCTTTCGGCCACCCGGGCGCTGCGCCGCCTGCCGCAACATGCCCGCACCCCCGTGCTGGCCATGACCGCCAACGCCTTTGGTGACGACCGCGAGGCCTGCCTGGACGCAGGCATGGACGACCACCTGGCCAAGCCGGTCGAGCCTGACTTGCTGTATGCGATGCTGGCGCGCTGGCTGCCCGACCGGGCCCCACCCGGCGTGCCGGCGCCGCCGCCGGCCGCGCTGACGGCAACCCTGCCGACCGACCGTGCCACTGCACTGCCGGCCGGCCACTCCGCAACAGCCGCCGCCGTCGTACCGGTCGACCCTGGCGACGGCGGGGTCGTGGCGCGCGCGCTGGCGGGCATCCCCGGGCTGACGATGTCACGGGCCTTGCTGTACCTGCCCGGCCGCGACCTGTTGTTTGCGCGGGTGCTGCGCCAGTTTGCCCAAGCCTATGGCGCCGGACTGCCGGACCTGGACGCCGCCCTGGCGCAAGGCCGCCGGACCGACGCGCAAGGCTGGCTGCACTCGCTGCGCGGCTCCTGTGGCGCCATCGGGGCCACCGATCTGGCGGGGCTGTCGCTGGCCCTGGAATCGACACTGGAAAACACGTCCCTGCCTGTTGACGGGGACGCCGTGCGGCAAGACGCGCTGGCCCAGGCGGCCACCCTGAAAGCGGCCGTGGCGGTGCTGGTGCGCGACATCACGGGCCGCCTTGCGGGCGGTTTGGCGGGCAGCGCAGATACCTTCGGTGGCCCGAACGCGCCCGCGCTACCCGCAGCCGAGCTGCTGGCCGCGATCGCAGTGCTGTCTGGCCTGTTGCAGAGCGCAGATTTCAAGGCCGGGGCGTGTTTTCGCGAGATCGAACCCCAGCTGCGCGCCACGCTGGGTGAAACCGCCACCCGCACGCTTGAACTGCCGTTGTTGGCGCACGACTACGAAGGCGCCTGGGCGGCCCTGCAAGCCTTGAACCTGCTGCCGCCAGCCTGAGCCCCCGGCTCAGACCGCTGCGTAGCGGTACACGCCCCGGCCGCTCTTGCGGCCCAGCCAGCCGGCGGCCACCATCTCCTTGAGCAGCGGGCAGGGCCGGTACTTGGAGTCGGCGTACTCCTGCACATAGACCTCCATCACCGCCAGGCAGACGTCCAGCCCAATCATGTCGGCCAGCGCCAGCGGGCCTATCGGCTGGTTGCAGCCCAGCTTCATGCCGGCGTCGATGTCCTCGGCCGTGGCCAGGCCCTCGGCCA
>JBBRZR010000081.1:0-13553 GCA_038236495.1 Burkholderiales bacterium
GTGCGCCGGCTGTGGCCACGACTCGATCTCGGCCGCCATCGTGCAGGCCTGCTGGCAGCTTGACATCGCCCCGCACCGGGTGGCCAAGCTGTCGGGCATCGGCTGCTCCAGCAAGACCCCCGACTATTTTCTGGGCGCCAGCCACGGCTTCAACACCGTGCACGGCCGCATGCCCAGCGTGCTGACCGGCGCCAACCTGGCCAACCGCGACCTGCTGTACCTGGGGGTGTCGGGCGACGGCGATTCGGCGTCCATCGGCATCGGCCAGTTTGTGCATGCCATGCGGCGGGCGGTGCGCATGGTCTACATCGTCGAGAACAACGGCGTCTACGGCCTGACCAAGGGCCAATTCTCGGCCACCGCCGACCGCGGCAGCAAGAGCAAAAAAGGCGTCGTCAACCCCGACTCGCCGGTGGACTTGGTGGGCATGGCGCTGCAACTGGGCGCCACTTACGTCGCAAGGGGTTTCTCGGGCGACAAGGGCCAGTTGGTGCCGCTGATCGAGGGCGCCATCCGCCACGGCGGCGCGGCCTTCATCGACGTGATCAGCCCCTGCGTGGCTTTCAACAACCATGCCGGCAGCACCCGCAGCTACGACTATGTGCGCGAGCACAACGAGGCGGTGAGCCGGATCGACTTCATCGACCTGGCCGCACCCGTCACGGCGGATGTGGGCTTTGGCGAAGTCATCACGCTGCCCCAGCACGACGGCAGCGTGATGCGGTTGCGCCGGCTACAGGCCGACTACGACCCGACCGACCGCATCGGCGCGATGAACCAGGTGATGGCGCACCAGGCGCGTGGCGAGATCGCCACCGGCCTGCTCTACATCGACCCGGAAGCCTCGGACCTGCACCACGGCCTGAACACGGTGGCCCGGCCGCTGAACAGCCTGGGCGAGGCCGACCTGTGCCCGGGCCAGGCGGCGCTGGCGCAGCTCAACGCGTCGCTGCGTTAGAAGCCGCGCTGACGCCAGCCGGCGTCAGCGCAGGGCCGTCAGATCAACCCGCCAGGGTGTACGGCCCGCCGCGCTCCAGCGCGCGCTGGTAAGCCGGCCGGGCCTGGAAGCGCTTGACCCAGGCATCCATCGCCGGGTAGCTGGCGCGCAGGCCACGCGCCGCCTCGCCGACAAAACTCATCTGGATGTCGGCACCGGTCAAGTCGTTGCCCACCAGCCAGTCGCGGCCCTGCAGGCTGCGCTCGACATATCCCAGGTGGTTGGCCAATTCGCTGTTGATGCGCGGCGCCAGCGGCGCGCCGGCGTCGCCCAGCCGGCCGACATAGAGCTTGAGCATCAGCGGGAGCATGGCCGAGCCTTCGGCGTAATGCAGCCACTGCTGGTAGGCCTCGAAATCGGGCGTGCCCGCAGCCGGCTGCAATCGACCGCCGCCGTGCTGGCGGATCAGGTAGTCGATGATCGCGCCCGACTCGATGATCTTCAAGCCGTCGTCCTCCAGCACCGGCGACTTGCCCAGCGGGTGCACCGCCATCAACGCGGCCGGCGCCAACCGGGTGGTGGCGTCCCGGGCGTAGTGTTGGATCTCGTACGGCAGGCCCAGCTCTTCGAGCAGCCAGAGCACACGCTGCGAGCGCGAATCATTGAGGTGGTGGACGACGATCATGGTGGCGCTTTCTAGGCTGAGGGTTGGCAAGGATTGTGGTCGGGTTCGGCCCCGGCCGCACCGGGGCGCGCCCTGATACGGCAACCGCCAGCGTCGGGCCCGCGATGTCGCGTTCGTGCCGCTGGGGCTCGGGATGTCGGGTCGGCGAACAAGAAAGCGATCAAGAAGCGGCGACCGGCTGCCGATAAGAGACCACAGCAGGGCCGCGTCCTCGGGCTGCCCACTGCCGGCGGCATCCGGCGCCTGTTGGCCTCCCAGCCCTGCCATCAGAACAACCCGCCTTTGGAGTGCGCCGCCGTGAGTGACATGTCAGCAGGTCAGTACGCCCTCGATCAACTCGACGAGCGGGTGCGCCTGTTGGGCAGCACGCTGGTGGACCTGGGCTGGGATGTGGCCTTTCACCAGCTGGCCGACGAGTTGCCCGATGCCCGCGCGCGCCTGGCGCATGTGGCCCAGATGACCGAAACAGCGGCCAACAAGGTGCTCGACCTGGTGGATGAGGCGCAGTTGCGCTGCGGCCCCGCCGCCGCGCAGGCCAGCGAGCTGTCTGCCCGCCTGGCCGATTTGGCCGATCACCCCGCGCTGGGCGTTGGCGAGGCCCGCGCCGCCTTGGCCGAGGCCGCGGCCGTGCTGCAGCAGCAGACGGCTGAAAACAGGGCCCACGCTGCCGTGCTCAGCCAGATCATGATGGCGCAGGATTTTCAGGACCTGTCCGGGCAGGTGATCAAGAAGGCGGTGCAGATCATCAGCCACACCGAGCAGCAACTCAGGCAGTTGCTGGCGCAGAGCGAGGGCGCCGCGTCGCCGGTGCTGGAGTTTGCCCCGCTGCTGGGGCCGCAGGTGCCCGAGAAGGCGGTGGCGCAGGACGATGTGGACGCGCTGATGGCCTCGCTGGGCTTCTAGCCCCGCGCTGTCTCTCGGCGCTCAGCGCGCCAGCAGTTCCAGCGCGCGGTCCATGCCGCCGGCTTCGATCGAGATCATGGCCTGCTCGCGCACCGCCGGCTTGCCGTGGAAGCAGATTGACAGGCCGGCCACGCTCATCATCGGCAGGTCGTTGGCGCCGTCGCCCACGGCAATCGCGCGGTCGGGGTCTATGCCCATCAGCTCGCAGACTTCCATCACCACGCGGCGTTTCTCGTTGCCGTCGCAGATATCGCCCCAGGGCCGCTCGACCAGCGCGCCGGTGAGGTGACCGTGCGCGATCTCCAGCACGTTGGCGCGGGCAAAGTCCAGCCCCAGACGGTGCCGGATGCGCTCTGAGAAATAGCTGAATCCGCCTGAGACCAGCAGCGTCTTGAGACCCGCCGCCTGGCAGGCAGCGACAAAGGCCTCGACACCCGGGTTGAGCCGCAGGCGTTCGGCATAGACGGTGGCCAATGCGCTCTCGGGCACACCGCGCAGCAGGGCCACGCGGCGGCGCAGACTGTCCTTGAAGTTGGTGATCTCGCCACGCATCGTGGCCTCGGTGATGGCGGCGACTTCGTCCCGGCGGCCAGCCACCGCGGCAATTTCGTCCACACACTCGATGTTGATCAGTGTCGAGTCCATGTCGAAAGCCACCAGGCGGTAGTGCGTCAGCGGCAGTGGCGGGACAAAGCCCCGGATGAACAGACCGGGGGCAAATTCTTGGGCACTCATGGCGCGCGCATGTTACCCGCCGGCGTCGGCGGGTCAGACCCTGGCGCACTGGCCCGCCCCAGTCTCAGGCGCCGGTCTGGCCCGCGCCGTCTCTGGGTTGGCGATCGGCGCCGCGGCGGCAGAATGCGGGTTGCCGCAGCCCTGGTCTGCCGGTCCACCCCTTGCCTGTTTCACGGAGCCCGCAAATGTCCGAACCCCTGGTGCTGATCACCGACCAAGATGCCGTCCGCACGCTGACCCTGAACCGGCCGCAGGCGCTCAACAGCTTTACCGCAGCGATGCACCTGGAATTGCGGCTGGCGCTGGAGGCCGCTGCCGCCGACAGCCGCGTGCGCTGCGTGGTGCTGACCGGCGCCGGCCGGGCCTTTTGCGCCGGCCAGGACCTGGGCGAGCCCGGCATGGGCGCCGACGGCCAGCCCAGCGATGTGGAGGGCGTGGTCGAGCGCCACTACAAGCCGCTGGCGCTGCGCATCCGCAGCATGCCGGTGCCGGTGATCGCCCGGGTCAACGGCGTGGCCGCAGGCGCCGGCGCCAACATCGCGCTGGGCTGCGACATCGTGATCGCTGCGCGCTCGGCCAGCTTCATCCAGGCGTTTTCCAAGATCGGCCTGGTGCCGGACGGCGGCGGCACCTGGCTGCTGCCGCGACTGGTGGGCCGGGCGCGGGCCATCGGCCTGGCGATGCTGGGCGACAAGCTGCCGGCCGAAGAGGCCGAACGCATCGGCATGATCTGGCGCTGCGTGGACGATGCCGGCCTGGACGAGGCCACGCTCGCTGTGGCGGGTCGGCTGGCCAAGATGTCGTCGCCGGCACTGGCCGCCACCCGCAAGATCATCGACGACGCGATGCCGATGGACTATGACGACGCGCTGAGTCAGGAGGCCCGGGCGCAGGGCGCCATGAGCCGCGGCGCCGATTTTGCCGAGGGTGTGGCGGCCTTTCTGGGCAAGCGCCAAGCGGTGTTCAAGGACCGCTGAGTACGGCGGGTGCCGGCGGGCTCAGTGGACCGGCATGAAGCGCAGGTCGAACGCCCGCTCTATGAACCACAGCAGCGCCAGCACCGCGATCGCCGCCGAACTCGTCCGCATCAACGCTGGCCCAGTGCCGGTGACCCTTCGCAGCGCATAGGCCAGCGGCAGCAGCGTGGCCACGACGGCCAACTGGCCGACCTCGACACCCAGGTTGAAGGCGATCAGGGTCGGCACCAGGCCAGGGCCCGAGACGCCCGTGTCGCCCAGTGCCGACGCAAAGCCGAAGCCGTGCACCAGCCCGAAGGCAAACGCGGCCTGCCAGCGGCGCAGGTGCGGCACGGCATGCAGGTTCATCGTCGCGGCCAGCAGCACCGAGGCCGCGATCACCGACTCCACCAGGCGCGGCGGCAGGCTGATCCACTGCAGCGCCGCCAGGCTCAGGGTGACCGAGTGCGCGACAGTGAAGGCCGTCACCACCTTCAAGACCTCGATCGCGGCGGGCGCTGCCTGGGCTGCCAGATTCGCTGAAGGTCCCGCCGCGTGCGCGGCGTTGGCCTTGGCGCCGCGTGGCACCAGCACCGCCGGCAGCACCAGGCACAGCAGAAACAACAGGTGGTCCCAGCCGGTCCAGATGTGCCAGATGCCGGAGCGCAGATCGTCGGCCGCGTGCTCCCAGCGCGGGGCGCCCTGCAAGGTGAACACCTGGTCCGGGCTGTCGGCGGTGAACACCGCCGGCCGGACCAAGGCGCCGGCACGCAGCGTCAGCAAGCCCTGGTGTCTCGGGTCGGTGTCGAACAGCAGGTGGTAGCCGACCGCCAGCCGCTGCACGGTCTGGGCACAGCGCGCCGAGAACTTGAGCACCAGCACCAGACCTTGCGGGCGTGCCAGCAGCTCGTGTTGTGCGGCGCCGGTTGTGCAAGGATTGCCGTCGGCCGACAGGCTCAGGCGGGCCAGGGCCTGTGCCGGCAACAAGGGCCGGTTGGCCAGCCAGGCCCGGGCTGCAGTCATATCGGACGGCGCGCTGTCCGCCGGCTTGGCCAGCGGTGCCGATGCCAACACCCAGTCGCTCAGGTCGATCGACCAGTCGGCATGGATCAGCGGCCCTTCGACGGTCAGCACCAACTGGCTTTCGCCGCCGCGGTGTGCCTGCACTGGCAGGGCGGCGCCCAAGACCAGCGCCAAGACCAGTGACGACACCCGGGCCAGCCCTGGCTGCCCAGGCCAGGCGCCCAGCCGCCCTTGCTGGCGCCATCCAACGCTGGCTGTCACGGTCGGGATGCGCCCGGTGCTGGCGCCATCAACGACATCAAGGCCAGCACATGGAAGTTGGCCACCGTGAGCGCCTGCCGGGTTTGCGGCAGGTGCAGGTAGCGGCTGAGCTGGTCGGGCGCCACGTCGCCAAACTCCAGCGTTTGCCGCACCCGCCCGTCGTGGTCGTGGATCAGCAGGATCAGCGCTGGATTGCCCAGGCCATAGCGCGCCAGGTGTTGGGCATCGGCGCTGAGCGTGCGCTCGATACGGGCGCGTGAAAACGTCTGCAACACACCCTGGATGCGCTCGGCCTCAGCGGGGTCGCTGCGGTGCGTATGGCCGCTGGCCTCGCCGGCCACGCTGTCGTGCCGGAACCAGGCACCTGCCGCGTCGCGCTCGAAACGCACCCGCTCGCCCCGGTGCAGGCCCTCGACAGCGGCCCAGTCGGCATAGGGCAGGGCAACCAGCGGCGCGCCGAGTTGCTCATCGGCGCCGACCTTGGGCGCGTTGGGATGCTGCAGCTGCCAGGCGATCAGCGCCACCGCGCCAAGCAGCAGTGCCAGCCAGCCCAACGCACGCAGAGCCGCCGCAGGCCGCACTGTGCGGCTCATCCGCGGCGCCTGCGCCAGCCGGCCCACACCGCCCAGCCCAGCGCGGCGGCGGGCAGCAGCAGCGTGCTCAGCACAAAGGTGGCGCGCATCTGGCCGTTGGTCATCTGCAACCGCGGCAGCTCGTAGTTTCTGGGCGTGATGTCGATCAGGCGCTGCTGGTCGGCCAGGTAGCTGACGGCATTGAGAAACAGCGCGCCGTTGCCCAGCACGTGGAAGAAGGAGTTGCTGGCGAAGTCGCCATCACCCACCAGCAGCAGTTCGGCCCGAGCATCGGCGAGGGGCTCGTCCGATGAGCCCGCCGCCGCGCTTGACGCAGCGCCGGCCGGCCCCGCCAGCTTGCGGGTGGCCAGCACGGCCAGGGTCTGCAAGCCAGTGTCGGGCGGCTTGCCGCCGGGGCCGATGGCCTCGCTGCGGGCGGCGTCGCTGGTCTGCACCAGAGGCGTCAACCGCACCTCGCCGGCCTTGCCGCGCATAGGCAAAGGCGCCAGCGATACGGCACCCGGGTAGAACGTCAGGCCCAGGTTGCGGGTGATCTTGTGGCGCGGGTAGCTCGACACCGCCGGCGTGGCGGCATCGGTCCAGTAGTGGCTCTTGTCGTCGAAGACCTGGCGGTGCTCCACCTGCAGGCCGAACTCGGCAAACAGCGGGTCCAGCCCGCTGGTCACGAAGGGGTCGATCAGCGCAATCAGCCGGCCGCCGGCCAGCGCCCACACCCGCAGTTGTTCCACCTCGGCCGCCTCGAAGGCCTGCTGCGGCGCGGCGATGACCACCACGGTGCAGCCCGCCAGCTGGCCCGGGCCGCGCACCAGCGCCACGCTGCGCACCGTGTAGCCCAATGTCTGCAGCGCGTCGCGCGCCATGCCCATGCCGTGGCGCTCGTGCATCACCAGCGACCGGCCACCCGAGCTGTGCGAGTGGCCGCTGCCCATGTCGCCCTCGAAATGGTCGTGGGTGGACAGGCTTTGCGGATCGGCCTCGACATGGCCCTCGGTGAAGCAGACCGCCTGGTTGCCCTGGGCGGTGACGCGGATCAGGCCGTTGGTGAAGTCGGCCTCCGAGCCGCCGCTGACCACCACCCGCCGGCCGCCGGACTCGAACACCGTGGTGCCGGCAAACTGCACCCGGTAGCGCCGGGCCTCGGCCGGCGCGATGGCCGGGTCGAAGCTGCTGACCGTCAGCAGCGGTGTGACGGCGGCGTACTGCTTGAGCAGCGCCCGCGCGTCGCTCATCTCCTTGCTGCGCAGGTCGTAGAAAAATGTCACCTGCACCGGCTCGCGCAGCGCCTTGAGCACCTGCTGGGTCTGCGGGCCTATCGAGTAGACGCCACCGCTGGTCAGGTCGATGCGCACCGGGTGCGTCACCGCCCACAGGTTGATCGCCGCCGCCGCGGCAACGAGGGCCAGTGCCGGCAAGACCAGCGCGGCGCGGGTCAGCCACCGGCTGCTCATGCGCGCCTCGCCTTCAGCAGCAAGGTGGTCAGCGCCAGCGACACCCCCAGCACGCTGAGGAAGTAACACACCGTCGCCAGGTTGATCACGCCGCGGATCACGTCAACATAATGCACCGAGAACGACAGGTGCAGGAACAGCCCGCGCAAGCCGGGCAACGCGTCCAGCGCAGACGCATAGTCGGCAAACCACAACAGCGTCAGCACACACCAGGTCAGCAGCGCCGCGACGATCTGGTTGCTGGTCAGTGACGACATCAGCATGCCCACGCCCATGAAGGCGGCGCCCAGCAGCGTGATGCCGATGTAACCACCCAGGATCGGGCCGAGGTCGGGCTGGGCAAACAGCAGCAGCGGCAGCACGGCGGTGGCGGTGCCGGCCAGCATGATCAGCAGCATCACGAAGGCCGCCGCAAACTTGGCCAACACGATCTGCCACTCGGCCAGCGGCAGCGACAGCAGCAACTCCATCGTGCCGGACTTGTTCTCCTCGGCAAACACCCGCATCGTCAGCAGCGGCATCACCAGCAACAGCAGCAGGCTCATGTTGTGAAAGCTGCCCACCATCTGCGCCACGTTGACAAAAAACAGACCGAAGCTGAAAAACCAACCGGTCAAGGCCCAGAACACCGCCAGCAGCACAAAGGCGATCGGGGTGGCAAAGTATTCGCGCAGTTCCTTGATGAACAGCGCCCACAGCGCCGTCATGCGGCCACCTCGGCGCTGGGCTGCGTGCCGGCGGCTGTGGGTGGAGCAGTCGGCAAGGTCGGTGCCCGGCCCTCACGCTGCATCGCGGCGATGAAACGGTCCTCCAGGCTGGCGCGCTGCACTTCCAGCGACAGCAGCCGGCCATGGGCTGTGGCACAGCGCGCCAGGGCATCGGCCACCAGCGGCGTCTGCCCGGTGCAGCAAAACACGGTATCGTCGCCCTCGGTGTGGCAATCGATCTCGCTGACGCCGGCCACCGCACCCAGCAGCCTGACAGCGTCGGCCGCGGCCAGGCCGGCCAGGCGCAACGCGAAGCGGGGCGTCGGCGAGGCCTCACCCAGCGCCACAGGCCGGCCCTCGTGCAGCACCAGCACCCGGTCGCACAGGGCAGCCACCTCCTGCATCAGGTGGCTGCAAAACAGAACGGCGCGGCCCTGGCTGCCGGCGCGGATCAGGCCACGTGCCTCGACGATTTGCAGCGCGTCCAGGCCGTTGGTGGCCTCGTCGAGCAGCAGCACCTCGGGCTCGGCCAGGGTGGCCTGCGCCAGCCCGACACGCTGGCGGTAGCCCTTGGACAAGGTGCCGATGATCTTGCGCGCAACCGCCGTCAGCGCGTAGTCGGTCATCGCCCGGTCGACCGCGGCGCGCCGCGCCGCAGCCCCCAGCCCTTTGGCCGCGGCGACGAAGTGCAGGTAGTCGGCCACCCGCAGAGCGTCGTAGAGCGGCGGCTTCTCGGGCAGGTAGCCGATATGCCGGCGTGCCGCCAGCGAGCCGGTGCCCACGGTCTGGCCGCAAACCCGTACCTCGCCCGCGTCGGGCGACAGAAAGCCCGCGATCAAGCGCAGCGTGGTGGTCTTGCCGCAGCCGTTGGGGCCGAGCAGGCCGACGATCTCGCCGCGCGCCACGCTGAAACTGACACCCCGCAACACGGGTTGCGCGCCATAACTTTTGCGCACCTCAAGGAATTCGACACTGGCAGGCACAGGGCGGGTACAGGGATTTCAGGCAGGTGCACGAAAAACGACCCGCCGGTGGCGGGTCGGGTGGACCGGGCGGGGTGGCCCGTGGCTCAGTCGTAGACCTTGCCCTTGTGCGACTCATACTGCGCCGGCTCGTGGCTGTACCAGAGCTGGCCGTTGCGGGTGTCGCGAATGTTCTTCAGCCGGTCGATGGCCTTCATCGAGTAGTCGGCGCTCCAGGTGATGCCGGGCACCACGCCTTTTTCGTTCTCGGCGGTGTAAACCGCGTCGCCGGCCATGATGACGTAGCCGGTCTTGGGCAGCTTGAGCATCAGCGACTGGTGGCCCTGGGTGTGGCCCTTGGTGTCAAGAATAGTCACGCTGCCGTCGCCGAACAGGTCAAAGTCTCCGGTCAGCTCCATGAAGTCGAAATCCCGGGTGGTGTCGAAGTCTTTCAACACAAACGCGGCGCGCTGGAACTTCTCGGGCCACCAGGCGTTTTTCAGCTCGGCGTTTTGCACCACATGCTTGGCATTGGGGAACAGCTTGATGTTGCCGGCGTGGTCGAGGTGAAAGTGCGAGTAGATGACGTACTTGACATCAGCCGCCTTGAAGCCGAGCTTTTCAAGCTGGCGGTCGATCACCTCGTCGCGCGACTGGCGGTGGTTGAAGGCGCCGCACAGGCCGGCGCCCCAGTAGGACGCGCAGCCGCCGTCCGACACGGCGACGTTGACGCCCGTGTCGAACACGATCAGGCCGCGCGGGTGCTGGATGATGTGCATCGTGACCGGGGCGTTGACCTTGGTGCCCACGCCGCTCATCGCGGTGAGGAAGCCCTTGTCCAGTTCCAGGAAGCCGCTGGTGACTTGCCAGAGCTTGATGGACTGTGCCGATGCAGCCATGCTGGCGGCGCACAGCGCCGCTGTGGCCAGAACCTTGAACAACTTCGATTTCATGGGTCTCTCCTCTTGTAATCGTCTGATCTTGCCAAGCATCGCGGACCACTACAAGGCAGCGTTACCTGGGGCTTTCCCGCGATGCTGGCCCCATCGGGGGCGGCAACCTGGTGTTGTGGGTGGACAAGTCACCGACGCGACACCGCTCATGGGGCGCGTTGGAGGGTTGCTGCCGCTTGCGCATCTGCCACCAGCAAGTCCACCAGGTCGCGCGCAAACAGGGGCAGCGCGGCCAGGTTGCGCACGCACACCTGCATGCGGCGCAGCGCCCAGTCGTCGGACAGCTGCACTGTCTCGATGGCCATGGTCTGGGCATGGCGGCGCGCGGCCGAGCCGGGCAGGATGCTGACCCCGACCTCGGCCTCGACCATGCGGCAGGCGGCCTCGAAATTGCCCACCTCGATGCGGGCCGGCAAGACGCGGTGCAATTTGTCGCAGGCCTGGCGCAAGAAGGCGTGGATCGCGCTGGCCTGGTGCAGGCCGACATGGTCCAGCTCCAGGGTGTCGGCAAACGCCACCGGCCCGGCACCGGCCAGTGCGTGGCCGCGCGGCACCACCAGCATCAGCCGGTCCTCGCGGTAGGGGAGGGTCTCCAGGTTGTCGGTGCGCACCTCGCCGGCCACGATGCCGATGTCGGTCTGGCCCTCGGTGACGGCGCGCACGATGTCGTGCGACAGGCGCTCGCGCAGGTCGATGTTGACGTCCGGGTGGCTGCGCAGGTAGCTGCGCAGCACCGGTGGCAGGAACTCGCCCAACGCCGTGGTGTTGGCAAACACCCGCACCTGGCCCTTGATGCCCTTGGCAAAGCTTTGCAGGTCACCGCGCAGGTTCTCGATCTGGCCCAGCACCAGCCGCGCATGGTGCACAAAGGCCTGGCCAGGCGGTGTCAGCGTGACACCCTGGCTGGTGCGGTACAGCAGCTTGGCACCTATGCTCTCCTCCAGGTTCTTCACCCGGGTGCTGGCCGCCGGCAGGCTCATGTGCGAGGCCTCGGCGCCCCGGGTCAGGCCGTTGGATTCGGCAATGCGCACCATCAGGCGCAGGTCAACCAGGTCGAAGTGCATGGACATGGGGCGATTGTGCTTCGCCACCCTGGTGCTGCCGCCCTGCTGCCGGCCGGCCGCCGATCAGTCCACCAGCCAGCCAGTACGCCGCAGGGTCTTGAAGTCGGCTCAGCCGCCTTCGACGCCCGGCAGGTTGAAGGCCTTGCCAATCTTGAAGATGCCGCTGATGCGCACCGCCGGCACGCCGTCTGCCAGCACCAGGCCTTGGGCAAACACCAGGCTGCGGGTCACCCGCAGCACCTCGGCCTCGCCCTGCACCCACGCGCCCAGCTGCGCCGGTGACAAATAGTCGATCTGCAGGCTGATGGTGGGCAGGAACTTGAAGCCGATCTCGGGCGCCTTGCGGTGGATCGACAGCGGCAGCACCATGTCCGAAAAGCTGGCCAGCCAGCCGCCGTGGCAGTTGCCCATCGGGTTGGTGTGGCGCCGCTCGACCCTGAAACCCAGCTGCACCAGCGCGCCCTCGTGTTTGAGGTAGATCGGGCCGTTGATGCCGATGAAGTCGCCACCCATGGGCATGGGGGCAAAACCCGCGGGGATGTCGGCGGCGGTCGCTGGGGCGGCTGGGGTGGGGGGTTCGCTCATGGGGTCACGCCGGTTTGATGGCGCTGTCGGTGGGACGGGCGGGCGGCTGCGCCGCGGCTTCCAGCGCGACCTCGGCCATGAAGTCGGCGTTGTGCTGCTCGGCCATGTTGGCGAGCCACTTCGGGTAGTGCTGACGAAAGTCCACCATGATCTGGTCCAGTGGCAGGTCATCGAAGCTGCCGCGCTGGGCCAGGTACTCCATGTGCCGGTTGCCCGCGGCATCAAACGGGTGGTAGATCGAATCGGCCAGGCCGTCGAAGTCCAGCGGCAACAGGCCGAACTTCTGGCACAGGCTGAGGTTGAAGGCGGGCGTGGCCTTGCGCCAAGCGCCGGCGATCCAGATCTCGGTGTAGCCGTGCCAGTAAAAAACCTCGGTCTCCATGCTGCTGCGCATGCGCTCGGTGCTGAGGTGGTTGCGCACGTCGGCAAAGCCCAGCCGGGCCGGGATGCCCGCGGCGCGGCAAGCCGCCGCCAGCAGCGTGGCCTTGGGCACACACCAGCCGAAACCCTGGGCCAGCACGGTGCTGGCGGTCATGCCTGCCGGTGACAGGTCGGCGCGGTAGGGGTCGTAGCGGAAGCCGTCACGCACCGCCCCGTACAGCGCCACCGCACGTTCGCGGTCATCCGCGCCCACGGCATGCGCGGCGGCAAAGGCGCGCACGGCAGGGTGGTCGCTGTCGATCAGCACAGTCGCGGCCAGCGTGGCCGCCGATGGGCCGGCGTCGCGGGTCTGGGGGATGCTGCGGGCGTCGGTTTCTGGCATCGGTGTCTCCTCCGCGGTCAGTTTCGCGGTAGTCTGTCCGGCAAGATGTCGCCGGTGCGCCAGGCTCACCCGGCACCTGCGGGTCGCCCGATTGGCTGTGGGCGGCGCCACACCACCCTCCAGCCCAACATCGACCCATGATCGACCTGTACTACTGGCCCACGCCCAACGGCTGGAAGATCAGCATCGCGCTCGAAGAGCTGGGCCTGGCCTATGCCGTCAAGCCGGTCAATATCGGCCGCGGCGAGCAGTTCCAGCCCGACTTTCTGGCGATCAGTCCGAACAACCGCATCCCGGCGCTGGTGGACCACGATCCACCGGGCGGTGGTGCGGCGTTCAGCAGCTTCGAGACAGGCGCGATGCTGGTCTACCTGGCCGAAAAAACCGGCCGCCTGTTGCAAGCCGACCCTGCCGCCGGGCCTCTGGACTGGCGAGCCCGCCACAACGTGCTGCCCTGGCTGATGTGGCAGATGGGCGGGCTGGGGCCGATGCTGGGCCAGCATGGCCACTTCAAGCTGTACGCGACCGAGAAGATCCCCTACGCCATTGACCGCTACGCGCTTGAGACACGCAGGCTGTATGGTGTGCTCAACACCCAGCTTGGGCAGACGGGTGCGTTTGTCGCCGGACAGGCCTACAGCATCGCCGACATCGCGATATTCCCCTGGATCCTGACCCACAAGGCGCAAGGCCTGACGCTGGACGATTGGCCGCACATCCAGCGCTGGTATGCCGTGGTGCGGGCGCGCGAAGCGGTGCAGCGTGGCCTGGTGGTGGGCAAGCCCTTGAAGGCCACCACCGGCATGGACGAGGAAACCCGCCGCAACCTGTTTGGCACGGCCGCCAGCACCGCAACGCCAGCACCGACACCGGACAACGCGCCATGATCGAATGCTTTTTCGACTGCTCCAGCCCCTGGACCTGGCTGGCCTTCCGCAAGCTGCGCGCCTTGTCCGCCGAGCTGGACGTGGCGGTGGA
>JBBRZR010000082.1:0-13448 GCA_038236495.1 Burkholderiales bacterium
GTGGCAAAGGTGGCGGCGGCCAAGGGCGTTGGGTGACCGGCGCAGTGACATAAAGGGGGAGACGTCGTCCGGCAGGACGGCGTCGGAGGACAGTCACGGAGCCGGTTGCCCGACGGCCTTGGTTGCCTCGCGCCACACGCCACACGCCACACGCCGCACGTCGCACGCCGCACGTCGAACGTCAGCATCCTGGCCAATCGAACGGCAGCTCAGAGCCGAAAGAAGAATTTCAGCAGGCGCGCAAAGCCGGCCGATCCTCACTCAACCCGGCAAACCTGAAGTCGATAGCAAGCCTGCCTCGCGGTCGGCAGGCAGGCCAGCCAGGCTGAATACCTGCGCCTCGGCGGGCAAGCCGCGCCACCAGGCCAGCGTGTCGGCCACCGTGACTGACAACGGCCGGACCGTCAGGCCAACAGCCGACGCCCGGTCGGTGGGCACGGCCATGAAAGCGGCATGTTCGGCATCGGCCGGCAGCCACAGCGGCAGATCGACCCAAGGCCGCACGCGCTGTGCGAGCAGATCGGCATCGGTGATCCATTGCAGCCGGGGCGCCACGCCCGCAGCGTCGCCGCAGGCCTGCAGCAGGCCAACCATGGTGGTGAACCCGGGCGGTGCGGCGGCATTGAAGGCGCCGCTGGCGCCCGCATCGAGCGCATGCAGCACAAACGCCGCCAGATCGCGGGCGTCGATGAACTGCAGGGCACGCTGGGCGTCGCCCGGCGCCAGCACCGGCAGGCCGTCCACCGCGGCCCGCGCCAGCCGGGCCGGCCACCAGGTGAAGCGTTGGGTCGGATCAAAGGGGCCGACCACCAGACCTGGGCGGATCAGCAGGCTGCAGCTTGCGCCGATCTGCTGGACCACGGCCGCCTCGCACAAGGCCTTGAGCGGGCCGTAAGTGCGGCCATCCACCACGGTGGTCTCAGGATCGTCGATGCGGCCCAGGGCAGCGCCTTCAGTGTTGGGCAGCGCCGCGCTGGCGTAAGCCGATACGCTGGAAATCAACGCGTAGCGGCCCACCCCTTGGGCCAGATGGCGGGCCATGCGGTCGGCGTCGGCTGGCAGGTAGGCACAGGTGTCGATCACCGCATCCCAGCGGCCGCCGGCCAGCACCGACAGGTCGCCCTGCCGGTCGCCGCGCAGCACGGTCACACCCGCCGGCAACGGGGCCAGCGGCGGGGCCGACTGGCCGCGGTTGAACAGCGTGACGCGGTCGCCGCGTGCCAGCGCCGCCTCGACCAGGTGCCGCCCGACAAATCGGGTGCCGCCAATGACCAGCAGGTCCATCAGCAGACCGCTTTCTCGGACCTGCCAGCGTTGGCCACTCAAGCCACCTCGGGCGCGATCTGCTCGGCGTAGTCGTAGAGCGCACCCAGAATGGCCTGGCCACGGTCGTCGGCGGTCTCGTTGAGTTCGTCGATGCGCTCGAAAAACTGCGCCAGCGTCTGCCCGCCACCCCCGCCGCTGTGCAGGCGCTCGCTGCAATGCTGTTGCCAGCGCTGCAATTCATCGGCGTCCAGCGTGTGGTGAAAATTGCGCGCCCGGTAGCGGAACAGCAGTTCATCCAGCCGGCCATCGCCAAACGCCGGATGCTGGCCGGCCAGTTGCTCGCCGCTCAAGCCCCGCAGGCGGTCCAGCGTGCGCCGGTCATTCGGGGCGATGAAGCCACCGTACAGATCCTCGTCCACGTCGGGCGCCACGCCGGACGCCGGGCGGTCGAACACCGCACGCCAGCGCACGGCCTCCAGCGCGGCGGCGTTGTGCCGCGCCCAGTCGGCGTGGGCCAGGCCCGCAGCCAGGTCCAGGCCCCAGCGCTCGGCCATGGCCGGCGACAGGGTCTTGTGGTTGGCGATCACCACCGGGCTCTTGTTGATGTGGAGGGTCTTGACCGGCAGGCGGGTCATGCCCTCGGGCAGGTCGTCGGTCTTGCTGAACATGCGCTGGCGCAGCGACGCGGCGTCCAGCGTGGCCAGCTCGGCCGGGTCGTGCGCCAGGTCCCAGACGATCAACTCGTTCTTGTTGGTCGGGTGGCCGGCCAGCGGCCAGACCAGGGCTATGCAACCGCGCTCGGCCGGGTACATGCCGCTGATGTGCAGCAGCGGCCGGCGGGCATCGCCCAGCGGCCCGATCTCTTGCCAGACGGCGTCTTTCTTGCGCAGCTTGAGGCAGAACTCGAACAGCTTGGGCTGGCGGTCCCGCACCAGCCGGGCCAGCGCAATGGTGGCGCGCACATCGCTCAGCGCGTCGTGCGCGGCGGCGTGCGCCAGGCCGTTGGCGGCGGTCAGGTGCTCGAGCTTGAAGGACGGTCGGCCGTCCGGGTGGCTGGGCCAGGTTATGCCATCGGGCCTCAAGGCGTAGGCGCAGCGCACCACGTCCATCAGGTCCCAGCGGCCGCAGCCGTTTTGCCACTCGCGGCCATAGGGGTCGATCAGGTTGCGCCAGAACAGATGGCGGGTCACCTCGTCGTCGAAGCGGATGCTGTTGTAGCCCACACCCACCGTGCCGGGCGCGCCCAGCGCGGCCAGGATCTGGTCGGCAAACTGGTGCTCGGGCACACCCTTGGCCAGGCAGGCTTGTGGCGTGATGCCGGTGAGCAGGCAGCTCTCGGGGTCGGGCAGGCTGTCGGGCGCGGGCTGGCAGAACAGCTCGACCGGATCGCCGATCTCGTTGAGCGCGGCATCGGTGCGCACACCGGCAAACTGCGCCGGCCGGTCGCGGCGCGGCACCCGGCCGAAGGTTTCGTAGTCGTGCCAGAAAAAGCTGAAGTCGGTCATGGGCGGGTCCGTGGAGTGGGCACGATACGTCAGAAATGGGCGGGCGCTGGCCGCAGGTAGCTGGCAAAGCGCGGCACGCCGCCTTCGGTGTAGCCGCGGTGGGTGTAGGTGATGCGTTGGCCCAGTGCGGGTGGATGCTGGCGGTCGGCGTCGCTCAGGCCGGTGCCGATGTTGAACTCGACGCCCGCCTCGCTCTGGACCTGCAGCGCGCCGAGCTGGCCGCTGAAACGGCCCTGGCCGGGCAGGTGGCCCAGCACCACGGCCTCGGCATCGTGCAGCGGCTTGTGCTTCCACAGCCAGGGGCCGCGGCCTACCGCTTGCGGCGCGTCGGCGCGGTGCAGCACCAGGCCTTCACCACCGCCGGCCACCACCGTGTCGAGTTGCTGCTGCAGCGCGGCGCGGCTGGCCACAGCGCGCTGCGGCACGGCCTGCAGCGCCGGCCAGCCGGTCTGGGCGCACAAGGCGGCCAGGGCGGTGGCCCGGTCGGCAAACACGCCGCCTGCACCGGGCAGTTCGAACACCTGGTAGCGCAGCGCCGACCAGAAGGCATCGTCGGGCGTGTCGCGGCGCACGCTGCCCGAGGTGGCCTCGAAACGGCCGCGGCCCAGCCACAGCTCACCGTCCAGCGGCTGGGCCGGCAGTCGGGCAGTGAACCAGGCGGGTGCAGCGATCGACCGGCCGCTGCGAAAACGCAGGCTGCGGCCGTCCCACAGCGCCCGCACGCCGTCAAACTTCTCGCTCACCAGAAAGCCGGCGGGGTCGGCGTCAGCCGGCCATTCACGCGCCAGCAGCAGCGCCGGCGCGCCGGGACGCGCCGCGTTGGCCGGCGCGGGTGCGCCCCACAGCAGGCCCAGCGCCGCACCGCAGAGCAGCCGGCGTCGCGCGTCAACCGTGCCGGCGTTGGCGCCCGCCGGCGGCAGGCCGGCTGAAGCAGCGCACCGCAGCTTGTGCGGGGCATCAGCGATGGGGTCGTCGCGGGCAATCGTCTGGGCGGGCTGTGTCATGGCGGTCTCCGGCTGTGCAAGGCCACAGCGTAGGCCGCCCGTCCGCCCTTGACGATCCCCCACAGGGGTCACACCGGGGCCAGACACACCCCCCACAAACGGGGCTACGCCCTCCCCCACTTTGGAGGGAGGGCCGCCGCCTACTTCTTGCCCGGCGCCTTGGCGGCCGTGCCCTGGCGCATCGCGTCGGACAGGCCCAGCAGCACGCCCGAGACCAGCGCGGTGTAGCTCTCGGCCAGGGTCTGAGCGGCGCGCAGGCCGGCGGCGCGACTGTCGCGCAGGGCGGTCTGCATTTGCGCCATCTGGGCGGTCAGCTGCTCGGTGGCGCCGCTGGCTTTCAGGCCGGTCTGGGTGCCGCTGAGGTTGAACTTTTCCAGCACCTGGGCCCAGGGGCCGGCCATCGGGTCGCCCACGGCACCCGCCGCTTTCTTGACCGTGCCGAGCAGCGTGTCCTCGAACTTGTCCATCTCGGCCAGGGCCTTCTTGAGCTGGGTCTCGCGCAGGTCCACGCCCTTGTCGACAAACTGCTGCAGTGCCATGCGGTTGGCCTCCACCGCTTTGAGCATGGCGTCGTCCATGCCGGAGACGGCGTTGTCGAGCAACGTCTGCGCGTCCAGGCTGCCCAGCAGCGGGTTCTTGGCGGCGCCGGTGCCGGCGGCCTGGGCGACCGTGCCCAGCACGCTGCGGATGTTTTTCAAACTCAGCTCACGCCCCTGCAAGGCGCTGAGCGTGGCGTTGAAGACGGTGCTGCGCAGCTGCGCGGTCTGCTGCGCGCTGGCGCTGGCGAACTGGTCGATCAGGGCTTGCTGGTCGATGCCGGACTTCATCATGGCGGTCTCCTGGGGGGGTTGGAACAGACCTCGACTTTGCCACGCCAGGCCCGCGTCTGGCTGACAAAGCCGTGGCCTGCGGCCGGCTGTCAAGTCAACAGAAGGTCAAATCATCACGCCGTCAGAACCAGCGCCGCGCCTCGTCGGCATCGACCTGCAGCTTGATGAAGACCTCGTTGCCCCGCGACACCGCCGCGCTGGCCGGCGCCCCACCCACGCCCACGCCATGGCGCGAGCGTGACGCGCCCAGGTACAGCACGGTGCCGGCCGATTCGCGCCAGGCGTAGGTGAGTGACCCGGTGGTGCCGGCGCTGTGCTGGGCTGCCAGCGCCGACCGCCCGGCCGATGCGGGCTCGGCCACCCGGTCCAGCGCGGTGTACTGCAGGATGGCGCGCAGCGATTGGCGGGCCGTGAAGTGCCAGCGCGCCAGCACCTGGTGCGCGGCCTCGCCGTAGACCCGGCGACCGTCCTGGGTCAACCAGGCATAGACCAGGCTGGGTTCGAGCTCCAGCCGGGCCAGCGGCCGGGTGTTGAACGACAGGCTGGCCTTGCCACCCGGCCTCACCTTGTTGGTGGCCACGTCGGCCAGCTGGCCCCACTGCAGCTCGGCGTTGAGCAGCGGGATGGCCAGCGCCGGTGTCAGCGTGATCCCGGTCTTGAGGTAGTTCTCATGCAGCAGCGGGTTGCTGGCCGCCGTGCGCAGCGCCGACGCGCCGTGCCAGTAGGCCCAGGCCTCCAGGTTGTGGGCGCCGGTCAGCCAGATGCCGGGGCTCAGGTCGTGCGACACCGTCAGGCCGTTGGCGGCGTCACGCACCGACTCGCCTTCGAGGTTGAGCCAGAACTCGTTGAAAGGCCCCAGCGACTGCCAGCCCCGCGCCAGCCGCCCGGCCAGCCGGCGCACGCCGTTCTGCACCACAAAGCCGCTGTCGTTGCGAAAACCCGCGCCGGTCTGGCTGGTGCTGATGTCACCCTCCAGCTGCGGCGATTGGTACCAGAGCCGGGCAAAACCCATCTGGCCCCGGGTGCTGTCACCGCGCACCAGGGTGCCGGCCAGCGGCTGGGCGGTGGTGTCGGACTGCAGCCACTGGGCGCGCAGCCGCCAGGCCTCGTCGATCTGCCAGGCCAGGTCCGGCCCCAGCACCTGGTTGTCGCCCCGGTCATCCGCATAGCGCCGCGCGGTGGCGACGGCGCCCAGTTGCAGCGCGCCGGTGTCCCCCCGGAACCGCGCCACCAGCGCTTTCGACGCCGGTTGATCGACCGCATCGGTGCCGTAGGTCCCAGGCAGCAGCACCGCGCCACCGCCGCGGTCGTCGATGGCATACGCGCTGCCGGCCAGCCTGGCGCCGCGCCAGGTGCTGCGCAGCCCCCAGCGCGGCTCGGTGAAGCTGCGCGAGTAGAGCGCCGCGGTGGGCGAGCGCAGCAGGTCGCTGGACTCGAAGAAAAACGGCCGTGTCTCGGGGAACTCGAGCGCAAATTTGGTGTTGCCGGCCAGCTGCGGCACATCCAGCGCCACCTGCGAGAAGTCGGGGTTGAGCGTGGCGTCGATCACCAGCTCGGGCAGCGGCCGCCATTTCAGGTCCAGCGAGGCCGCTGTCTGGCTGCTGCGGGTGTCCGGCCCGCCGGCAGGCTGGTCGTGCTGGCGGCGCCAGGTCACGCTGGGCCGAACGGTGAGGAACTGGTGCTGCTCGGGCAGTTGCACGCCCCGCAACGGTTGCAGCGCGGCGATGAAGCTGGGCGCATCGCGCGGAATCAGCACCGAGCTGTGCAGGTAGAACTGCTCCCGCGGCACCCGCCGCGCCACCATGATGCGCCAGGGCTGGCTACCCTCCAAGCCGGCGTCCAGGCTGTCGGACGCAAATCGCAGCGACGCAAACGGGATGCGGAACACGGCGGTGTAGCCCGTGGCGTTGCGCGCGGTGGCGGCATCGAAGTCGAAGTCGGGCGCAAAGTCCTCGCTGTCGTCGCTGGCGGTGTGCATGCCGTCAGCCAGGCTGCCGGCGGCATTGACCCGGAAGAACTGCGCCGACTGCCGGCTGCCTATGGCGTCGAGGTAGACCACCACAAAGTCCTGGGTGCGGTTGACACCGTCGTGGCGCACCAGCGGCGCCCGGATCAGCGACGGATCGGGGTCGATGGCTTCGACACCCACGTAGATCGCCTGCGCATCGAACAGCACCCGCACCCGGGTCGGGTGCAAGGGCACGCCGCCGGTGTTGGGCGCTTTTTCGACAAAGTCGGCAAACACCGGCGCACGCTGCCAGGCCGGGTGCGACAAGGTGCCGTCCAGGGGTAAGCGCTCACCGGGCAGCAGGCGTACGGCGGTGATCGCGGTGCTGGACGGGGCCGGGGTCGCGCTGGACGTCGCGCTGGAGGTCGCGCCGGAAGTCACGCTGGAGGTCGCAGCGACCGGCACCGGGCCGTCGGCAGCCCGGGCAGCCATGCCCGCGACCAACAGCCAACCCAGCGCCACTGGGCTGCGAATCTGCCGCATTGTTGCGGCGGAGAATTTGTCATTGGTCATGCGCGCGGCATTCTGCCTGCCCCTCTCAACGCAGCGAAGCGCCCTGAGCCGCTGCTGCGCGCCAGGGCCTGCCGCCGCCAGGTTTACACGGCAGACAACGCCAAACCGCCCCGAAAGCGCGAAAATCGCGAAGTGAGAAGGAGCAACACCATGAACATCCTGACCGTATGCAGCCGGGCGCTGATCGCTGGCATCGTCGCCACCGCCGCGCTGGCACCCCTGTCGGCCGAGGCCCAGAGCCGCCATGGCGGCGGAGGCCATTACGGGCATGGCGGCGGCTACGGCTACCGCGGTGGCCACGGTCACTACGGCGGTGCTTACTGGGGCCCCGGCGTGTTCCTGGGTGGCTTGGCCATCGGTATCGGCCTGGGCAGCTACAACTACGGCTATCCGGCCTACCCGGCCTACCCAGGCTATGTCGTGGTCGAGCCGCCACCGGTCTACTACCCGTTGCCAACACAAGCCATGCCCCAGCCGCTGGCCGCGCAGCCGGCCCAACGCGCTGCCGATCCGGTGATCTACCCCCGCAACGGCCAAAGCGCCGCCCAGACCGAGGCCGACCGGCTGGAGTGCAACCGCTGGGCCACCACCCTGCCCAGCGCGATGGCCGACGCCAGCGTCTTCAACCGCGCCACCGCCGCCTGCATGGACGGGCACGGTTACTCGATGCGCTGACGCGGCCTGGCCCGACTCAGCGCAAGGGCCTGAAAAACGCCCGCACGTCGTCCACGAACAGCGCGGGCTGCTCGAAGGCGCCAAAGTGCCCGCCCTTGGGCATCTCGGTCCAGTGCCGGATGTCGGTGTAGGCCGCCTCCATCCAGCGCCGAACCGGCGTGACGATTTCCTTCGGAAACACCGCGACTCCGGTCGGGCAGTTGACCGGCAGTGCCGTCCGGCGGCCGGCGCCAAAACTCTCCCAATACAAGCGGGCCGACGAGCCTGCGCTGGCGGTGACCCAGTACAGCATCACGTTGTCCAGCAGCTCGTCCTGGGTAAACAGGTGCTCGGGGTGGCCGTTGCAATCGGTCCAGGCCCAGAACTTCTCCAGGATCCAGGCGGCCTGACCGGCGGGTGAATCGGTCAGCGCATAGGCCAGGGTCTGCGGCCGGGTGGCTTGCTGCTTGGCGTAACCCGAATCCCAGTCCTGGTAGTGCTTGAGGCCCTGCAGCGCCCGCACCTCCTCGGGCGTGGGCTGGCCTTTCACCTGCGGCGCGGTACCCATCGCCAGCGTGATGTGGATGCCCAGGCAATGGGCGGCGTCCTGGCCGCCGATGGCGGTGGTCACGGCCGATCCCCAATCGCCGCCCTGCGCGCCGTAGCGGGCGTAACCCAGCCGCGCCATCAAGGTGGCCCAGGCGGCGGCGATACGGTCGACGCCCCAGCCGGTGGTGGTCGGTTTGGCCGAGAAGCCAAAACCCGGCAGGCTGGGGCAGACCACATGAAAGGCATCGGCGGCATCACCGCCATGCGCGGTCGGGTCGGTCAACGGGCCGATGACTTTCTGAAACTCGACCATCGAGCCCGGCCAGCCGTGGGTGATCAGCAGCGTCTTTGCCTGCGGGTGCCTTGAGCGCACATGCAGAAAATGGATGTCCAGGCCGTCGATCCGGGTGGTGTACTGGGCATGGCGGTTCAGCAGCGCCTCGCGAGCGCGCCAGTCGTAGCCGTCGGCCCAGTAGCGGCACATCGCCTGGATCCAGGCCAGCGGTGCGCCTTGCGACCAGTCGGCGACCGGTTCGGCCTCGGGCCAGCGGGTGTGGTGCAGGCGGTTGCGCAGGTCGGCCAATACGCTGTCCGGCACGGCGATCTTGAAGGGGTGGATGTCGGTGTCCATCATGCTGCTCCTGAAGGTGTCTCTGCGTGCTGGCACTCAAACCGCCCACAAGCGGGCCAGACTGGCCAGCGCGGCCACGCCGGCAAAACCGGCCCCCAGGGCCAGCGCCCAGCCCGGGCCGGCGGCGCCGCCCAGGCCAAAACACAGCGCCACCAGCGCGGCGCCCAGGGCCTGGCCGGTCAGCCGTGCCACTGCGATCATGCCGCTGGCGCCACCGCTGCGCTCGGGCGGGGCGCTGGCCATCAGCGCACGCAGGTTGGGCGACTGGAAGCCACCAAAACCAGCCCCACACACCGCCATGCGCCAGACGATGTCGGGCGTGCTGGCATCCGCCGGCAGCAGCGCCAACAGCACCAGGCCGACACACATCACCGCCAGGCCTACGCCGCCCAGCAAACCGGGCGGATGCCGGTCGGACAGGCGCCCGGCGATGGGCGCGGCCAGCGCCACGACGATGGGCCAGGGCGTCATCAGAAAGCCGGTGTCTACCGGGTTGCGGTGCAGCATGCCCTCGAAGTAGAACGGCAGCCCGACAAAGGCCAGCCCTTGCGCAGCAAACGCCGCCAGCGCGGTCGCCACCGACAGCGCAAACATCGGCCGCCGCAGCAGATCGACCGGCAGCATCGGTGCCGGATGGCCCGCCTGGCGGCGCAGCAGCAAGCCGCCACACAGTGCCATCACCACCAGCAACGCCGCGATCCAGGGCCAGGGCTCACGCTGGGCGGCGCTGCCCAGCGCACCGATCAGCGCGGCAAAACTCAAGCCTGTCAGTGCCGCCGTCAGCGGGTCGAAGTGGTGGCCCCGCGGCACCGTGCGCGGCAGCGCCAGCCAGCCGTAAGCCAGCGCAATCGCGCCCAGTGGCAGGTTGACCGCAAACAGCCAATGCCAGGTCGCCACCGACAGCACCAGTGACGCCACCGTGGGCCCGGCGGCAAAACACACGCCCACCACCAGCGCGTTCAAACCCACGCCGCGGCCCAACCGCTCTGCCGGGTAGATCTGGCGGATCAGCGCCACGTTGACGCTCATCATCGCGCCCGCGCCTATGCCTTGCAGCGCCCGCGCCAGGGTCAGCGTGCCCAGCGTGTCGGCCAGCGCACAGGCCACCGAGGCGAGCGTGAAAAACGCCAACCCGCCCAAGTGGATGCGGCGCGGCCCGACTTTGTCACCCAGCGCGGCAAAGGGTAGCAAGGTGGCCACCACCGCCAGCTGGTAGGCGTTGATGACCCAGATCGACGCGGCCGGCTGGGTGCGCAGGTCGGCCGCGATCAGCGGCAAGGCGGTGTTGCAGATAGCGCTGTCCAGTGTGGCCAGCGCCACGCCCAGCAGCACCGCCAGCAGTGCGCGGCGGTCCACGGCTGCAGCCCTGGGCGGGTTCATCCGGGCAGCGCCACTGCCGCTGCTGACACCGTCACTCAAGCGGTCGGCAGGCCACGCAACGGCAGTTGCGGACCGGCCGAGGCACCCGGCCGGCGCACCCGCCACAGCAGGAACAGCGCGATCGACAGGTTCAGCGCGTTCCACAGCGCGCCGTTGAAAAAGGCCGCGTGGTAGCTGCCGGTCAAGTCAAACACCTTGCCCGACATCCAGCCGCCAAGTGCCATGCCGAACAGCGTGCACATGATCACCGTGCCGACACGGGCACCGGCCTCGGCCGGTGGAAAGTGCTCGCGCACGATGATGGCGTAGCTGGGCACGATGCCGCCCTGGAACAGCCCGAACATCGCCGAGATCAGGTACAGCGACAGCAGGCCGTCGAAGGGGATGAACATCAGCAGCGCCACGCCCTGCAAAAACGATCCCAGCAAGAGTGTGCGCACGCCGCCGATGCGGTCGCAGATGGCGCCCGACACCAGCCGGCTGACGATGCCGCAGGCCAGCATCAGGCTGAGCATCTCGGCACCGCGCGCCGCACCAAAGCCCAAGTCACCGCAGTAGGCCACGATGTGCACCTGCGGCATCGCCATCGCCACGCAGCAGGCGGTGCCGGCCACGCACAGCAGGCCCTGGGCCTGGTTCAGGCTCAGGCCAAACGGCCGGTTGGAGGGCACCGGGCCGCCTTTTTTGACCGGCGCGGTGACCGCCGCGGGCGACTTGGCGCGCATCAGCCCGGCCAGCGCCAGCATGGTGACGAAGGTGAACAGCCCCAGCGCCATGTAGGTGGGCCGCCAGCCGACTGTGGCGACATAGTGCTGCACCACCGGCGGCCAGATGGCACCGGCCAGGTAGTTGCCGCTGGCGCACACCGCCACCGCGATGCCGCGCCGCTTGACGAACCACAGCGAGGTGTCGGCCACCAGCGGCACAAAGGTGGCGCTGCTGCCGAACAGGCCTATGAACAGGCCTTGCAACACCGCAAAACCGGTGATGCTGCCGGCAAAGCCGATGCCGACAAAACCCGCGCCCAGGCTGAAAGCGCCCAGCACGATCACCGGCACGATGCCGAAGCGGTCGGCCAGCTTGCCCATCAGCACGCAGCCGACGCCAAAGCCGATCATCAGCAGCGTGTAGGGCAGCGAGGCCTGGGCACGGGTGACGCCAAAGTCGGCCTGCACCGCCGGCAGCGTGACCGACACCACGTACATGCCGGCCGAGCCGATGGTCATCAGCAGCAGCGTGGCGAACAAGCGCCACCAGGCCTGGCGCGTATCCGGCTGGGCCGGGGGCGCCGCGGCAGCGTCGGCAAGGGCAGGGGCAGAGGTGTTCACGGCAGTCATCTTCGCCGACACGGCGGACCGGCAGCATAGGGGGCTGCCCAAGGGGCGCGGCGTCGCTGGCGCGACAGGCCCGGGCGGCGGAGCCGCATCCGCCCGGGCGCTGGCACACTCGAAGACCCTGCCGCCTGCGCCGCCAAGCCTCCGATGCCGTCCGCCTCCGAACACGCCGCACCCACCGCCCCCGGCGCACCGCTGCTCCGCCTGCACGACGGCCGCGCCACGATCACGCTGAACCGCCCCGGCCATCACAACCGGCTGCATGTCGCGGACCTGCTGGCGCTGCAGCGCCACTTCCACGCATTGGCCACCGATCCGGCCGTCAAGCTGCTGGTGCTGACCGGCAGCGGGCGCAGCTTTTGCTCGGGCTTTCATATCGGCGAGTTCGATTCAAGCGCGGACGGTGCGGCCGGTGATGCAGATGCCACCAGTGCCGGGCCGCAGTTGTTCGAGCAGACCGTGGACGCGCTGGAGGCGCTGGCCGTGCCCACGGTCTGCCGGCTCAACGGCAGCGTCTACGGCGGCGCCACCGACCTGGCGCTGGCCTGCGACTTCCGCGTCGGCGTTGCGGCGATGGAACTGCGCATGCCGGCCGCCCGGCTGGGCTTGCACTACTACCCCAACGGCCTGCGGCGCTACGTCTCGCGCCTGGGGCTGGCCACGGCCAAGCGCTTGTTCCTGCTGGCCGAGGCGGTGCCCGCGACCGAGCTGCTGGCGCTGGGCTACCTGGACCGGCTGGCCCCGCCCGAGCAGCTCGACGCCGAGGTGCAGGCCATTGCCGACGCACTGGCCGCCGGCGCGCCGCTGGCCTTGCGCGGCATGAAGGCCTCGCTCAACGAGATCGCCCGCGGCGAGTTCAACCTGCCGGCGCTGCACGAGCGCGAGGCGCTGTGTGCCGCCAGCGCCGACCTGCAGGAGGGCAAGACCGCCTTTGCCGAAAAGCGCGCGCCGCGGTTTGTCGGGCGCTGACTGGACGCTGATTGGACGCTGATCGGACGCTGATCGGGCGCCGAATGGGCGCTGACTGGGCACAGTGGCCAGCCCCTGCCGCTACCATCCACGTCACCCCTGACCACCCCGAGGCCGCCATGCGTTCGACCCTTTCCCGCCGCCGCCTGCTGATGGCCGCGGCCTCAGGCACCGCCCTGATGGCCGCAGGCCCCGCCCGGGCCCAGGCCACCCGCCCGCTGCGGGTGGCGTCCAAGATCGACACCGAGGGCTCGCTGCTGGGTCAGCTGATGCTGCAGGTGCTGGAGGCCGGCGGCATCAAGACCGACAACCGGCTGCAACTCGGCAACACGCCCATCGTGCGCGCTGCGCTGGTGGCCGGCGAGATCGACCTGTACCCCGAGTACACCGGCAACGGCGCGTTTTTCTTCAGCGACGAAAAAAACCCGGTCTGGAAGAACCGCCAGGCCGGTTGGGAGCGCATCAAGGCGCTGGACGCCGAGAAGAACAAGCTGGTCTGGCTGCCCGCTGCGCCTGCCAACAACACCTGGGCGATCGCGGTCCGGCAGGATGTCGCGGCACGCCACCAGCTCAAATCGCTGGCCGATTTTGGCCGCTGGGTGACTGCTGGCGGCCAAGTCAAGCTGGCGGCATCGGCCGAGTTTGTCGAGCGGCCCGACGCCCTGCCGGCCTTTCAGGCCGCCTACGGCTTCAAGCTCAAGCAGGCCCAGCTGCTGACCCTGGCCGGTGGTGACACCGCGGCCACCCTCAAGGCCGCGGCCGACCAGACCTCGGGCGTCAACGCGGCGATGGCCTATGGCACCGA
>JBBRZR010000083.1:0-13445 GCA_038236495.1 Burkholderiales bacterium
CGGCGGGCTGGGGGTGTTCCGGCCTGAGGAGATCGGCCCGGCGATCGATCTGCACCACAACGGCGTGATCGATGTGCTGGTGGCCGACGAAGCGGCGGCCGTGGCCACCACACGCCAGTACCTGGGCTACTTTCAGGGCCGCAACAAGCACTGGGCGGCGGGTGATGTCCGGGCGCTGCGCCATCTGATCCCCGAGAACCGGCAGCGGGTCTACGACATGCGCGCGGTTGTCGGTGCGCTGAGTGACACCGGCTCGGTGCTGGAGCTGCGCGCCGGCTTTGGCCACGGCATGGTGACCGCGCTGGCGCGCATCGAGGGACGGCCGGTCGGCATCTTTGCCAACAACCCGCACCACCTGGGCGGCGCGATCGACCCGGACGGCGCCGACAAGGCGGCGCGCTTCATGCAGCTGTGCAACGCGCACGGCATCCCCCTCTTGAGCCTGTGCGACACCCCCGGCTTCATGGTCGGGCCCGAGGTCGAGCGCCAAGCCCAGGTGCGCCATGCCTGCCGGTTGTTTGTCACCGCTGCGCATTTGCAGGTACCGTGTTTCACGGTGGTGGTGCGCAAGGGCTACGGCCTGGGCGCACAGGCGATGGCGGTGGGCGGTTTCGATGCGCCGGTGTTCACGGTGGCCTGGCCGTCGGCCGAGTTTGGCGCGATGGGGCTGGAGGGCGCCGTCAAGCTGGGCTTCAGCAAAGAGCTGGCGGCCGCAGCCGTCGGGCCGGATCGCGAGGCGCTGTACGCCCAGCTGGTGGCCCAGCAGTACGCCAATGGCTCGGCCATCAACATGGCTACCACGCTGGAGATCGACGCGGTGATCGACCCGGCCGAGACCCGGTCCTGGCTGGTGCGCGGGCTGGACAGCGCGGCCGGGGCGACCGATTCGGCCGGTGCGACGCGCAGCAGCGCCAGCGCCGCACGGTTTGTCGATGTCTGGTGAGCTTGGCAGCCGCCTGCCGGCGTGTTTCAAGCGCTGCGGTGGTCGTGATGCGCTGCTGATCAAGGGGACAGGCCCGGCCTGACCCCGCTCTGCGTCGGCTGGCCTGGCGCTGGGCGATGGCAGACTGCACACCATGTTCCGTCAACCCCGCCCCGACCGGGCTTGCCCGCCGCAGACCAGCGGCCGCGGTTTCAGCCACAAGGTCGGCCACAAGGTCGGCCGGGCGCTGGGCCGTGTGCTCGGGCGGGTCGCAGTGGGCGCCGTGGCCTTGCTGCTGGGTCTGGTCTTGCTGGTAGCGGCCACAGTGCTGGCGGGGCTGTGGCTGGGGCTGGAGGCCGCGCCCCGGGTGGCGCAGGCCGCGCCCGCCAGCGTGGACGACATCGACCGGGCGCTGCGCCTGCTGCGCCACCACGACCCGCGCGGCCGCCTGCCTGGCATCCAGCGCGACGTCACGCTGACGCCGCGCGACCTGGTGCTGCTGGTGGCGCAAATCGGCCGGCGCCGGGGCGAGCCCGGGGTGCAGGTTCAGCTGCAATCCGGCGCGGCGCGGTTGCAACTCAGCCTGCCGGTGCCGGCCAACCGATTTGGCAGCTGGCTCAACCTCGATGCCCAATGGCGCGAGACGCCCGGCCTGCCCACGCTGCAGCACTTGCGCATCGGCCGGCTGCAGGTGCCCGGCTGGCTGGCCGAGGCCGCGTTGCCGCCGCTGCTGGCGCTGGCCGATGTGCGCAAGCAGGCCGACATGGTGCGGCGCCTGGTCAGCCACGTGGCCATCGCACCGCAGCAACTCACCGTCACCTATGCCTTGCCGGTCGGTCCGCAGCAGGCGCTGGCCGTGGCCCTGCTGGCGCCGGACGACCAGGCCCGGCTGCAGGTCTACACCCGGCGCCTGGCTGAGCTGAGCGCCCAACTGGCTGCCACCGGCCCGGTGTCGCTGGCCCGGCTGCTGCCGCCGGTGTTTGCGCTGGCACGCGAGCGATCGCCCGACAGCGCGACTGCCGCGCGTGAGAACCGGGCGGCGCTGATGGCACTGGCTTTTCTGGTCAATGACCAGGCGCTGCCCGGCTTCCTGGCCGACCTGCCGGGCGCCAACCCGGCCCGGCCGCTCAAGGTCACGCTGCTGGGCCGGCACGATACGCCGCAGCACTTCTTGATCTCGGCGGCGCTGTCGGCCAAGGGCGGTGGTGCGCTGGCCAATGCGATCGGGCTGTACAAGGAGGTGGCCGACTCGCAGGGCGGCAGCGGCTTCAGCTTCAACGACCTGGCCGCCGACCGCGCGGGCACCCGGCTGGGCCTGCTGGCGGTGGGTGACCCGCTGGCGTTCCAGGCCCGCTTGGCCGCGGGTGTGATCGAGGCCGATCTGATGCCGGCGGTGGCCGACCTGCCGGAGGCCATGAATGCGCGCGAGTTCCAGAACCGTTTTGGCGGCGTGGGCGCGCCGGCCTACCGGCAGATGATGGACGACATCGAAGCCCGCCTGAACGGGTTGAGCTTGCTGCAGCCGCCGCCCTGAGCCCCGCCGGGCGCGTACCGGTCAGGCTCTCAGTGCAAGACCAGCAGCGGCAAGCTGGTCTGGGCCAGCACCTGCTTGGTGTGGGAGCCGAACAGCAACTCGCCGAAGGTGCCGCGGCCATGCGTCAGCATCACGATCATGTCGCAGCCCGAGCTTTCGGCCTGGTCGGTGATGGCCCGGTCCACGCCGTCGGTGCGGGCATGCAGGCCGGTGAAGCTGACGCCAGCTTCTGCCGCCATGTGCTCGAAGCGGGTCAGGATCTCGCGCGCGTGGGCATCGGTGCGCTCGATGTGGCGCGTGCTGGCGGCCTCGTAGGCCTTCATCGTGCCGCCCATGGTGGGCATGGGCACGTCGGGCTCGACCACAAAGCCGGTGATGGCGGCACCCAGTTGTCGTGCCAGATCGATGCTGGCCCGCATCGCTCGCTCGCTGAGTGCACCACCGTCCACGGGGACGAAGAGGTTCTTGACCATGGCAGGCTCGGGTTGTTTCGGTGCCTGTCACTTTAGGCCGGTGCGCCGGCCGCTGCCTTGATGCGGGTCAAGTTGTGAACGCCCCCAAGGCGGTGCAGAACAGCTTGAGTTTGGACAGGCGGTTGCAACCCGGTTGCGGGGGCTGAAAACAGGCCGGGCGCCCTGGGGCGCCCGGCCAAGCTGTCGCACGCGGCGACAGCAGCAAGATCAGTCGCGGGCGTAGATGTCCACGTCCTTGGTCTCTTTGACGAACAGCATGCCGATCACGAAGCACGCACCGGCGATCACGATCGGGTACCACAAGCCGTAATACATGTTGCCGTTTTGCGCCACCATCGCGAAGGTGATCGACGGCAGCAGGCCGCCGAACCAGCCGTTGCCGATGTGGTACGGCAGGCTCATCGAGGTGTAGCGGATACGGGTCGGGAACAGCTCGACCAGCATCGCGGCGATCGGGCCGTAGACCATCGTGACGTAGAGCACCAGCACGCTCAGGATGGCGACGATGGTCCACCACTGGCCGCTCATGAAGTCGATCGGCTTGGCCTTGGCCGGGTAGCCTGAGGCCTTGAGGGCCTCGCTGACCTCCTTCTTGAAGGCGCCGATGGCCTTGGTCGAGGCCTCGTCGAACTTGTGGCCGCCGGGCAGGGTGGCGCCGGTAGGCGGGGTGATTTCCTTGTCGCCGATCTTGATGGTGGTCGGTGTGCCGGCCGGTGCCACTTCATTGGCGTAGCTGGCCGAACTTTGTGTCAGTGCACGCTTGGCGATGTCGCAACCCGACAGGAAATCGACCTCGCGGGCGATCGGGCTGCCCTGGAACGAGCAGGTGGCCGGGTCGGCCTTGACGCTGATCTTGGCCGTGACCTGGGCCCGCGCCAGCTCGGGGTTGGCCGCGCCAGTGAGGGCCTCGAACAGCGGGAAGTAGGTCAGCACCGCCAGCAGCAGGCCGGCCATGATGATCGGCTTGCGACCGATCTTGTCCGACAGCGTGCCGAAGACCACGAAGAACGGCGTGCCGATGATCAGCGAGACCGCGATCAGGATGTTGGCCGTGGCGGAGTCAACCTTCAGCACGCTGGTCAGGAAAAACAGCGCATAGAACTGGCCGGTGTACCAGACCACGCCCTGGCCCATCACCAGGCCAAACAGCGCCAGCAGCACGATCTTGCCGTTCTTCCATTGGCCGAAGGACTCGGTCAGCGGCGCCTTGGAGACCTTGCCCTCTTCCTTCATCTTCTTGAAGGCCGGTGATTCGTTCATCGACAGCCGGATCCAGACGCTGACCGCCAGCAGGAAGATCGACATGATGAACGGCACGCGCCAGCCCCAGTCGGCAAACGCAACCTCGCCCAGCGAGGTGCGCACGCCCAGAATCACCATCAGCGAGAGCATCAGCCCCAAGGTGGCGGTGGTCTGGATCCAGGCGGTGTAGGCACCGCGCCGGCCGTGCGGTGCATGTTCGGCAACGTAGGTGGCAGCACCACCGTACTCACCGCCCAGGGCCAGGCCCTGCAGGATGCGCAGGCCGATCAGGATGACGGGCGCGGCCACGCCGATCGAGGCATAGCTGGGCAGCACGCCGACGATGAAGGTCGACAAGCCCATGATCAGGATGGTGACCAGGAAGGTGTACTTGCGGCCGATCATGTCGCCCAGGCGGCCAAACACCAGCGCGCCGAACGGTCGCACGATGAAGCCGGCGGCAAATGCCAGCAGCGAGGCGATGAACTGCGCGGTCGGGTCGAGCGCGGAGAAAAACTGCTTGCCGATGAACACGGCCAGTGAGCCGTAGAGGTAGAAGTCGTACCACTCGAATACGGTGCCCAGCGAGGAGGCAAAGATGACTTTTCTCTCCTCCTTGGTCATCGGCGCTGCTGCGCCTGCGGCTTTCATGGTGCCCGCTGCTGTTGCCATTGGTTTGTCTCCTGAAACGATAAATTGACACCGGGGTGTCGCCCGTGGCCGACTATTCGCGGACCTACTGACCGATTTCTGACGCCAAGCCAACAGAAACTTACAAAATCAGGGCAGACCCGCGGTCAACTTTTCGCAATACGAAAAATATCGGGCTGCCTGAGGTAATCACTGAGCCGCCGCCGGGGCGTGTACCCGCGCGGTCCAGCGGGTTTATCAGTTTCAGCGCGGGCGGCGCTGCTGGCCCGGTGGCTGCGCGCCGGCCTGATCCCAGGCGGGTGTGGCAAACCAGGGGTCGCTGTCCAGCGCCGCGCGCAACATGGGCAATGCATCCTGGCCAAAGTAGGCGCGGCCGTTGCAGACCAGCGTCGGCACGCCGAACAGGCCGGCGGCCGCAGCGGCCTCGGTGCGCTCACGCAACTCGGCTTTGACCTCAGCCCCGGCCGGGTCGCGCTGCGGTGCCATCGCAGCGGTCAAGGCCGCCAGCGCAGCGGGCTGGTTCGGGTCAGCGTGCTCGCGGCACCAGACATGGCGGAACAGCGTCTCCACCGCGTGCCGGCTGGGTGTGCCGCCCGCCGGTGCGGCAGCCAACGCCAGGCGCTGCAGCGCCAGCGGGTTGAACGGGTGCGGTTGCGGCAGTTGCAGCACACAGCCCTGCTGGTGCGCCAGCCAGGCCACCTGGCGGTAGGTCCAGGCCCGTTTCGGCTCGATTTCAGCCGGGCCTTTCTGGCCCCAGTGGCCCAGCAGGCCGGCCAGCAGCAGCGGCTGGTAGCGCACCACCACGCTGTGGCCTTCCAGCACCTGGGGCAGGCGTTGGAAGGCCAGCCAGGCATAGGGCGAGATGACGTCGAAATGGAAGTCGATAGCGGTCATTTGCCAGCTGGGTCTGGTGGGGTGATGGGCTCACGCAACGCCAGCGGCAAGGCCTGAAAGGTGATGCGGCGGGCTTGCAACTGGTGCAGCACGGCGTATTTGCCAGGGTTGTCCAGCCGGCTCCAGCCGGCGATTTCGTCCAGCGTGCGCAAGCAGCCGCGGCACCAGCCGGTGGCGGCATGCATCTGGCACAGGCTGACGCAGGGGCTGTCGGGCACTGCGTCTGCCGCGGCCGGGAGTATGCCGGGTGTGGCCATCAGGCCGCCTCCACCACATCGGCCACCGGCGAGCCGGTGAGGGCGACCAGCTCGTCGGGCGAGAGACAGAACACGCCATTCGGATGGCCGGCGGCGGCCCAGACCTGGGCGAAGCGGAACAGCTCGCGGTCGATCAGCACCACCGGCGGGCTGCTGTGGCCGACCGGCGACACGCCGCCTATCGAAAACCCGGTCTGCTGCTTGACGAAGGCCGCATCCGCCCGGCCGATAGCGCCGACCTGCGCCGCCACCTTGTGCTCGTCCACCCGGCGGTCGCCGGAGGCCACCACCAGCACCGCCACACCGTCCGCGCGGCGTCGGAAGATCACGCTCTTGGCGATCTGGCCGGTCTGCACACCCAGCGCGTCAGCGGCCTCGGCGCAGGTGCGGGCCGGCACCGTCAGCCAGCGTGGCGCGTGGGCATGGCCGCGCGCGGCCAGCAACGCGCTGACACGGCAAAAGCCTTCGGGTCGGGCCTCGATGGCCGATCCGTTGGCGCTTGGTGTGAGCCCCTTCTGGTCGCCGCTCATGCAAAAACCCGGCCGCGCTTGATCAGCAAGGCCTTGCTGGCGCGCGACACCGGCGCCCGGCCCAGCACGTCGGAGATGAAGCCGCCGGCGTCGACCAGTGCGTCCAGGGCTATGCCGGTGGCTATGCCCATGCCTTGCAGCATGAACACGACATCCTCGGTGGCGACGTTGCCGGTGGCGCCCTTGGCATACGGGCAGCCGCCCAGCCCGGCCACGCTGGTGTCGAAGGTGTGGATGCCGATCTCCAGGCAGGCGTAGATGTTGGCCAGCGCCTGGCCGTAGGTGTCATGGAAGTGGCCGCTGACCTGGTCCAGCGGGTAGTGCCTGAGGGCCCGCTCCATCACCGCCTGCACCCGGCGCGGCGTGCCCACACCGATGGTGTCGGCCACGCCGCAGTGGTCCACCCCGATCGCCTTGAACAGGCGGACCAGGTGCTCGACCTCGTCCGGTGTGACCTCGCCCTGGTAGGGGCAGCCCAGCGCGCAGGAGATGGCCGATCGCACCTTCAGGCCGGCCTGGTGTGCGGCGGCCACCACCGGCGCAAAGCGGTCTATGCTTTGTTCGATGCTGCAGTTGATGTTGCGCCGGCTGAAGGCCTGGCTGGCTGCGCCGAACACCACCACCTCGTCGGGCCGCACCGCGCCCGGCGTGGCCTGGGCCGCCGCCAGCGCGGCCTGCAGCCCCAGCATATTGGGCACCAGCACGCTGTAACGTACCCCGGGCTGGCGGGTGATCGCGGCCATCACCTGGGCGTTGTCGGCCATCTGCGGTACCCATTTGGGGCTGACGTAGCTGGTGACTTCGATCTCGCGCAGGCCGGCCGCCTGCAGCCGGGCCACCAGCTCGATCTTGTGCGCGGTGGCCACTGGCGCGGGCTCGTTCTGCAAGCCGTCGCGGGGGCCGACTTCTACCAGGGTGACGTGGTCAGGGATCATGGTTGCACCTTTGCTGGGCAGGGATTATCGCGGCGCCCTGGCCGGGTGTAGGGCAGCGTGGGGATGGCATGCCGACGACACGGGCGCACAATTCGGGGGCGGCCGCACCGGCCGCATGAGACCGCCTGGAAGCCCGCCGTGTCGCCCCCTTTGAGCCGCTTGCAGATCGCCCAACGCTTGTTCCAGTCGCTGTTGCGCGAGTTGGACCATTCGATCGAGCTGGAGCGCCTGCTCGGTGATCCGCGGTATGCGCGCGACGTGCTGCTGGTCTGCGAGGCCTGCACCGGGACCGAGCTGCCGGCGCTGGCAGCGCTGTTTCGCGCCAGTGCGCCGCCGGTGGGCCGACGTGCCGGCGACACCCCGGCGGCGGGGTTGACGCCCACGTCCGGGCGGCCGGCGGCAGCGCAGCCGGTACCGCAACCCGCTGCGCCCGTGCCGGCGGCGCGCCCGCCGGACTCTCCCGGCCATGCCCGGCAGGCCAATGCCTGGTCGCGCGATACCTCGGGTTTTGGGGTGTCCCGGCCGGCCTCGGCAGGGCCGTCCACCACCCGCCCGCCGCCCGACGGTGCACCCGCAGCGCCCGACCTGGGGCCGTCGTCGCCCGGCCGCCGCCTGTCCTGGCTGCCGCGCTGGACCCAGCGCTGACCTGACCTGACCTGACTTGCCCGGCGCGGGCCGGGTGCGCGGTCAGATCATGAGTCAACGCTGGGCTGCTCCCGAGTTGACTCGTCCCCCTCTGGGGGGCAGCGGCGGGCGTTTGCTGCCGCTTTGGGGGCGATCTCCAGCCGCAGCAGTTCACTGCCGTCGGCCACCTGGTCGCCCACGGCGTACAGCAACTCGGCCACCACACCGTCACGCGGTGCGTGCAGGGTGTGTTCCATCTTCATCGCCTCCATCACCGCCAGGGCCTGACCCTGGCTGACCTTGTCGCCCGGCTGGGCCATGAAGGCAATCACTTTGCCCGGCATGGGCGCGGTCAGCTGGCCGCTCTCGGACGCTGATTCGCCGGCATGGGCAATGGCGTCGATCTGGCGCAGCACCGCGCTGGCCTCGGGCGCAAACACGGCCACCCGCTCGCCGTGGGCATAGACCGACAGGCGCAGGCGGCGGTCGCCCAGCGTGATGTCGTGCTGATGGGCTAGCGCGGCAACTGCGGGATGGCCGGGCCGGCTTTCGCCAGCAGCCGCCACGGCGCGCGCGGTGATCGGCCAGCGCTGGTCGCCGATCTGCAGCTCGCTGCGGGCGTCGGTGTCGGTGCTGTGCGGCCGCGCCAGCGCCACGGCATGCACGCTGCCGGCGTGCTCGATGTCGAAATGCCGGCGCGCCCCGCCATGCAGCCGCCAGCCGTCTCGCCGCGACCAGGGGTCGGCGTCGGCCAGCGCGGCATCGTCGGCCAGTACCCGGGCCACGACACCGGCGGCGGCCAGTTCCAGCGCCAGCGGCGGCTGGTCCAGCAGCACGGCGCGTTCACGCTCGATCAGGCCGGTGTCGAGGTCGGCGGTGGCAAAGGAGTCGCAGCGCACCACCCGGCGCAAGAAGGCCACGTTGGTGTGCAGGCCGACGATGTGGGTGGCCTCCAGTGCCGCGTCCAGCCGGGCCAGCGCCTGGGCCCGGTTCTCGCCCCAGACGATCAGCTTGGCGATCATCGAGTCGTAGTTCGGGCCGATCGCATCGCCCTCGCCAACGCCGGCGTCCACCCGCACCGGGGCTGGCTCGTGCAAGGACTGGCCATCGGCATTGCGCATGAAAGCCACATGGGGCGGCCAGCGCAGCACGTCCATCCGGCCGGTGGCGGGCAGAAAACCGGCGTCGGGGTTCTCGGCACAGATGCGGGCCTCGATCGCATGGCCGTTGATCTGCAGCTGGTCCTGGCGCAGCGGCATGGGCTGGCCGGCGGCCACCCGGAGTTGCCACTCGACCAGGTCCAGACCGGTGATGGCCTCGGTCACCGGGTGCTCGACCTGCAGCCGGGTGTTCATCTCCATGAAATAAAAGCGCAGGTCGCCGTCGTCCACCTCCTCGGCGATGAACTCGACCGTGCCGGCGCCGACATAGCCGACGGCCCGCGCGGCCGCCACTGCGGCAGCCCCCATCTCGGCGCGGCGCTCGGCGCTCATGCCAGGCGCCGGGGCTTCTTCCAGCACTTTCTGGTGGCGGCGCTGCACCGAGCAATCGCGCTCGAACAAGTGCAGGCAGCCGCCCAGGCTGTCGCCAAACACCTGGATCTCGATGTGGCGCGGCCGCAGCACATAGCGCTCGACCAGCACATGCTGGTCGCCGAAGCTGGACTGGGCCTCGCGCTGGCAGGACGCCAGCGCGGCGGCAAAGTCGGCGGCGGTGTCCACCCGCCGCATGCCCTTGCCACCGCCGCCGGCGCTGGCCTTGATCAGCACCGGGTAACCGATGCGGTCGGCCTCAGCGGCCAGCAGCGCGGGGTCGTTGTCCTGGCCGTGGTAGCCCGGCACCAGCGGCACGCCGGCGGCCTCCATCAGGGTCTTGGCGGCAGATTTGCTGCCCATCGCGGCGATCGCCTCGGGCGGCGGCCCGATGAAGCTGATGCCGGCGGCCGCGCAGGCGCGTGCAAAACCCTCGTTCTCGGACAAGAAACCGTAGCCCGGGTGCACGGCTTGAGCGCCGGTGGCGATGGCCACCGCCAGGATGCGGTCGGCCCGCAGGTAGCTGTCGCGCGGCGCCGCGCCGCCGATGTGCACCGCCTCGTCGCAGGCCATCACATGGCGTGCGCCGGCGTCGGCATCGGAGTAGACCGCCACGGTACGGATGCCCATGCGGCGCGCGGTGGCGGCCACCCTGCAGGCGATCTCGCCGCGGTTGGCAATCAGGATCTTCTTAAACATGGCATACCCCCGCGGCGAGCTCGCCTGCGCACGCTGCGCGTGCCACGCATTCTGGCTTCGCCGCCACCGCAGCTGCGCCGCGGTGGTCGCCGCGGTTGGCGATCAGTATTTTTTTAAACATGACGGACCCCACGGTCAGCAATCAGGATTTTCTTGGACATGGTCATCACCTCAGGCAAGGGCGCGGGGGCCGCCAAAACGGTCACTCAGTTTGCGGACCGCCGATTTCAGGAACTTCATCAACCACCAGATCAGGGCCAGCATCGCCGTCGACACCAGCGCCAGCGTCACGGCGAACAAGGCGGGGTGGGTCCAGGCCAGCCACAGCATCGACGGCACCGCAGCATCGCCGGCCAGCGACAGGGCGATGTTGGAGAACGGCTCGGGCGAGGTGTTGACGGCCGCCCGGGTGCTGGCCTTGGCCAGGTGGCTGGTGGCGGCCAGCGTGCCGCCCAGCAGGCCGGCCACCGTGGCCCAGACGGCGGCATCCGCGCCAAATACCGAGGCGGCCAGCGCTGCGCCGGCGGGGATGCGCACCAGCGTGTGCAACACATCCCAGAGCGAATCGACGCCGGGAATCTTGTCCGCAAAAAACTCCAGCAGCGCCATCAGACCGGCTGCGCCCAGCACCAGCGGGTGCTGCAGCACGTGCAAGCCGGCTGGCAGCGGCACCCAACCCAGTGCACCGGCCGCGCCAGTCAGCACCACCACCAGGTAAAGCCGCAGCCCGCTGGCCCAGCCCAGTGCGGCGGCCACGGCCAGCAGGTGGGCGGTGTCCAGGCTGTTCATTCGGGTGTCCGGGCGGGCGCTGTCGGGATGGCAATCGAGCGGGCGCTCAATGCCGCCAGGCCCGCAGGCCGCGCGAGGCTTCGAAGGCATCGAAGTCGCGGTCGGCGTGCAGCAGGGTGTAGCCGCGGTCGATGCAGAACGCGGCCACCAGCACGTCCACCGCGCTGCGCACCGTGATGCCCGCAGTCCGCAGGCTGCGGTAGTGCTGCGCGGCCTTGAGCGCCAGCGCTGCGCCGCCGGTGGACTCGACGGTCATGCCCAGCATCAGCGACTCGGCCTGCAGGTAGTGGCGCTCTTGCCGAAAGCCGCGCAAAACCGCGAACAGCACCAGGTCGGGCACGATGATCTCGGTCTCGCCCTCGGCCAGCAACTGGCGCAGGGTGTCGCGCGCCGGGGCTGCCGCCCCGTTGAAAAAGTCGATCCAGACGCTGGAATCAACGACCAGCATCGCGGCGCTTTCGGGCGGGCTCGTGGGCTTGCACGGCGATTGGCGCGGCCACTGTGCCGGTGCGCAACACCGTGCCGGGCGCGCCGCCCAGCGCGGCCGTGTTGCCGCCCGGCCCGGCGGCGGCCGTGGTGGCCGGGGCGTCAGGGCTGTCTCCCTCCCAGTGCAGCTTGCCCTCCCAGCGCAACACCTCACGGTAGTGCGCCTGGCGCGCCAACAGCTTGAGCCCCGCCTCGACGGCATCCTTCTTGGTCTTGAACGGCCCGGCCTTCATCGCGGCGTCGAGCACGGCGTCGTCAATGTCGATGTTGGTGCGCATGATGTGTATGAAAAAAATTTATTGACACATCATACACATCACATCCGGAACACGCCGAACCGCGTGTCGGGGATCGGCGCGTTCAGGCTGGCGCTCAATCCCAGCGCCAGCACGCGCCGGGTATCGGCCGGGTCGATGACACCGTCGTCCCACAGCCGGGCGCTGGCAAAGTAGGGGTGGCCTTGCAGCTCATACTGCTCGCGGATGGGTGCCTTGAAGGCGGCTTCTTCGTCGGCGCTCCAGGCGCCGCCCTTGCCTTCGATGCCGTCGCGTTTGACGGTGGCCAGCACGCTGGCGGCCTGGTCGCCGCCCATCACCGAGATGCGCGCGTTGGGCCACATCCACAAGAAGCGCGGGCTGTACGCCCGGCCGCACATGCCGTAGTTGCCGGCACCAAAGCTGCCGCCGATGATCACTGTGAACTTGGGCACCGCGGCGCAGGCCACGGCCGTCACCATCTTGGCGCCGGCCCGGGCGATGCCGTCGTTTTCGTATTTGCGACCGACCATGAAGCCGGTGATGTTCTGCAAGAACACCAGCGGAATCTTGCGCTGGCAGCACAGCTCGATGAAGTGCGCGCCCTTGTTGGCGCTCTCGGCAAACAGGATGCCGTTGTTGGCGACGATGCCCACCGGCATGCCCTCGATGTGGGCAAAGCCGCAGACCAGCGTGGCGCCATAGCGCGACTTGAACTCGTCGAACACGCTGTCGTCCACCACGCGGGCAATGATCTCGCGCACGTCGTAGGGCTTGCGGGTGTCGGTGGGCACGACGCCGTGCAGCTCTTCCCCGCTAAAACGCGGCGGCTTGGCCGGCTGCAGCAGCAGCGGTTGCGGCTTGACGCGGTTGAGCCGCGCCACCGCGCCGCGCGCCAGCGCCAGTGCGTGAAGATCGTTCTCGGCCAGGTGATCGGCCACCCCGGACAGCCGCGTGTGCACGTCGCCGCCGCCCAGGTCCTCGGCACTGACGACCTCGCCGGTGGCGGCCTTGACCAGCGGCGGGCCGCCCAGAAAGATCGTGCCCTGGTTCTTGACGATGATGGTCTCGTCGCTCATGGCCGGCACGTAGGCGCCACCGGCGGTGCACGAGCCCATCACCACGGCGATCTGCGGGATGCCCGCGCCGCTGAGGTTCGCCTGGTTGTAGAAGATGCGGCCGAAGTGGTCGCGGTCGGGGAAGACCTCATCCTGGTTGGGCAGGTTGGCGCCGCCCGAATCCACCAGGTAGATGCAGGGCAGGTGGTTTTGCGCCGCGATCTCCTGTGCCCGCAGGTGCTTCTTGACGGTCAGCGGGTAGTAGGTTCCGCCCTTGACGGTCGCGTCGTTGCAGAGGATCAGGCACTCGATGCCGGCCACCCGGCCTATGCCGGCGATCAGGCCGGCGCAAGGGGCGCTGTCCTTCACCGACCCCGTGCCATCAGGCTCGGGGTACATGCCAAACGCCGCCAGCGGCGCGATCTCCAGAAACGGTGTGTCCGGGTCCAGCAGGCGTTCCACCCGCTCGCGGGGCAGCAACTTGCCGCGCCCCAGGTGCTTGGCACGCGCGGCCGGTCCGCCGCCCTCGGCAATGACCGACAGCTTGCCATTGAGGTCGGCCACC
>JBBRZR010000084.1:0-13437 GCA_038236495.1 Burkholderiales bacterium
GTCGAAGTTGGCCACGCCGCGTGAGCCCAGAAACACCGTGGGCCGGTCGGCGCGCAGGCGCGGCCCGTCGCTGGCGATCAGCACGTCGGCGGCCAGCCGTTCCGCTTGCTGGGTACAAAACTCGGCCAGGCCGGGCGATCCGGTCTCCTCGCCCATCTCCAGCAACCATTTGGCGTTGAAGCCGAGCCGGCCACCACGCGCTGCCAGCACGGCGGCCAGCGCAGCGAGGTTGATGCTGTGCTGGGCCTTGTTGTCGGCGCTGCCGCGGCCGTACCAGCGGGCACCGGTGTCATTCAGCGTCCAGGGATCGCGGCCCTCGGCCCACTGGCCCTCGTGGCCCCGCACCACGTCGCCGTGGCCGTAAAACAGCACGGTGGGCAGGTCGGCGTGCTCAAAACGCTCAGCGGTCAGCAGCGGCGGCGCGCCGGCCACCGGGTTGTCGTGCAGCGTGGTCTTGAACCCCAGCGCTTGCAGCGCGGGTGCGATCTGCTCGACCAGGTAGGCCTGCAAGTCAGGCGCCCGCGCCGGGTTCTGGCTTTCGGTGCGGCAGGCCACGCGGCCGGCCAGCACGCGGAAGAAGTCGCCCGAATCGAACTGGGCCTCGGCATGGGCCACCGCGGCGCTGGCCACGGGTACATCCACAACGGCGTCGATCATGACTTGATGTCCAGCTCAGGCCGACTTGCCGACCAGCTCGAAGTGCTCGACCTGCGGCGGCTGGGCAAAAAACGGCCCGATGATGGCGCGCCACTGCGCAAACAGCGGGCCTTGGCGAAAGCCCACGGTGTGGTCCTCCAGCGTGGCCCAGAAGATCTGCAGGCTATAGCGCTCGGGGCTCTCGACGCCCTTGTTCACGGTCCAGCCCATCATGCCGGTGGCCTGGCTGGCGACGGTGGACAGCGCCCGCGCGATGGCTTCCTCGAAGCCTGCCTGCTGGCCGGGGTGGATGCGGATGTCGGCGATTTCCAGAATCATGGGGGTCTCCAAAGGCGGTGCCGGCCAGTCTATGCGTGGCGACAGCGCCTGTGCGGGTGCGCGGATACCGCCAATATCGCCCACTACACTGTTTTGCGATGAGCACCGACACGCCAGAACCGCGCTACGCCTGGGTTGCCGTCTGGGCCTGTTTTGTCGCGCTGGCGGTGATCTTTGGCGTCTCGTATTCGTTTGCCGCGTTTTTTGGCTCGCTGTCCCGGGCGTTTGATGCCCAGCGTGCCGATGTCTCGCTGGTTTTCGGCCTGTCCGGTCTGGTCTATTTCTTGGCCGGTGCGGGCGGCGGGCTGCTGGCCGACCGTTTTGGCCCGCGCCGGGTTTGCAGCGTGGGCATGGTGCTGATTGCCGGCGGCCTGCTGGCCAGCAGCCTGGCGCAGTCGATGTTGGCGATCTATGCGGCCTACGGCGTGGGCATCGGTCTCGGCATTGCGCTGGTCTACACCCCGGCGATCGCCTGCGTGCAGCCCTGGTTCACCCGCAGGCGCGGGCTGGCCGCGGGCATCGCCAGCGCGGGCATAGGCGCGGGCACGGTGGTGGTGCCGTTGGCTGCCACGGCCCTGATCGCCAGCCTGCAGTGGCGCGGCGCGATGCAGGCCCTGGCCGGCGGCGTGCTGCTGCTGGGCGTGGGCGCCACCTTGTTGCTCAAGCGGGCGCCGTCGGCCACCGCCCGTGCCGGCGCTGCGGTGGCGGGCCACACGCTGCGCCAGGCCGTGGCCACGCGCGAGTTCCGCTGGCTTTATGCGATGGCGGTGCTGGCCAGCCCCAGCATGTTCGTGCCGTTTGCCCATGTCTCGGCCGCGGCCCGTGACCTGGGCGTGGCCGATGCCCGCGCGGTGGGTCTGGTCGGGTTGATCGGCATCGGCAGCCTGACCGGGCGCTTTGCCATCGGCGCGCTGGCCGACCGCTTCGGCCGGCCGCTGGCGCTGGCACTGACGCAGGCCTCGATGGGCCTGTCCTTCGCCCTCTGGTACGCCGCTGACGGCTACCCGGCGATGGCGGTGTTTGCGCTCTGGCTGGGCCTGAGCTATGGCGGCATCGTCTCGCTGATGCCGGCGCTGTGCATGGACCTGTTCGGCGCAAGGGCGGTGTCGGCCATCATCGGCACGCTCTACACCGGCGCGGCGCTGGGCAACCTGCTGGGGCCGTGGGTGGCGGGTGCGGTGTTCGATGCCCGGCACAGCTACGGGCCGGTGATCTGGGGCTGCGGCGCACTGTCGCTGCTGGCCACGGGGGCGGCGTGGCGGCTGGTGCCGCGCGCGGCGGGCCGGCCATGAAGACCCTGTCCTGCGGCATCCTGGTGATGAACGAGCAGCAAGAGCTGCTGCTGTGCCATGTCACCGGCGCCTGGCACTGGGACATCCCCAAGGGCAGTGCCGAGCCCGGCGAGACGCCGCTGGTCGCCGCGCTGCGCGAGACCCGTGAAGAGTGCGGCATCGACTTCACCGGGCAGGCGCTGCTGGACTTGGGCCGCATGAACTACCTGCCGCGCAAGGACCTGCACCTGTTTGCGGTGCTCACCCAGCGCTTCGACGCCGCCACCTGCCATTGCGACAGCCACTATGCCGATGGCTGGGGCCGCAACCGGCCCGAGATGGACGGCTTCGAATGGACGCCGTTCCACCGGGTGCAGCGCCGCTGTGCGCGCCACATGGGCGGCTTGCTGTCCCAGTCGCTGTGGCTGCCGGCGCTGATGGAGCGGCTGCAGGCCGCAGGCCCGGCGCTGGCGATTCAGGCCGGCCCGCCGGCGCCTGCTTCGCCCTAGACCTCGCGCAGGCGTCCACGCGCCCTAGACTGCGCGCTCGCCCACTGACCCTGAAGACCCCATGACGATCCGCCGCTGGCTGCCCGCCTTGCTGTTGTGCACGCTGCTGCCTTGGGGGGCTGGCGCCGCAAACGCCCAAGCCGGTGTCCCCGCTGCGCCGAGCCCGAGTGCCACCACCGAAGTCACCCAGGTCGAGGGCATTACCGAATACCGCCTGCCCAACGGCCTGCAGCTGTTGCTGGCGCCCGACGCCACCAAGCCAAGCACCACGGTCAACGTGACCTACCGGGTCGGCTCGCGCCACGAGAACTACGGCGAGACCGGCATGGCGCACCTGCTGGAGCACCTGATCTTCAAGGGCACGCCGACCACCCGCAACCTGATGGCCGAGATGGGCAAGCGGGGCCTGCGTTACAACGGCAGCACGTCTTACGACCGCACCAACTACTTCGCCAGTTTTTCAGCCAACGACGAGACCCTGCGCTGGTACCTGGCCTGGCAGGCCGATGCAATGGTCAACAGCCTGATCGCCCGGGCTGATCTGGACACCGAGATGACGGTGGTGCGCAACGAGATGGAGTCGGGTGAAAACAACCCGGTGCGCGCCACGCTGCAGCAGACCATGGCCTCGATGTACCAGTGGCACAACTACGGCAAGAGCACGATAGGCGCCCGCGCCGATGTCGAAAACGTCGACATCGCCCGGCTGCAGGCCTTTTACCGGCGCTTCTACCAACCCGACAACGCCACCCTGGTGGTGGCCGGCAAGTTCGACACTGCGCAGGTGCTGGCCTGGGTGACCCAGTACTTCGGCCCGCTGCCGCGGCCGCAGCGCAGGCTGCAGCCCACCTACACGCTGGACCCGGTGCAGGACGGCGAGCGCGCGGTCACCGTGCGGCGCAAGGGCGGCGCGCCGTTGGTGCTGGTGGGCTGGCCGGTGGTGGCGGCAGCGCATCCGGACTTCATGGCCTTCGAGGCGCTGGCCGGCGTGCTGGGCCCGGCGCCGTCCGGCCGGCTGCACAAGCGGCTGGTCGAGCAGCAACTCGCCGCGTCCACTTTCGGTTTTGCCTGGAGCCTGGCCGAGCCTGGCCCGTTTTTGCTGGGCGCGCAGCTGGCGCCCGGCCAGGACGTGGACCGCGCCCGCAGCGCGCTGCTGGCCACGGTGGACGCGCTGGCCACCGAGCCGATCACCGACGCCGAGCTGGAGCGGGTGCGGGTGCAGTGGCTCAACGACTGGGACCAGGGTTTTGCCAACCCCGAGCGGGTCGGTGTGGCCTTGTCCGAGGCCATCGGCAACGGCGACTGGCGGCTGTATTTTCTGGAGCGCGACCGCATGCGCCAACTGAAACTGGCCGATGTGCAGCGGGTGGCGCGCGACTACCTCAAGGCCGACAACCGCACGCTGGGCACCTACCTGCCCACCGAGGATCCGCAGCGTGCGCCGGCACCGGTGTTGGTCGATGTGGCGCCGATGCTCAAAGGCTACCGCGGTGACGCCGCGGTGGCCTTGGCGGAGGTGTTCGACGCCACACCGGCCAACCTGGACGCCCGCACCCAGATCACCCGCCTGCCCAGCGGGCTGAATGTCGCCCTGCTGCCCAAGGGCACCCGGGGCAAAACAGTGCAAGCCCGTTTGACGCTGCGCTTTGGCGACGAGACGAGCCTGCGCGGCCAGGCCTTGGCGGTGGCGGCCATGGGTGGGCTGATCGACAAGGGCGGCGCCGGGCTGTCGCGCGAGCAGATCTCGGATGCCTTCGACAAGCTGCGCGCTGATGTCGGGTTTTCCGCTGGCGGCCAGGGCCTGTCGGTGGGCATCACGACGGTACGTGAGCAGCTGCCCGCGGTGCTGCTGCTGGTCGGCCGGCTGCTGCGCGAGCCGGCTTTGCCGGCCGAAGCGCTGGATGAGCGGCGCCGCCAGTCGCTGGCCGCCATTGCCGCCCAGCGCAGTGAGCCCGGCGCGCTGGCTGCCAACACGCTGCAGCGCCACGGCAACCCCTATCCGCGCGGCGACCTGCGCTATGTCTCGACCTTCGACGAGACCGTGCAAGACGTTCAGGGCCTGGACATTGCCGCGGTGCGGGCGGTGCACCGCCGCTTTGTCAGTGCGGCCGTGGGTGAGTTTAGCGCGGTCGGCGACATGGACCCCGCTGCCGTGCGCGCCGCGCTGGACCAGGCCTTTGGCGACTGGCGCCTGCCGGCCGATGGCGCAGCGCCCGCTCCGTTCTTGCGGGTGCCGCAGCCGTTGCTGCAGGTGCCGCCACTGCGCCAGCTGCTGGCCACGCCCGACAAACCCAATGCCACCGGCCTGGTCGAACAGGCCCTGGCCATCAACGACAGCCACCCCGACTACCCGGCGCTGCTGGTGGCCAACCACCTGCTGGGTGGCGACGCGATGTCGCGGCTGTGGGCACGCATCCGGGAAAAGGACGGCCTGAGCTACGACGTGCGCGCGGGCGTGGCCTGGAACAACTTCGAGCTGAACTCGCGCTGGCAGGCGTCGGCCATTTTTGCGCCGCAGAACCAGGCCAAGGTCGAGGCGGCGCTGCGCGAGGAGGTGGCGCGGGCCCTGAAGGACGGCTTCAGCCAGACTGAGCTGGACGCTGGCCGCACCGGCCTGCTCAACCAGCGCCGGCTGAGCCGGGCGCAGGACGCGGTGGTGGCCGGCACACTGGTCGGCAACCTGTACCTGCAGCGCCGGTTTGCACTGCAGCAAAAAACCGAGGACGCGATCGCTGCGCTCACGGTCGACCAGGTCAACACCGCCTTGCGCACCTACATTGATCCAGCCAAGTGGGTGTGGGTGTTTGCCGGGGATTTCAAGCCCTGACGGGGCGCGTGGCAGCGTTGACGCCGGCCACGGCCACGGGTATCTGCGCCGTCGCAAGGTGGGCGTTGCTGGCTACCATGCGCTGATCACCATCCTCTGGAGCGCCCCATGCCGACCCGCCTCGCCGAGACCACCGCCACCCAGTTGCTGGCGCTCTACCGCGCCAAGGCCGCGTCGCCGGTAGAAGCCACGCAAGAGGTGCTGGCGCGCATTGCCCGGCTCAACCCCAGGCTCAACGCGTTTTGCCTGGTCGATGCCGAGTCGGCTTTGCAGTCGGCCCGCGAGAGTGAAGCGCGCTGGCAACGCGGCGCACCGATCGGCCCGCTGGACGGCGTGCCGACCTCGATCAAAGACCTGATCCTGACCCGCGGCTGGCCGACCCGCCGGGGCTCGATGACGGTGGATCCTGCTCAGCCCTGGGAGGTCGATGCGCCCGTCACGGCCCGGCTGCGCGAGGCCGGCGCGGTGCTGCTGGGCAAGACCACCACCCCCGAGTTCGGCTGCAAGGGCGAGACCAACTCACCGCTGACCGGCATCACCCGCAACCCCTGGAGCCTGGACCACACGCCAGGCGGCTCGTCGGGCGGCACCGCAGCGGCGGTGGCGGCGGGGTTGGGGCCGCTCAGTGTGGGCACCGACGGCGCGGGCTCGGTGCGCATCCCGGCGGCGTTTTGTGGCAACTTCGGCTTGAAACCCAGTTTTGGCCGGGTGCCGGCCTACCCGCTGTCGCCGTATGGCAGCGTGGCCCACCTGGGGCCGCACACCCTGAGCGTGGCGGACGCGGCGCTGATGATGACGGTGATCAGCCAGCCCGATGCACGCGACTGGACGGCGCTGCCGCCCGACGGCCGCGACTACCGGGTCGGGCTGGAGGACGGCGTGCGGGGCCTGCGCATCGCCTACTCGCCCACGCTGGGTTATGCCAAGAACGTGCACCCCGAGGTGGCGGCGGCGGTAGAGCGCGCGGTGCGCGACCTGGAATCGCTGGGCGCCGTGGTCGAGGCAGTAGACCCTGGCATCGCCGACCCGCTGGACATCTGCACCGGGTTGTGGTTTTTGGGCGCCTACACCGTCTGGAGCGGCTTGAGCCCGGCGCAGCAGGCGCTGTGTGACCCGGACTTCCGGGCCGAGGCCGAGTTGGGCGCCCGCCTGACTGCGCTGGAGGTCCAGCACTTGAACCTGCGGCGGGGCGCACTGGGTGGGCACTTGCGGCAGTTCATGCAGGGCTTCGATCTGATCGCCACGCCCGCCGTGTCGGTGCCGGCTTTCAAGGCGCGGCCGGCCGGCCACTCGCCAATCGATGCGGCATCCCTGCTGGGATGGACACCGTTTTCATACCCGTTCAACTTGAGCCAGCAGCCGGCCGCGTCCATCCCTTGCGGCCTGACCGCCGAGGGCTTGCCGATCGGCCTGCAGCTGGTGGGCCCGATGTTTGGTGATGCGCTGGTGCTGCGGGCCTGCCGGGCCTACGAGAGCCTGCGGCCTATCGCCAGGCCGACCCTGGCCTGGGCGGATGGCACTTGACGGGGGTTGAGGGCCGAGACCTCAGGCCACGCTGGTGTGGGTCCACGCCGCCCGGTCGATCGCCCAGGAACCCACTGAATCGGGGGTGCCGTGCGAGAAAAAGTCCAGCCGCAGCGTGTTGGCGTCGGTGCTCAGCAGGCCGTAGTTCTCGCACTTGGAGCCCACGCCCACCAAGCGCTTGATGGCTGCACCCGATGAGGTGGCGTCGAACAGCCAGCGCCCGGCGCCCAGGTCGATCGCCTGGAAGCGGTTGGCGTGGATGTCGCCGCTGAGCACCAGGATGTTGTGCTGGCGGGCCAGGCCCAGCAGCCAGGCGTAGTCGTCGAACTGCTCCCAGCGTGCGTCGTCGTCGTTGCGCACCACCGACCCCGAGGCCAGCAGGTGCACCGCGCCCGGCGCGGCCGCGGCCATCTTCGCCTCGATCTGGCCGCGCTGGGCCGCGCCCAGCATGTCGCGGCCCAGGCGCCAGGAGCGGCCGTCGGTCAGGTGCAGCTTCAAGCCAGGTTCGAGATCGCGAAATTTGTAACCGGGTGGCGGCTCGTTGGCCTGGTTGATCACCGCGTCGTTGTAAGCGCTGGGGAAGCTGCCAGGCGCCAGCCGGGCATCCAGCGTGCGGCAAAACGCGTTGAACAGCGCCCGGCTGATGCGGATGGTTTCGACGTAGACCCGCTTGGTGATGGCCTTTTCTTCGTAGTGCTCATTCCACAAAAAATCATGGTCGTCCCAGATCGCGTCGGTAGGCACCGCCTTGACCAGCGCACGGAACTGCGGCTGGTCCAGCTGCACCTGCCAGCGCTTGAGCACATGCAGCAGGAAGTCGATGTTTTCCAAGTCCCTGGGGTGGGTGTTGTTCGGAAACGGTGGGCCGTCCAGGTAGACCGAGTCACCCAGCAGCAGCAGCCGGTCGGGGTGCTGCGCGGCAATTTGGTCCCAGACCGGTTGCTGTGCAAACACGGCGTAGGACATGCAGGAGGCGAATGCCAGTTTCATGTGCCTTGCTCCTCGGTGCCGCATGGGCCGGGCGGCGGCGGTGTATCAATGTAGCCCCATTTGACCTGGCCCAAGTGGCCGCGGTGGCGCAGAACGGCACTGAAACTGGGGGGGCAGGCAGGCGGGCCGGCGGGGTTGCCGATCACATGTATCGGGGCTCACACGCTGTTACCGCGGCGGCGGGGAGGCGCCCTCAACCGGCGCGTTGGCTGGCCGATCTTTACCGCAAGGCCGTGCTGCATCCTCATCACCGCCTGCTTTTGCGGACAACCTGCCGACGCCAATGAAACGATCACTGGGCTCCATCGCCCGCAAGCTCAGCCACCAGACCGCCCGTGCGGCCATGGCCATATTGCCACGTGCGCTGCGATTTGCGGTGTACCGGTCGCTGGCCTCCTGCGATCCGCATCCCGACCCGCGCCTGACCTTGAAGATCGCCGACACACAGGACGAGCTGGAGGCGTGTTTTCGCATCCTGCACGACGCGTACGTGGCCGCCGGCTTCATGAAACCCGACCCGTCCGGCCTGCGCGTGACGGTCTACCACGCCCTGCCCACCACCACCACGCTGTGCGCCAAGTGGGACGGTCAGGTCGTCGGCACGATCTCGTTGATCCGGGAGGGGGTGTTCGGCTTCCCCTTGCAGGCGGCCTTTGACCTGGGCCCGGTGCGGGCCAAGACCGGCCGGATTGCCGAGGTCTCGGCGCTGGCGGTGGCGCCGGCTTTCCGCAAGACCGGCGGCATGGTCATGTTCCCGCTGATGAAGTTCATGACCGACTACTGCCGGAGCTACTTCGACACCCGGCACATCGTGATTGCGGTCAACCCCAACAAGATCGAGATGTACGAGTCGCTGTTGTTCTTTGATCGGCTGCAGGACCAGGTGGTGGACCACTACGACTTTGCCAACGGCGCACCGGCGGTTGGGGCAACGCTGGACCTGATAAAGGGCATCCCCGACTTCGAGCAGGCCTACGGCCGCAAGCCCGACCACAAGAACCTGTCGCGTTACCTGTTCAACAGCCGGCTTGACAACATCCAGCTGCCGCAGCGCCGCTTCCACACCACCAACGACCCGGTGCTGACGCCGGCGATGATGGATTTTTTCTTCAACCAGCGCACCCAGGTTTTTGCCGGCCTGGACGACCGAAAGCGCCTGCTGCTGCGGTCGATCTACGACCACGAGAGCTATGCGGCAGTGCTGCCGGCGGCATCGGCGTCGTCCGGCAACCTGGCCTTGCGCCAGCATCAGCGCTTCTCCATCCGTTGCCCGTCCCGGCTGGACGTCTCGTCTTACGGCGATCGGCTGTCGTTTCCCTTGCAGGTCATCGAGTTGTCGTTGCACGGGTTCAAGGCCGAGTGTGCGGTTCCCCTGCCCGAGGGCACCCAGGGCCGGGTCCAGATCGACTTGGGTGAACACGAGGCCGCCAGCGTCGAGGCCACGGCCGTGCGCAGGCAGGAGGCCGGCGGGCTGGCCTGTTACGGTTTTGTGGTGCCGGTGCCCGACAAGGCATGGCGGCGCTGTGTCACTGCGTTGAATGCCGGACGCACCCATGCCGACCTCGTCATGCCGGCCCCCGCGGCCCGTCGGGATGCAACAATCGACCGCGGCGTGACTTCAGTCGCACCCCTGGCGGCGGTTGGGTTTTGACATCGACGCCGGTCTGCTTACAGTCTGACTTTGGGCGTCGTGGCGCGATACGGCCATCCCGCTGTGCTTCGAGGCCACAGGACCCCCAACGGCGCCGGCATGGAGATTTGAGGAATGATCAGGCTGTTCAACCACTATTTCCACGCATGGACGCTGCGCCGGATCTTCTTTGATTTCCTGCTGTCGCTGCTGGCGCTTGCCGGCGTGATCCTGGTCCAGGCCGAGAGCCTGCGCCTGGCGGTGCCCATGGCCGGCGCGCAGGTCTTCACCCTGGCGGCGGGCATTTTTGTCATCAACAGCGCGTCGGGGCTGTACCAGCGGGCGCAGCACTGGTCGCTGGGCGAGTCGTCCCTGCGGGCGGCACTGGCCATCGGTCTGGGCCTGCTGCTGGCCTACCAGATCCTCAGCCTGCTGCCGGTGGGCTTTGGCAATATCGACGCCATCCGCACCTCGGCGATGCTGGTCATCGCCGCACTGATCCTGCGGCGGGTGGTCATGGGCTATTGGGCCACCCAATCCCGGGCGGGATCCCGCGTGCTGGTGTTTGGCGCCGGCCCGGCCGCCCAGATGGTGGGCACCACGTTGCGTGCCGCCGACCCGCTGGCCACCATCGTGGGTTACTTCCCGGGCCCCAACGAGAAGCAGTCCACCGTGCCCGAGGCCGAGCGCCTGTCGGTCGAGCTGTCGCTCACCCAGACCGCGCAGCGCCTGGGCGTTGACGAGATCATCGTGGCGCTGACCGAGCGCCGATCGGGCAGCATGCCGTTGCGCGAGTTGCTGGACTGCAAACTTTCGGGCGTCAGGGTGTTCGACATCACCACCTACTTCGAGCGCATGCTCGGCCAGATCCGCATCGATTTTGTCAATGCGGGCTGGCTGATCTTTGGCGACGGCTTCAACCAGGGCTTCTACCGCACGGCGGTCAAGCGGGTGTTCGACATCCTGTGCTCGCTGGTGCTGATCCTGCTGGCTGCACCGATCATGGTGATCACAGCGATCGCCATCAAGTTCGAGAGCCGCGGCCCGGTCTTCTACCGCCAGGAGCGGGTTGGCGCCAACAACCAGAACTTCAAGGTCAGCAAGTTCCGCAGCATGCGCACCGATGCTGAAAAAGACGGCAAGCCGCGCTGGGCCGCGGCGCAGGATGACCGCGTCACCCGTGTCGGCCAGATCATCCGCCGCCTGCGCATCGACGAGTTGCCGCAGTTGTTCAACGTGCTGACCGGCGACATGAGCCTGGTCGGCCCACGCCCCGAGCGGCCGTTTTTTGTCGAGCAACTGACCACCGAGATCCCCTACTACGCCGTGCGCCACAGCATCAAGCCGGGGGTTACCGGCTGGGCCCAGGTGCGCTACCAGTACGGCTCGACGATCGAGGACGCACAAGAAAAGCTCCAGTACGACCTGTACTACGTCAAGAACCACAGCCTGTTTCTCGATTTTGTGATCCTGTTCGAGACGGTCGGCGTGGTGCTGACGGGCAAGGGCGCACGCTGAGCACCGCAGCCCGGTCCCCAACCGCGATCGGATTGCCCGAGGCTGGTTTGGCATTGAAGGCAGGATGATGTCTGGCGAGTCGGATGTCCTCAATCTGCCCGATGGCTTGGCGGATGGTCTGGCCTGGGCTGGTTTTGGCGTGGTGCTGGTGGCCCACGCAGCCTATGCCGGCTACCTGCTCTACACCGGCCTGCTGCGCCGGCCGTTCGAGCGCGCAGCCTTGCCCTACCTGGTGGCGGTGCTGGCCACGATGGCCTGGGGGCTGGCCGGCCTGATCGACCTCGGGTCGAGCAAGGTGTTCACCTGGCACCTGGCCACGGCCTTCGATCAATTGCGCTACGGCGCCTGGATCGTCTTCTTGATGATGCTGCTGCGGCCGATGGCGGGCAGCCTGGCCTCGGGCCGCGCACGGCTGGGTCTGGCCTGCCTGGCGATCCTGGCGCTGGCAGGCGTGTGCGCTCAGGTTTTGCTGGCCGTGTGGCCCGAACGCAGCGGGCTGGGTCTGCAGTTGCTGCTGGCCAGCCAGTTGGGTGGTGCGGTGCTGGGCCTGCTGCTGGTCGAACAGGTGTTTCGCAACCAGGCCGAGCAATCGCGGTGGGGGGCCAAGCCGCTGTGCCTGGCGCTGGGTTGCCTGTTCCTGTTCGATCTGTACCTGTTTTCACAGGCGCTGATGTTCGGTCGATTCGACGTCGACGCCCTCAGTGCCCGCAGCCTGGTCCATGCCGTCACCGTGCCGCTGCTGCTGGTGGCGTCTAGGCGCCACACCAAATGGCTGGCGCGGGTGCAGGTCTCAAAAACCGCCGCGTTTTATTCGGCCTCGCTGCTGTTGGTGGGGCTCTACCTGCTGTTCATTGCCGGTGCAGGCTATTACGTGCGCTTTTTTGGCGGCAGCTGGGGTGGTGCGCTGCAGGTGGCGCTGGCGTTCATCGCGCTGGTGCTGTTGACGGTGCTGCTGCTCTCGGGCGCCTTGCGGGCCCGGTTGCGGGTGTTTCTGGGCAAAAACTTCTTCAGCTACCGCTACGACTACCGGCTGGAGTGGTTGAGGTTCACCGCCATGCTGTCGTCACGCAGCACGCCGCAAGAGGTCAGCGGCCTGGTGGTGCGTGGCCTGGCCGACATGGTCGAATGCCCGGCCGGCGGCCTGTGGTTCAAGGCATTGGGGGATCAGCAGTACGTGCAGTCAGCCGCCTGGAACATGCCCCCGATGCCCGAAAGTGAGGCCATAGATTCACCGTTTTGCCGGTTCATGGCCGAACGCGAGTGGATCATCGACCTGGACGCCGCCCGGCGGCGCAAAGGCCCTGCCGCCGAAACCGCGGTGGTGCCCGACTGGTTGTTGGCACTGGCGTCGGCCTGGCTGGTGGTGCCCTTGCTCGTGGGTGACGAACTGCTGGGTTTTGTGGTGCTGGCCAAGCCGCGCACGCCGGTTGACCTGGACTGGGAGGTACGGGACCTGCTCAAGACGGCGGCACGCCAGGCCGCGGGCTTTCTGGCGCAGATGCATGCCACCGAGGCCCTGCTGGAAGCGCGCAAGTTCGATGCCTTCAACCGCATGTCGGCCTTTGTCGTGCATGACCTCAAAAACATCATCACCCAGCTGTCGCTGATGATGAAAAACGCCGAGCGTCACCAGGGCAACCCGGAGTTTCAGCAGGACATGCTGATCACCGTGGACAGCTCACTCGACAAGATGCGGCAGATGATGGTCCAGCTGCGCGAGGGCGAGCGGCCCGCCGGCGTTGCCTCCGGTGTCGAGCTTGCGCCCATCCTGCAGCGCATCGCTGATTCAGCCCGGCAAAGGGGGCGCGGCGTCGAGCTCGACATCGCCGACCGCATCGCCACCCGCGGCCATGCCCAGCGGCTGGAGCGCGTGATCGGCCATGTTGTGCAGAATGCCCTCGACGCCACGCCCGCGTCCGGCAAGGTTTGGGCGAAACTCCAGCAAGCGTCGGGCCGTGTTCTGGTCGAGATCGGCGACACCGGCGCGGGCATGAGCCCGGAGTTCATCCAGACCCGCTTGTTCCGCCCCTTCAATTCGACCAAGGCCAGCGGCATGGGGATTGGTTCGTACGAGAGTTTTCAGTATGTCAAGGAACTGGGCGGGAGCATCGACGTGAAGAGTGAAGTGGGCCTGGGGTCGGTGGTGACACTGTTGTTGCCCTTGTTCGACCTGCGCACGGCGTCGGACCTGCA
>JBBRZR010000085.1:0-13398 GCA_038236495.1 Burkholderiales bacterium
CGGCCTGACCACCGACGACCTGAACGCGCTGAGCACCGGCCAGCTGGCCTCGCTGGGCACTGCGCAGATCGCGGCGCTGACCACTGCCCAGTTCGCCAGCCTGGACAGCACCGACCTGGCCGCGATGACCACGGCCCAGGTACGCGCCATCAGCACGGCCGACATCGTCGCGCTCGACACCGGCGACCTGGCTGGCTTCGGCTCAGCACAGATCGCTGCACTGACCTCGGCCCAACTCAAGGCCATCGAGACAGCTGACCTGGCCTACATGACCTCGGACGCCATCACCGGCATCTCCAGCGCCAACTTCGGTGCGCTGAGCACCGACCAACTTGCGGCCTTGAACTCTAACCAATGGCAGGCGCTGGGCACCACCCAGCTGCAAGGCCTGACCACCAGGCAGATCGTGGGACTGACCACCGATGACCTGAACGCGCTGACCGGTGACCAGTTCAAGTCCCTGACCACGGCGCAGGTCAACGCGCTGACCACGGCACAGTTCGCCAGCCTGGACAGCGCCGATCTGGCGGTGATGACGACGTCACAAGTGGTCGCCATCAGCACCGCCGACATCGTGGCACTGGACGCTGCCGACCTGGGTGGCTTCGGCTCGGCCCAGGTGGGCGCACTGACCAGCGCCCAACTCAAGGCGATCGAGGTGGCTGACCTCGTCAGCCTGAACGCAGAAAATATTGTCGGTATCTCGAGTACGAACCTGGGCGCGTTCTCGACCGCGCAGCTGGCGGCCTTGAATTCGGTCCAGTGGCAGGCACTGGGCACCGACCAGCTACAAGGCCTGACGGTCAAGCAGATCGCCGGCATGACCACCGAGGACCTGAACGCACTGACGGGCGCACAAGTCCAGTCGCTGACCACCACCCAGATCAACGCGCTGACGACCTACCAGTTCGACAGCCTGGACAGCGCAGACCTGGCCGGACTGAGCACGGCCCAGGTCAAGGCCATCAGCATCGACAACATCATTGCGATGCATGGCAGCGACCTGGCCGGCTTCAGCTCGGCCCAGGTGGCGGCACTGAGCACCGCGCAGCTGCAGGCCATCGAGGCCGCCGACATCAGCAGTCTGACGGCGGAAGGCCTGGCTGGCATCAGCACTGCCAACATCAGCCTGCTGAACGGGTCGCAACTGGCCGGGCTGACGTCGGACCAATGGCAGGCGCTGAGCACCAGCCAGCTACGCGGCCTGGGCAGCCAGATAGCGCTGCTGACCACCGCGGACCTGAACGCCCTGACGGGTGAGCAGTTCGCATCGCTCAGCACAGCCCAGATCCAGGCGATGTCGCTCAAACAGTTTGCCAGCCTGGACAGCAGCGACCTGTCGGTGATGACCACTGCACAAGTGCGCGCCATCAGCACTGAAGACATTGTCGCGCTGCAAACCGGGGTGCTGGCCGGGTTCAGCTCGGAGCAGGTTGCCGCACTGACCACTGACCAGATTGCGTCGATCCAGAACGCCGACATCAAAGCGCTTACCGCCGACGCGATGGTGGGCTTGAACAGTGCCGACATCCGCGCCCTGAGCAACTCGCAACTTCGGGCGCTGGAGACCTCGCAGTGGGGCGGATTCAGCACCCAGCAGCTGAACTACTTGAGCACCACGCAGATCGCCGCGCTGACCACCGCCAGCCTGGACATCCTGACACGGGACCAGTTTGCCGGCCTCACGACCGACAAGATCGCGGCCATGACGGCGTCGCAGTTCGCCAGCTTCGACAGCAAAGACTTTTCGGTTTTCACCACGGCACAGATCCAGGCCATCAGCACGGCTGATCTGGCGGTGTTGAGTGCGGGTGCGCTGGCCGGCCTGGGTGTCGCAGCGGCCGCAGCACTGACCACGGCACAGCTCATGGGCATCAAAGCGATCGACCTGGCCGCCCTGACAGCCGACGCGATCCCAGGCCTGACCACCAGCGGCATGCAAGTGCTGAGCTCGACCCAACTCAACGCGCTGCATTCCGACCAATGGCAGGCGCTGGCGGCGGACCAGTTGCAGGCCCTGACGACCGACCAGTTCTCGGCCCTGACCACAACTGCCCTGAACAGCCTGACGGGCCACCAGATGTTCTCGCTGGGCACAGCGCAGATCGCCTCGCTGACAACCGCCCAGTTCGCCAGCCTGGACAGTGCTGACCTTGCCGCCCTGACCACCGCCCAAATCCAGGCGATCACCACGACCGACATCGTCAAACTCGACACCGGCGACCTGGCAGGCTTCCGTGAGGATCACCTGGCTGCTTTGACTTCCGCCCAGATCCTGGCCATCGAGACCGCAGACATCGGCAGCCTGCGGGCCGACGTGATGATCGGACTCAGCACCGCGAATCTGCAACTGCTGAGCAGCGACCAGTTCAACGCGTTGAGCTCGGCCCAGATCGGCGGCTTCAGTGACACCCAGATCGCCAAGCTGACCACAGACCAGATCGTGCTTCTGGGGACCAACGACATTCAGGCGTTGGCGCCAGACCAGATCATGTCCCTGACCACGGACCAGGTTGCGCACCTCAGCACGGTCCAGCTGAATGCCTTCACCGTCGCCGACATCGCGGCCATGACCGATGCCCAGGTGCACGCACTCGCAACTGCTAACATCCACTTGCTCTCCGCGACAAATCAACAGGCTTTCCAGACCAACTTCTTCGTCACGCCGATCATGCTGGACCTGGACGGCAACGGCGTGAGCACGGTATCGGCGGCCAATGGCGTCAACTTCGACCTGACCGGCACTGGCAACCATGCCAAATACGGCTGGGTGGGTGGTGGAGATGGCCTGCTGGCCCTGGACCGAAACCATGATGGCGTGATCAACGATGGCAGCGAGCTGTTCGGCTCGGCGACGCGTTTGGCCAACGGCCAGACGGCGGCGCATGGCTACGACGCACTGGGCGCACTGGACCTCAACCATGACCACAAGATCGACAGCCACGACGCGGCCTTCAGTGACCTGAAGGTCTGGGTCGACGCCAACCACGACGGCAAGACCGATGCCGGCGAGTTGAAGCGGCTGGTGGAACTGGGCATCACCGAGCTGGACCTGAGCTACGGCCACAGCAGTCGAATGGACAACGGCAATGCGGTGGCGCTGATATCGGGCTACAAGACGGCGGACGGACAGACGCATGAGATGGCCGACGTCTGGCTGGCGCGGGCGGCACCTGGCGAGACCCCGGTGAAACTAGGCGACGTGCTGGCTGCACCGGCCGCCGACTTGTTGCCGGCCACACAGCCAGGGGCGCCTACACCGCCCACGGCCGGGGCGGCGGCAGATCCTGCCGCTTCGGTGTCCTCAGGCGAGGCATCGGCAGGACCCGTAAGCCATGCTGCGCTGCACCGAAGCGCGCTGGAAGACGAGTTGTTGCGCAGCCAGCAGGGACCGCTTTTCTGACCCTGGGCTGAGTGGCTGGCCCCGCCACTGAGGCTGGCCAGTCGACGTCAACGGCTGGCGCGAGGTCGACCAGCGCGGTCGATGCACCAGCACTTGACGGCCGTACACGCCGAACCCACCACCTCAGCCCGGCAATCGCCGGGCATTTCTGCTGCTGACCTTCTTCCTGGAAACCATATCTCACGGCAAAATCATATGGTCCTGGCTCGCGCCTGTGCTCGCTATTCAGGAACCGCTTCGATTCGCCGGTGAGGCAACGGATTTGGTCCACGGTCCACGGTCCTTGGCCGCCCAGCGCCGGCAGCGTCACGCCCTTCGTCGAGCCCGGTCAGCTGCGTCTTTGCCGTCGACGAAATTGACGCATCCCCGTGGTGGCGCGTCGTCACCAGCAAAACCAGCATCGAAGCGACCTTCGATTCTGTCCCGACGCTGGCCAGAGGGCAAAGTGCTGACCCAAGGCCTGCTCGATGACGTGTTCGCGTTGTCGGGTGACAGGGCAATGGCGATAGCGATGGCGTCGAGGCAACTCCGGGCATCGGCCTACGCCTGAAGCGGCAGTCCAGTCCTGCTGGCATCCAGGTGGCCGCCCAGTTTCACCCATCAATGGCCACCTCATATTCCCCCACCCTGAGCGTGACTCGATGAGGCGTTGATCAGCGCGGCACTGTCGGCTGTTCAGGGCGCGAGGAGCAAATTACTTCCTCCCTCGACCCCGGTGCGGCAAGCGCCTGTGGGGCTGATTGGCAGAACTGGGGGGAAATCCGACGTGTTTTGAGCCCATTGCATACAACGATGTCACGGTGTACTGGATGCCTGTCGCAACCCCCGGCCTGCCGATTCGCAGCACGGGTGGCTGTCTAGGAAAAACTAGCCCAAAAGCACCAAATGTTCCGCCTGCCAATTCCTCTTATTGTCGCGAATGCGCTGTTAAAGCCAGCGGTCTTTGCATCGAGGAAATTCTTCGCCGACCGAGCCAACGCAAACTTCAAAAGCGGCGCGAAGGGAGCGGCAACTCCGTTCGTCGAAGCTGTCGCCAACGAGGACCGGGCGACATGGACTGAATTCACGCTGCAGGTTGCGGAATCGGGAACCGCAGCGAAGAGCTCGAAGATCGGCCTCAAGATCGTCATCAACAACGTTGCGCAAATCGGTCTGCCACGGTTGCCGCTCAAGACGATGAAGCTCACCGGCTCGCAGTCCGGCTCGATCTCGACGCCGGCCATGCACCACGACTGGCACGCGGCCAGCGTCATCGAGGAGCAAATCTGGCAGCGAGAATGCGCGCTGCCGCACCAACGCCCCCGGGTCGCCTCGGTCTGGCTCCACTAGGAAACTTTGATGAAGGCAGTAATCCTTGCGGGCGGCTATGGCAGCCGGATCTCCGAAGAAACCAACCTCAAGCCCAAGCCGATGATCGAGATTGGCGGCAAGCCCATTCTTTGGCACATCATGAAGATCTACTCGGCCAATGGCGTGAACGAGTTCGTGATTTGCTGCGGCTACAAGGGCTACGTGATCAAGGAGTACTTCGCGAACTACTTCCTGCACATGTCCGACGTGACTTTCTGCATGGCCGACAACAAGATGCTAGTTCACCATAGGCACGCAGAGCCATGGAAGGTGACGCTGGTCAACACCGGAGAAGGCACGATGACCGGCGGGCGGCTGAAGCGCATAGCCGACTACGTGGCCGATGAAGAGGCGTTCTGCTTCACCTACGGCGATGGAGTGGCCGACGTCAACATCGCCGGCGCGATCGAGTTCCACCGCGCACACGGCAAGCTGGCCACGGTCACGGCGGTGCAGCCGCCCGGCCGGTACGGCGCGCTGCAAATCGACGGCCAGCAGGTTCGCGGATTCACCGAAAAACCACGTGGCGACGCCGACAAGCGCAACAGCGGCCTGATCAACGGCGGCTTCTTTGTGCTCAGCCCAAAGTGCCTGGCGCGCATCGCAGACGATGCTACGCCCTGGGAAGCCGAGCCGATGAGTGGCCTGGCTGCCGACGGTGAACTGATGTCGTACCGGCACACTGGCTTTTGGCAGCCGATGGACACGCTGCGAGAGAAGAACCTGCTCGAAGAGCTCTGGCAAGCCGGCAAGGCGCCTTGGAAGCTGTGGTGATGGCGGCAGATCACCTTCCCAACTCCGAGTTTTGGCGCGGCAAGCGCGTGCTGTTGACCGGCCACACCGGCTTCAAAGGCGGGTGGCTGGCCTTGTGGTTGAGTCGCCTCGGCGCGCAGGTGACAGGCCTGGCGCTACCGGCAAATACCACGGCGAGCCTTTTCGACGCAGCCCGCATCACCGAGCTGTGCGAACACTGCGTGGTCGACATTCGCGACGCTGCGGCCGTGGCTGCGGTCGTGCGCGATGCCGAGCCCGACATCGTGCTTCATTTGGCAGCTCAACCACTGGTGCGCGCTAGCTACCGCAACCCGCTCTACACGTACGCGACCAACGTGATGGGCACCGCACATGTGCTCGATGCACTCCGCGGCGCTGCCAACCTGCGCTCGGTCGTCATAGTCACGACCGACAAGGTCTACCGCAACCAAGAATGGGTCTACCCGTACCGTGAAGGCGATGCCCTCGGCGGCCACGACCCGTACAGCGCGAGCAAGGCCGCGGCCGAGATCGTCACTGCCAGCTACCGTGACGCTTTCCTGCGCGAGCAAGGCGTTGCCGTGGCTACGGCACGTGCCGGCAACGTGATTGGCGGAGGCGACTGGTCAGACGACCGGTTGATTCCCGACGCGGTGCGCGCATGGCAGTCGGGTGCATTGCTGGCCATCCGCCGGCCGCAGTCGGTTCGCCCGTGGCAGCATGTGATCGAACCCCTGGCTGCGTATCTTCGTCTCGCCGAAGCGCTGTGGCACGACCCGGCCAAGGCCGGCGCCTTCAACTTTGGCCCGGCCACCGCAGACGCGGCAACTGTGGGCGAGGTGGTTGCGCTGGCGCGCCGCGCCTACGGCCGCGGCGACTGGGCCTGCGGCGACGGCAGCGAAGGCCCGCACGAAGCCGGCTGGCTGGCACTCGAAGTGGCGCATGCGCGCGTCGCGCTCGGCGTAACGCCGCAATGGCGTCTGGAAGAAGCCGTGACGCGGACGATGCACTGGTATCGCGCAGTGGCCGACGGCGACGATGCGCGGTCACTGTGCATCGCCGACATCGATGCCTACAGCGGCCGCGGTGCCGCAGCTGAATGGAAGCACGCCGCATGAGCCGATTTGATATTTCGGAAACGCCGCTGGCCGGCCTGAAACTGATCCAGCGAACGCGCCTGGGCGATTCGCGCGGTTTCCTGTCGCGCCTGTTCTGCGCCGAAGAACTGGCCGGGGTTGGCTGGACCCAGCCGATAGCGCAGATCAATCACACATTCACCGCGCGCCAGGGCACGGTGCGCGGGCTGCACTTCCAGCATGCACCGTACGCCGAGATGAAGCTGGTCAGCTGCATCCAGGGCAGCGTGTGGGACGTGGCGGTCGACCTGCGTCCTGGCTCGCCGACGTTCGGCCGCTGGCATTCCGCGCACCTGGCTGCCGACAACGGCTGCGCGTTGCTGATACCACGCGGCTTCGCGCACGGCTTCCAGTCGCTCGAAGATGACACTCAGCTGCTCTACTGCCATTCGGCGGCCTATACCGCGCAGGCCGAAGGAGGCTTGAACCCCCAAGACGCCACATTGGCGATTGCCTGGCCATGGCCCATCACCGAATTGTCGGCGCGCGACGCCGCGCACCCGCAACTGGCCGAATGCATTGAAGGAGTCACCCCATGAAATGCCGCCACTGCCAGGCCGCCCTGTCGTTGCCCTTCCTCGACCTCGGTAGCGCGCCACCGTCAAACGCTTACCTGAGCGAAGCCGCGCTGCGTGCGCCAGAGACCTGGTTCCCACTACGCCTGCTGGTGTGCGAATGCTGCTGGCTGGTGCAGACCGAAGACCATGCCGGCCGCGAAACGCTGTTCACCGACGACTACGCCTATTTCAGCTCGTTCTCGACCTCATGGCTCGCGCATTCTCAAGCCTATGTGCAAGCGATGTGCAAGCGCTTCGGGCTGAACACGCGCAGCCTGGTCGCCGAAGTGGCGGCCAACGACGGCTACCTGCTGCAGTACGTGCAGCAGGCGGACATCCCCTGCTATGGCATCGAGCCGACCGCCAGTACGGCGGCGGCCGCGCGCGCCAAGGGGATAGACATCGTCGAGCACTTCTTCGGCGTGGCGCTGGCCGACGCGCTGAGTGCCGAGGGGCGCCAGGTCGACCTGCTGGCGGCCAACAACGTGCTCGCGCATGTACCCGACATCAACGACTTCGTGGCCGGCTTCACGCGCCTGCTCAAGCCGCACGGTGTGGCCACCTTCGAGTTCCCGCACTTCCTGCGGCTGTTGTCCGAAGGGCAGTTCGACACCGCGTACCACGAACACTATTCGTACCTGTCGCTGACAGCGGTCCAGCGCATCTTCGCCGCCAACGGCCTGTGCGTGTTCGATGTCCAAGAGCACCCGACGCATGGCGGCAGCCTGCGCGTGTTCGCGCAGCGCGCGGACACCGGCCGCCAGTTGCGCACGCCCAGCGTGGCCAATCTGTTGCAGCGCGAGGCCGACGCCGGGCTCACGCAGCCCGACACCTACCGCCACTTCCAGGCCCGCACCAACCGCGTCAAGGACGACTTTCACGCGTTCCTGATCGACGCCAAGCGCCAGGGCAAGACCGTGGCCGCGTACGGCGCGGCGGCCAAGGGCAACACGCTGATGAACTACGCAGGCATTCGCGGTGACCTGATCTCGTTCGTGGTCGACCGCAACCCGGCCAAGCAGGGAAAATACATGCCCGGCAGCCGCGTCCCGATCGTCGACGAAGGCCGGCTGGCCATTGCGCGTCCCGACTACGTGGTGCTGCTGCCCTGGAACCTGCGCGACGAGCTGATGCAGCAACTCGACTACGTGCGCGGCTGGGGCGGGCGTTTCGTCACCGCGGTGCCCGCGCTGGAGCTGCAGCGATGAAGATTGCCCTGACTGGTGCGACCGGGTTCGTCGGGCGCCATGTGCTCGACGAACTGACGCGCCGCGGGCTGGCGGCCACGTTGCTGGTGCGGCCGTCGACCCGCTTGCCCGACGCCTGGGCGGGCCATGACGTGGTTCGCTTCGATCTCGGGGATGCGTCGGGCCGCGACTTCGCGGCCGCGGGCCGACCCGACGTGATGATCCACCTGGCCTGGGATGGACTGCCGAACTACGGCTCGCCGCACCATGTGGAGCAGGAATTGCCGGCGCACCTTGGATGGCTGAAGGGCATGCTCGGTGCCGGACTGCGCCACATCGTGGTGGCCGGTACCTGCTTCGAGTACGGCATGCAGTCGGGCCTACTCGGTGAAGGCCTGAGCACGCAACCGGCGAACGCCTACGGCCGGGCCAAGGACCAGCTGCGCCGCCAGCTCGAAGCGCTGTGCGAGGCCCGGCCGGATCCGGCGCGGTTCGCACTGACCTGGGCGCGACTGTTCTACATGCACGGCGAAGGCCAGTCGCCGAACGCGCTGTGGCCGCAGCTGCGCAGCGCCGTGGCGCGCGGCGATGCCGCGTTCGCGATGTCGGGCGGCGAACAACTGCGCGACTACCTGAGCGTGGCAGAGGTGGCACGCCGGCTGGTCGACCTTGCCCTTGTCGGGCAGGGCGCCGGCGTGGTGAACGTGTGCTCGGGCCAGCCGGTGTCCGTGCGTGCGCTGGTCGAAAGCTGGATCGCCGCCAACGACTGGCGCATCGCGCCCGACTACGGTCGCCGTCCCTATTCGGAAAACGAGCCGATGGCGTTCTGGGGCGACGCATCGAAACTCGAACGACTGGTGGGCACCCGATGAAGTCATTCAGAACCCTGTACCGCGCCGAGCAGCTGCCGGTGTTCCAGAACCGTATGTTCGCCACCCGCGAGGCCGCCCGCGGCTGCGGGCGCGGCGACCTGCAGATCGTGCAGGACGAAACCACCGGCCTGATCTTCAACCGCGCCTTCGACCCCGAACTGATGGTCTACGACGCCGACTACCAAAACGAGCAGGGGCACAGCCCGGCATTCCTCGACCACCTCGAATCGGTGGCGCAGCGCGTGGCACAGCACCTGCGCGGCAACACGCTGATCGAGATCGGCTGCGGCAAGGGTCACTTCCTGGAGCAGCTGCAGGCGCTGGGCTTTCACATCACCGGGCTGGACCCGGCCTACGAAGGCAGCAACCCGGCCGTGCTGCGCGAGTACTTCACGCCGGCCACAGGACTTCGCGCCGACGGCCTGATCCTGCGCCATGTGCTCGAGCATGTGCGCGACCCGTTCGCGTTCCTGGGCCAGTTGCGCGACGCCAACGGCGGCAAGGGCAAGGTCTACATCGAGGTGCCGTGCGTCGAGTGGATCGCTCGCCGCCACGCCTGGTTCGACCTGTTCTACGAGCACGTCAACTACTTCCGCCTGTCCGACTTCGAGCGCCTGTTCGGCACACTGCACGAGGCGGGGCATTGCTTCGGCGGGCAGTACCTGTACGCGGTGGCCGACCTCGCCACGCTGCGCCCGCCGGTGGCCACCGCCGGTGACCGGTTCGACTTTCCGCCCGGGCTGATGCAAGACGTGGCCCGCACCGCAGCCCGGCTGACGGCAGCGCAGCGGGCAGCGCGGCCCGGCGCCGCGGTCTGGGGCGGCGCATCGAAGGGCGTGATCTTCTCGCTGTTCATGGAACGCGCGGGGGCGCCGCTTTCCATGATTGTCGACATCAACCCCGCCAAGCAAGGCAAGTACATCGCCGCCAGCGGCAGCCGCGTGCACAGCCCCGCTCAAGCCCTGGAATGCCTGGCGCCTGGCACCGACATGTTTGTCATGAACGGCAACTACCTGAACGAGATTCAGGCGCTGACGGACCACCGATTCAACTGCATCACCTTGGAGCATGGACATGAGCACGAAGACCTTTGAACTCGAGACCCAACAACGCGTGGCCGCCAATGGTGGCAACGAACGCCTGCGCCGGGCCGCTCGCGAGTTCACCGACACCTCGGTGGCCGCCGGCTATTCGTACAATTTCACCTGGCTCGGCCGGCCCATCATCCAGTACCCGCAGGACATGCTGGCGATGCAGCAGCTGATCTGGCAGGTGCAGCCGGACCTGATCATCGAGACCGGCATCGCCCACGGCGGCTCGCTGATCTTCTCGGCTTCGATGCTGGAGCTGAACGCGGCCTGCGGCGGCCCGAAAGACGCCGAAGTGCTCGGCATCGACATCGACATCCGCCCGCACAACCGTGCCGCGATCGACTCGCACCCGATGAGCCGCCGCATCACGATGATCCAGGGCTCCAGCGTAGCCGACGACATCGTGGCGCAGGTGCGCGCCAAGGCCGCCGGCAAGCAGCGCGTGCTGGTCGCGCTCGACAGCAACCACACCCACGAGCACGTGGCGGGCGAACTGGCCGCCTACGCGCCGCTGGCCACCGTGGGCAGCTACTGCGTGGTGTTCGACACCGTGATCGAGGACCTGCCGCCCGACAGCTACCCCGACCGCCCGTGGGGTCCGGGCAACAACCCTAAGACGGCGGTCTGGGCGTTCCTGAAGGACCACCCGGAGTTCGAGATTGATCGCTCGGTGGAAGACCGCATCCAGGTCACGGTGGCCCCCGACGGCTTTCTACGCCGGATTCGTTGAGCCCAAGCCCCCAGCCCCCAAGCAAACTGGCGCAATCCCTGATCATGTCAAGCACTCCCCTCGTCAGCATCGGCATACCAACCTACAACCGGCCCGATGGGCTGCTGCGTACCATCCAGCAGATGGTTGCCCAGACCTACTCCAATCTAGAGATTATTGTCTCGAACAACTGCTCGCCCAACCCAACGGTAGCCCAGTTGTCAGACCGCTGCGCAGCGTTGGACACCCGCATCAAGGTTGTTCACCAGCCCGAGAACTTGGGCATCTTGAAGAACTTCCAGTACGTGCTCAACCACACGAGCGCGGACTACTTCATGTGGGCAGCCGACGACGATGAGTGGCACCCCGATTTCATCAAGACCTGCGTTGAGGCCATGCTGGCGCACGAGGTCGGCACCGTGATGCCCGGCTTCATGCGCCACAACCGCCCACTTGGCCTGAAGGGTGCCGCAAACCTGCCCCGGATGACTGGCATCAACCGATATGCCGATATCCAGGCGTTCTTCCAGCACACGCCGCACAGCATCTTTTACGGCCTCCACCGCCGCAGCACAATCGCCTGGTTCGGCAACGACGACGACCTGTTCGACGACGAGTACTTTCTCGTGCGGCAGATCCTGGAACACGGCATTCTGACTTTGCCCGACAAGGTGCTTTACACCGCAGGTATCGAGGATGCGAAGTACCAAATCAAGCTACCCAAAGAGGCCGAGGACCGCTATTTCTTCCAATGCCGGCGCCTGATGCGCTTCGCTTCGCTTTTCATTGAGTCGCCGCGTCTTGGTGACCTGCAAAACATTGAATTGATGCGCACCGTAATCCTGAACAAGCTGCGTTTCGTGCTTAGCTTCGAGGCAGAAATGCGAAATCCGTCGCAGCTGGCCCTTGCCAAGATGATCTATGTGCTCCTGGGGCAGCTCGACGTCACCAGGCTGCCTGTTTACGCAGGCCTCCTGTCCCAGGCCAACGCGGCTGCGCAAGCCCATACCGCCCCACACGAGGCGGTAGCCCATTGATGGAGAGTTGGTTCTTCCGGATTATTTTTGCGCGGTTTGGGGCGATCCTGAGCATTTGAGACGAATTCTCCTCCGCGTCGATCGGTCGGTTTGTCGCGCGCGCCGACTACCCGCCGGCGCTGACATCCTGGATCGTTTCCACGTGGTGGCCAAGCTCACCAAGGCGTTGGACGAGGTGCGCGCTCGCGAGGCACGCCATATGGTTGGAGTGGGGTATGACCCCACCTGATTCGAAATGAAGCTAAGCCTGGTTCATCTGGTGAGCTACCGCCCTCGTAAGCTGGTGGCACCGTACCCAGGAGTCCACGCTATGGCTTACAACCCCATCCAGTTCCAGCAAGGCATGTCGTTGCCCGAGTTCCTGCAAAGCTTCGGCACCGAAGCCGGCTGTGCCGAAGCCGTGCGCCGCGCTCGTTGGCCTGGCGGCTTCGTCTGCCCGCGCTGCAACTCCGGCGCCCACTGCATCGTCGTCAGCGGCAGCCGTCGCCTGTACCAGTGTCACGCCTGCCATCGCCAGACTTCGCTGACCGCCGGATCGCTGTTTGGCAGCACCAAGCTGCCGCTGACGATCTGGTTTCTCGCGATCTACCTCATCAGCCAAGCCAAGACCGGGCTGTCCGCCCTGGAACTCAAGCGCCACGTCGGCGTGAGCTACCCGACAGCCTGGTTGATGCACCACAAGATCATGACGGCGATGGTCGCGCGCGAGGCCCAGCACCGCCTGTCGGGCACGGTGCAGGTCGACGATGCGTACCTTGGTGGCGAGCGAGCTGGCGGCAAGCCCGGCCGTGGCTCGGAGAACAAGGTCCCTTTCGTCGCAGCGGTCTCGCTCAATGACGCTGGCAACCCGCTGTACGTCAAGGTGACGCCAGTGCCAGGATTCACCAGCGACGCGATCTCGAAGTGGGCCAGGGCCAACCTGGTGCCGGGCGCTGACGTGCTCAGCGACGGTCTGGCATGTTTTGCTGCGGTGACCGACGCCGGGTGCACTCACCGTGCCGAGGTCGTAGGCCAACGCAAGCCCCGAGATCTGCCGCAGTTCAAATGGGTCAACACAGTGTTGGGCAACCTCAAGACCATGGTGTCCGGTGCCTACAAAGCCCTCGGGTACCGCAAGTACGGCGACCGCTATTTCGGCGCTTTCGTCTACCGATTCAACCGCCGCTTCGACCTCGCCGACTTGGTCGTGCGGCTCGTCGTGGACGTCTGTCGGGGCCAGGCCGCACCTGCGCGCGTCATTCGGCATGCTTAGCTTCGTTTCGAATCAGGACGCAGTAAGCGCTCAATCAACAGGTTATTCACA
>JBBRZR010000086.1:0-13302 GCA_038236495.1 Burkholderiales bacterium
CACCGCAGTGCGCAGCACGGAGGTTGCTGAATGAGCACGCACGGCCGCCCGAAGGGCTCAGATACCGCAGTGCGCAGCACGGAGGTTGCCGAATGAGCACGCACGGCCGCCCGAAGGGCTCAGATACCGCAGTGCGCAGCACGGAGGTTGCCGAATGAGCACGCACGGCCGCCCGAAGGGCTCAGACACCGCAGTGCGCAGCACGGAGGTTGCCGAATGAGCGCAGAAGCTTTGCAAGCCTGCATGGACCGGCACCTGAAGCATGCGGCGATGGTGTACCGGCTGGACGACGAACTCGGCACGCATCACGGCCTGTCCTGGGCCGATTTCGTGCTGCTCACGGTGCTGGATGCTGCAGCGGGACTGCGATCGGCCTTCAACGTGCCGCAGATAGGCCCAACGACCGGGTCAGTGGGTGACCGAGCGCCTCGCCGAGGGCACCCGGGAGGGAAAAAGGGTGTTTGAAAACCCTATCCTCTGATGACCTCGAGTCGAAGCATTGATCGATCTCCGGTGGAGCGGAGGAACACCAATGCAGATTGCCGGGGCGGTGAACGCTGACCACCCCGAAGGCTGCATGCAATCGGCGGGCCGGCGAGGCGCCCCTCGGGTCGGTCGTGACTGTCAGCCGCCGCCGAGGTAGATGAACTTGAACAGGAAGATGCCCGAGATGATCCAGACCATCCAGTGCACCTTGCCGGCCTGCCCGGTGAGCAGCTTGAGCAGCGCGTAGGTGATGAAGCCGAAAGCCAGGCCGTTCGCGATGTTGTAGGTGAACGGCATCATCAGCGCCGTCACCGCTGCGGGCACGACTTCGGTCGAGTCGTCCCAATCCAGCTCGGTGAGCTCGCGCAACATCAGGCAGGCGACGAACAGCAGCGCCGGCGCGGTGGCATACGCCGGCACCACGCCGGCAAGCGGCGCGATGAACAGGCAGGCGAGAAACAGCACGGCTACCGTGAACGCCGTGAGGCCGGTGCGGCCACCGGCCTGCACGCCGGCGGCGCTTTCGGCATAGGCGGTGGTGCTGGAGGTGCCGAGCAGCGAGCCGGCGAAGATCGCGGCGCTGTCGGCCAGCAAGGCCTTGTTCAACCGGTCCATCTTGCCTTCGGTCAGCAGGCCGGCGCGCTTGGCCACGCCCATCAGCGTGCCGGTCGCGTCGAACAGCTCGACCAGGAAGAACACCAGCACCACGTTCAGGATGCCGGCGGCGAACGCGCCCTTGATGTCGAGCTGCATGAAGGTTGGCGCGATCGACGGTGGCATCGAGATCACGCCACCGAACTTGTTGCCGCCAAAGAAGAACGACAGGACCGTCACCAGCACGATGCCGATCAAGATCGCGCCGGTGACCCTGAACTTGTCGAGCACGACGATCGCGATGAAGCCGATGCAGAACAGCACCACCGAGGGCTGGTGCAGGTCGCCCAGCGTCACGTAAGTTGCTTTCGAGGGTGCGACGATACCGGCGCTCTTCAACGCGATGATCGCGAGGAACATGCCGATGCCGACGACGATCGCAGTGCGCAGCGCGTTCGGGATTCCGCGCACGATCAGCTCGCGCAGCCGGAAGATCGTGATCAAGAGGAACAGGCAGCCCGAGATGAACACCGCCCCCAGCGCGACCTGCCAGGTGAAGCCCATGCCCAGCACTACGGCGTAGGCGAAGTAGGCGTTGAGCCCCATGCCCGGCGCGAGCGCGATCGGGTAGTTGGCGTACAGCGCCATGATGCCGGTGCCGAATGCGGCGATCAGGCAGGTCGCGACGAACACTGCCTCTTTGGGCATGCCGGCATCGCCCAGGATCGCCGGGTTGACGAAGATGATGTAGGCCATCGTCAGGAAGGTGGTCAGCCCTGCGACCACCTCGGTCTTCACGGTCGTCTTGTGCTCCTTGAGCTTGAAGATTCTTTCGAGCAGTTCCATGGTGTTGTCTCCGGTGGTCGTTGTCGACCTGTTGTGTGTGTGTGCGCGTGGGTGTGCGTGTGATCCGGGCTGATTCACCCGCTGGATCGTCGGTGTCGAACGTGGCCGGCGACCCAGGTCTCGACGAGGTTGCGGTCGTCGGCCAGGGTCATCCAGGCAAATGCTTTCTCATGCAGGCTGCGCGCGACCTCCATGCGGCGCTGACCGACCGGCTCGACGGCCCAGTCCCAGACGCACACGTCCGCCAAACTGCCGGCGTCGAGCGAGCCGATCTCGTGGCTGAGCAACAGCGCCTGTGCCGAGCCCAGCGTGGCCGCGTGCAGTGCCCGCCACGCGGTGAGGCGCTGGCCGGCCATTGCCTGAACCTTGTAGGCGTCGGCCATCGTGCGGATCATCGACAGGCTGGTGCCGCCACCGACATCGCTCGCCAGGCTCACGGCCGCGCCGACTCGCGCCGTCGCACGCCAGTCGAACAGGCCGCTGCCGAGAAACAGGTTGCTCGACGGGCTGTGCGCGATGTGCGCGCCCGAGTCGCGCAGCGCGGCGCGGTCGTCGTCATCGAGCCAGACGCCATGCGCGAGCACGCTGCGGCGGTGCATCAGCCCGGCGCGGGTGTAGACATCGAGGTAGCTGCGCGCCTCGGGGAAGAGCTCGCGCACCCAGGCCACCTCGGCGCGGTTCTCGGCCACATGGGTCTGCATGTACAGCGTTGAATCGGCGGCGCAGAGCGCGCCGGCCATCGCGAGTTGCTCGGGCGAGCTGGTGGGCGCGAAGCGCACCGTCACGGCATACGCCAGGCGGTCGCGGCCGTGCCAGCGCTGGATCAGGTCGATGCAATCCTTCTCGGCCTGGTCCACATCGTCGCGCAGGCCATCGGGCGAGTGGCGGTCTTGCAAAACCTTGCCGGTGACGATGCGCATGCCGCGCTGCTGAGCGCCGACAAAGAGCGCCTCAGCCGAGACCTTGTGCGCCGTCGGGAACACGACGGCGGAGGTGGTGCCGTTCGCCAGCAGCGCGCCCAGGAAGAGCGCCGCGCCGGCCTCGGAGCGCTTCGGGTCGGCATAGCGCATCTCGGCCGGAAAGGTGTAGGTGTTGAGCCAGTCGAGCAGTTCGGTCCCGTAACTCGCGATCATGTCGAGCTGTGGCATGTGCACATGCGTGTCGATGAAGCCGGGCATGATCAGGCGGCCGCCGTGGTCGTGCCGCACCCAGCCCTCACCGGGGTCAGCCGACTGGGCGCCGAGGATGTGGCCGTTCTCGATCAGCAGCCAATGATCGGGTCGGTAGCGCACGGCGTCGCTCTCGACCTCACCCCAGGCCGGCTCGCCGGTGAAATCGAGCAGGTCGCCGCGAAGGGCGATGCGGGTGATTGCTGCAGGCGTGGTCATGCGATCCTCGTACAGGTCAATGAGCGTTGGGTTCGCCGCCGCCGCGCGCCGGCCGGGCGCGCTGCAGCATGCCGTGGCCGCCGAGCTTGCCGGCCACGTCGCGCACCTGCTCGCGCAGCCAGCGGCCCGAGGCCGAGGCATGCGTCAGGTCGTGCCAGAGCTGGTAGTACGTCAGCGCCGGGAACGGCACCGGACAGCGCACGATCCGCACCGGCAGGTTGTCGATATAGCGCGAGCAGAACAGCCGCCCCGTGGTGAGCACCAGCAGGCTCTGCGCCACCATCAGCGGGATCAGACTGAAGTGCGCGCTTCTGACCATCACGTCGCGCTTGAGGCCCAGCGAGGCCAGGTGATCGTCGATCACGCCGGGCGCGGCGCCCTCGAGGCCGGTGTGCAATGGCATCGGCGCGACGTGCTCGCAAGCGAGGTAGCGCTCCGCCGTCCAGGCACGCGTGGCCGATGACCTGACGACAGGATGATCCTCGGCGACGAGGCAGACGATCTCGTCCGACATCAGCCGCCCGAGGTGCAGTTCCTCCGGTGGCCTGAGCCAGTTGCCGATCACCAGATCGACCTCGCCCGCGGCGAGGCTGCGGCGGTAGTCGTATTCGCTCGTCAGCGGCAGCATCTCCAGCCGCACCTTCGGCGCCAGGTGTTTGATCTGCGCCACGACTTTGGGCAGGAACAGTGGATCGAGGTAGTCGCTCGCGGCGACGCGGAAGGTGGCGGTGCTGGTCAGCGGGTCGAAGCCGCGCTGACGCGATCGCGGGCTGAAGAGCCGGTCTGCATCTTGCAGAATGCGGGAGGCAGGGTCGAGCAGGCGAAGCGCCGTCTCGGTCAGCGCCATGTTGTTGCCGGCACGCACCAACAACGGGTCGCCCGTCAGTGCGCGCAGCTTCTTCAGCTGGGCACTCACGGCGGGCTGCGTGCTTTGCAAGCGCATGGCGGCCCGGGATACGCTGCGTTCTGTGATCAAGGTTTTGAGCACTCGGATGAGGTAGAGCTCAATCTTGTCGAAATCTGCGCGGTCCGTCATAAGCCTCCAAGGATAGGCAATATGCCTATCACTGTATGCCTCTGACGCCAGAAGCGACTAACTTTCGGATACCAACCGCTCAATCGCCACCGCTCATGCCCAGCCAATCGATTCGCTTCTTTCACCGCGGCGCCGTTGTCGAAATCGACGATGCCGCGCCGACCCGTACCGTGCTCGACTGGCTGCGCGAAGTGGCGCGCTGCACCGGCACCAAGGAAGGCTGCAACGAAGGTGATTGCGGTGCCTGCACGGTCGTGATCGGCACTGCGGCGGCGTCGGGCGACAAGGCCGCGGTGCGCGGCCTCTCGCTGCAAACGGTGAACGCCTGCATCCAGTTTTTGCCGACGCTGGACGGCAAGGCGCTGTTCACGGTGGAAGACCTGAAGGCGATGAATGCCGACCAACTGCACCCTGTCCAGCAAGCGATGGTCGAGTGCCACGGATCGCAGTGCGGGTTCTGCACGCCGGGCTTCGTGATGTCGCTGTGGTCGGCATACGAACATCACAAGGCCTGCGCCACGCAGCCGACGCGCCAGCAGCTCGCCGACGAGCTCTCGGGCAACCTGTGCCGCTGCACCGGCTACCGGCCCATCCTCGACGCCGGCCAGCGCATGTTCGACCTGCCCGTCACCACGCTCGACACCAAGCCGGTGCTGGCCGCGCTCGAATCGATGACGCGCGCGACCGCGTTCAGCTACACCGCAACGAGCGGTGGCGATCACTTCCACGCGCCGACGACGCTGGCCGAGCTCGCCACTTTGCGCGAGGCCAACCCAAAGGCGCAGTTGCTCGCCGGCTCGACCGATGTGGGCCTGTGGGTCAACAAGATGTTTCGCCCACTCGGCGACATCCTCTTCGTCGGCGAGGTGGCCGAGATGAAGACCATCGTCGAGCAAGATGGCGAGCTCTACATCGGCGCCGGTGCCTCGCTCGAAGCCGCGTGGTCCGCGCTGGTCAAGCGCTTGCCCGAGCTGACGGATGTCTGGCTGCGCTTCGCTTCACCGCCGATCCGTAACGCCGGCACGATGGGCGGCAACGTGGCCAACGGCTCGCCGATCGGCGATTCGGCGCCGGTGCTGATCGCGCTCGACGCACAGATCGAGTTGCGCAAGGGCGCGCGCGTTCGCCGCATGCTGCTGGCCGACTTCTATATCGATTACATGAAGAACCACCTGGAAGCAGGCGAGTTCGTGCAAGGGATCGCCGTGCCGCTCGTGGCGATGCAACGCCAGGTTCGCGCCTACAAGATCAGCAAGCGCTTCGATTGCGACATCTCGGCGCTGTGCGCAGGCCTCGCGATCGAGTTCGACGGTGATGTCGTCAAGGCGGTGCGCCTGAGCTACGGCGGCATGGCCGGCATCGTCAAGCGCGGCGCTGGGGCCGAGGCCGCGCTCGTCGGCGTGCCGTGGACGCAGGCCAGCGTGAACGCCGCGAAGGCTGCACTCGCGGAGGACTTCAAGCCGCTGTCGGATATGCGCGCCAGCGCCGCGTATCGCTTGCAAGTGGCGCAGAACCTGCTGCAGCGCTTCTGGCTGGAGACACGCCCCGAGAACCCGCTGAGCAGCAGCGCGACCCGCGTGTTCAGCGTGATGCCGCACGACACCAGCGCACTCACCGGCACCGCTGCCTGAGGAGTCAGACCATGAACAAGCCTCTGGCCGCCCCGCTGCTGCAACCTGACGGCTCCTTCGCCGACTACCTGAACAACGCCGCGACGCGTATCGACCAGCCCGGCGAGGCCGCGGCCGAGCGCGCTGGCGCCCGCGTCGGCATCAGCCGCCCGCACGAATCTGCGCACCTGCATGTGGCGGGCGAAGCGACCTATATCGACGACATCCCCGAACTCGCCGGCACGCTGCACTGCGCGCTCGGCCTCTCCCCGGTCGCCAACGGCCGGCTCATCGCGAGCGCGCTCGACATGATCCGCGCGCTGCCCGGCGTGGTGGCGGTGATTTCGGCCGCAGACATCCCCGGCCCGAACGATTGCGGCTCGATCATCCACGACGACCCGATCCTGTGCGACGGCCAGATCCGCTACCTCGGCCAGCCCGTCTTCGCGGTGATCGCCGAGACGCGCGACATCGCACGCCGCGCTGCCGCAAAAGCGAAAGATGTGTTGACGATCGCCGCCGAGCCGCCGGTGATCACGCCGCAGCAGGCACACGCCAAGGGCCAGTACGTGCTGCCGCCGATGCAGCTGATCCGCGAGACCCACGCCGGTGGCGCACAGGCCGCGATCACGAATGCGCCGCGCCGTTTGCAGGGCACGCTCGAGGTCGGCGGGCAGGAGCAGTTCTACCTCGAGGGCCAGATCAGCTATGCCATCCCGACCGAAGGCGGCGGCATGCACGTGCACTGCTCGACGCAGCACCCGAGCGAGATGCAGCACCTGGTTGCGCACGCGTTGAAGCTTCACGCCCACGACGTGCATGTCGAGTGTCGGCGCATGGGCGGCGGCTTTGGCGGCAAGGAGTCGCAATCGGCGATCTTCGCGTGTGTGGCCTCTGTCGCGGCCGCCAAACTGAAACGCCCGGTCAAGCTGCGCCTGGACCGCGACGACGATTTCATGGTCACCGGCCGGCGCCACTGCTTCTGGTACCAGTACGAAGTCGGCTTTGACGACGATGGCAAGTTGCTCGGTGCGCGAATCGACATGGTCTCACGCGCCGGCCACTCGGCCGACCTGTCGGGCCCGGTGATGACGCGCGCGCTGTGTCACTTCGACAACGCCTACTGGCTGCCCGATGTCGAGATGCACGGCTACTCCGGCAAGACCAACACGCAGAGCAACACCGCGTTCCGCGGCTTCGGTGGCCCGCAGGGCGCGATCGCGATCGAGAACATCCTCGACTCGGTGGCGCGCACTCTGGGCAAGGATCCGCTGGACGTGCGCCGCCTGAATTTCTACGGCAAGACAGCGCGCAACGTCACGCCCTATGGTCAGGTCGTCACCGACAACATCATCCACGAGCTGACGGCCGAACTGGAGGCAAGCAGCGACTACCGCGCGCGCCGTGCGTCGATCGCCGTGTTCAACGCGACCAGCCCGGTGCTCAAGCGAGGCCTCGCGCTGGCGCCGCTGAAGTTCGGCATCTCGTTCAACGTCAAGCACTTCAACCAGGCCGGTGCGCTGGTGCACGTCTACACCGACGGCTCGATGCTGGTGAACCACGGCGGCACCGAGATGGGTCAGGGCCTGAACACGAAGGTGGCGCAGGTTGTTGCGCACGAACTGGGCGTGAGCTTCGAGTGCGTCAAGGTCACCGCCACCGACACGCAGAAAGTGGCGAACACCTCTGCCACCGCCGCCTCTACCGGCGCCGACTTGAACGGCAAGGCTGCGCAGGACGCGGCGCGCCAGATTCGCGAGCGGCTCGCGGTCTGCGCCGCCAACTTGCACGGCGGCGATGCGGCCACCGTGCGCTTCGCCAACGACACCGTGTTCGTCAACGGCAAGACAATGGCGTTCACTGCGCTCGTCTCGCAGGCCTATCTCGACCGCGTGCAGCTCTGGTCCGACGGCTTCTACGCCACGCCGGGCCTGAGCTGGAACAAGGACACCATGCAGGGCCGGCCGTTCTACTACTTCGCTTACGGCGCGGCCGTCAGCGAGGTCGTGGTGGACACGCTCACCGGCGAGTGGAAGCTCTTGCGTGCCGACATCCTGCACGATGCCGGCAAATCACTGAACCCGGCGGTGGACATCGGCCAGATCGAGGGCGCGTTCATCCAGGGCATGGGCTGGCTGACGATGGAGGAGCTGGTGTGGCACCCGACGAGCGGCAAGCTGACGACGCATGCGCCCAGCACCTACAAGATCCCGACCGCAAACGATTGCCCGCCCGTTTTTCACTGCAAGCTGTTCGAGGGCCAGAACGTCGAAGACAGCATCCACCGCAGCAAAGCCGTCGGCGAGCCACCGCTGCTGCTGCCGTTCTCGGTGTTCTTCGCGATCCGCGATGCGGTCTCGGCGGTCGGCCATCACCAGATCGATCCGCAGCTGTCGGCGCCGGCAACGAGCGAATCGATCTTGCGCGCGATCACCGCGGTGCAGGCGGGGTGACGTGAATCGAACGACGTTCGACACGGGAAGGCGCTGGCTCGAAGAAGCCCGCGCCGCCGTCGTCGTCGAAGTCACGCAAGCAGCGGATGTTGATGGGAAATTCAGACGATTTTTTCTTCCAACGGACGACTTCGCCGCTCACCAGCTGCGGCAGGTTGGCGCCGGCTGCTGCCTCAGACTGCTCGAAAAATATGGCTGCAACTCGGTCACCAACGGGGCTTGCAGGGTCCGGTGAGACGACAGCAAGCGGCCTGTCGCGACTGCCCGCTGATGGCCGGTGGCTGAAATTCACCGGACCTCAGCGCTGCGGCACCTGCCTGCCTTTCGCGTTTAAATCGCCGACAGGTTCAAGCCTGCCAGTGCTTGTCGCGCAGGCGTTTTTTGCCTGCCACTGCTTCGGCGACGCACGCTGCCTACCCGGCCAGGTCGAAGCGGTCCAGGTTCATCACCTTGGCCCATGCCGCCACAAAATCCCGCACGAAGCCGGGCTGGGCATCGCGGCTGGCATAGACCTCGGCCAGCGCCCGCAGCTGTGAGTTCGAGCCGAATACCAGGTCGACGACGGTGGCGGTCCATTGGGCCGCGCCGGTCTGGCGGTCGCGGCCTTCCAGCACGCCGTCGGCGGTGGCGGACTTTTGCCACTGCGTGCCCATGTCGAGCAGGTTGACGAAGAAGTCGTTGCTCAGCACCCCGGGCCTATGGGTGAACTCGCCGTGGCGGACTGGCCCGGTCTGGGCGCCCAGCACCCGCAGGCCACCCACCAGCACGGTCATCTCAGGGGCGGTCAGGGTCAGCAGTTGCGCCTTGTCCAGCAGCAGTTCGGCCGCCGCCCCCTCCAGCCCGTCGCGGACATGGTTGCGGAACCCATCGGCCCGGGGCTCCAGCGCGGCGAACGATTCGACATCGGTCTGCGCCTGCGAGGCATCGGTGCGGCCTGGCGTAAAGGGCACCGTCACGGTGATGCCGGCCAGCTGGGCCGCAGTCTCGATGGCCGCGCCGCCGGCCAGCACGATCAGGTCGGCCAGGGAGATCTGCTTGCTGCCGGCTTGGGCCGCGTTGAAGGTAGTCTGAATGCCCTGTAGCACCCCCAGCACCTTGGCCAACTGCGCCGGCTGGTTTGCGGCCCAGTCCTTTTGTGGCGCCAGGCGGATGCGTGCGCCGTTGGCACCGCCGCGTTTGTCCGAGCCGCGGAAGGTCGAGGCCGACGCCCACGCGGTGCTCACCAGTTGCGACACCGTGAGCCCCGACGCCATCACCGTGGCCTTGAGCGCAGCGATGTCGGCCGCGTCCACCAGCGGGTGGTCCACCGCCGGCACCGGGTCCTGCCAGATCAGCGCCTCGGCAGGCACGTCCGGGCCCAGGTAGCGGGCGCGTGGTCCCATGTCGCGGTGGGTGAGCTTGAACCAGGCGCGGGCAAAAGCGTCGGCAAACTCCAGCGGGTTCTGCTGGAAGTGGCGGGCGATCTTTTCGTAGGCCGGGTCCATGCGCATCGCCATGTCGGCGGTGGTCATGATGATAGTCACCTGCCTGGACGCATCGTCTGCGGCCGGGGCCCTGTTGGCGGCCGTGGCCACGCTGGGTGTCCATTGCCAGGCGCCCGCCGGGCTCTTGCTCGGCACCCATTCGTTGCCGAACAGCATGTCCAGGTAGCTCATGTCCCACTGCGTCGGCGTCGGCGTCCAAGAGCCTTCCAGGCCGCTGCCGATCTGGTCACCCCCCTTGCCGCTGCCAAAACTGCTGATCCAGCCCAGACCTTGCTGTTCGGTCGGCGCGCTCTCGGGCGCCGGGCCAACGTGGCTGGCCGGGCCGGCGCCGTGGCACTTGCCGAAGGTGTGGCCGCCGCAGGTGAGTGCCGCAGTCTCGTAGTCGTTCATCGCCATGCGCTCAAAGGTCTCGCGCACGTCGCGGGCTGATCCGAGCGGATCGGGTTGGCCGCCAGGGCCTTCCGGGTTGACGTAGATCAGCCCCATCTGCACCGCTGCCAGCGGGTTGGCCAGATCACGGTCGCCGGTGTAACGCCGGTCATCGCCCAGCCAGGTGGACTCGGCGCCCCAATAGACGGATTCGTCCGGCTCCCACACGTCCGGGCGGCCGCCACCGAAGCCGAAGGTCTTGAAGCCCATAGATTCCAGCGCGATGTTGCCGGTGAGCACCAGCAGGTCGGCCCAGGAGATGTGGTGGCCGTACTTCTGCTTGATCGGCCACAGCAGCCGGCGTGCCTTGTCCAGGTTGACGTTGTCGGGCCAGCTGTTGAGCGGCGCAAAGCGTTGCTGGCCGCTGCCGGCGCCGCCCCGGCCGTCAGCGATGCGGTAGGTGCCGGCGGCATGCCAGGCCATGCGGATGAACATCGGCCCGTAGTGGCCATAGTCGGCCGGCCACCAGTCCTGCGAGTCGGTCATCAGGGCGTGCAGGTCTGCTTTCAGGGCGGCAAGGTCGAGCTGCTGGAAGGCCTCGGCATAGTCGAAGCCGGGCGCCATCGGGTTGGACAGCGCAGACTGCTGGTGCAGCAGCGCCAGGTTCAGCTGCTGCGGCCACCAGGCCCGGTTGCCCTGGCCACCAGTGGCCATGGTCTGCGATGGGGCGTTGCCCGCAAATGGGCATTGGGATGGGTCTGACATGGCTGTCTCCTCAGGCTTGTGGTTGATGCTGCTTAGCCTGGACGGCCTCGCCCGAATGTGCCAGTCGGATCTGGCTATGCCGACCATAGCGTGGAGTGGGGCGACTGCGCGTCAGTCAAGTCCGCATCGTGCAAGACAATCCCCTTTTTGACAGGAGGTTTGGCATGGGCATGTCCGGGGCGTTGGCGCAGGTGGTGGCGGTGGTGGGCGAGGCGGCGTTGCGCTGGCGGCGCTTGCAGGGCACGGTCAAGCAACAGGCAGTCGGCGCCACGCCGACGATCCCGGATGGCCGGCCGCAGGGCAAGATCCCGACGCTGAAGATGCCCACGGCCAAGGGCTGGGCGCCGGGGCAGGTGCCGCTGGCCGCACCCGGCCTGAAGGTCAATGCCTTTGCCACCGGCCTGAAGCACCCACGCTGGATCCAGGTGCTGCCCAATGGCGACGTGACCGTGGCCGAGGCCATGCAAAAGGCGGGCAAACCGCGGTCGCTGTTCGAGCATGCGATGGTCAGCACGATGCAGCGCGCGGCGGCGATCGGCGACAGCCCCAACCGCATCACACTGCTGCGCGATACCGACGGCGACGGCGTGGCCGAGACCCGCGAGATATTTCTGGCCGGCCTGCGCCAGCCCTTTGGCATGGCGCTGGTGGGCAGCACCTTCTACGTCGGCAACACCGACGGCATCGTCGCTTTCGACTACACGCCTGGCGCGACAAGGCTGGCCGGCGTGGGCCGGCCGCTCACCCGCTTCAAGCCCGGTGGCCACTGGACGCGCAGCCTGCTGGCCAGTGCGGATGGACGCAAGCTCTACGCCGGTGTCGGGTCGATGACCAACATCGCCGATGGTGGCCTGGCGGTAGAAGAGGGCCGCGCCTGCATCGTCGAGCTCGACCTGGCCACAGGCCAGAGCCGGCCGTTTGCCACCGGCCTGCGCAATGCCGTGGGCATGGCCTGGGAGCCGGGCAGCGGCCGGCTGTGGACGGTGGTCAATGAGCGCGACGGCCTGGGCGACGAAACCCCACCCGACTACCTGACCTCGGTGACGGACGGCGGCTTTTACGGCTGGCCGTTTTGTTACTGGGGCCAGACGGTGGACGACCGCGTGCCGCAGGATGCCGCCCAGGTGGCCCGCGCGCTGACGCCCGACTACGCCTTGGGCGGCCACACCGCGTCGCTGGGCCTGTGCTGGCTGCCCGCCGGCACCTGGCCGGGTTTTGGCGAGGGGATGGTCATCGGCCAGCACGGCTCGTGGAACCGCAGCACGCTCAGCGGCTACCGGGTGGTGTTCGTGCCGTTTGCCAACGGACGGCCAGCCGGGCCGCCGCGCGACATCTTGAGCGGCTTTTTGTCGCCGGACGAAAAGGAGTCCTACGGTCGGCCGGTCGGCGTGGCCCTGGCCGCAGACGGTGCCTTGCTGGTGGCCGACGACGTGGGCGACGTGGTGTGGCGGGTCACTGCGGCGGGCTGAGCGTCGCGCCAAGCGTCGAGTTTCAGGCCCAGCGGCGGGCGGCCGTGGCCAGCGGCGGGGTGCTGCGGCTCAGGCAAACAGCTTGCCATGCTGGTCACGCAACAGGTTCTTCTGCACCTTGCCCATCGCATTGCGCGGCAGCTCGGTCACCACCACCAGGTGCTTGGGCACCTTGAAGTTGGCGATCTGGCGCTTGAGCTGACTGACCATGGCCGCCGCATCGGGGCTGTGGCCGGGCTTGGCCACCACCACCGCCACCACCGCCTCGCCAAAGTCGGGATGCGGCACGCCGATCACTGCCGATTCGGCGACGCCGGGCATGTCGTTGATCACGCCCTCGATCTCGGCCGGGTAGACGTTGTAGCCGCCGCTGATGATCAGGTCCTTGCTGCGGCCGACGATCGCGACATAGCCGTCGGCCTCGATCCGGCCGACGTCGCCGGTCTTGAACCAGCGTTGGCCCTGTGCATCGGTGGTGAATTCCTCTTGCGTTTTTTCCGGCATCTTCCAGTAGCCGGCAAACACGTTGGGGCCGCGCACCTGGATATTGCCGATGGTGCCGGCGGCGCAGGCGGCGCCGGCATCGTCCACCACCCTTAAACCCACGCCGGGCAGCGCCGGTCCCACGGTGCCGCGGCGGCGCACACCGTCGGCGGTGCGGCAGGGGTTGCTGGTCAACATCACGGTCTCGCTCATGCCGTAGCGCTCCAGCAGCACATGGCCGGTGCGCGCCGTCCAGGCGTCGAAGGTCTCGACCAGCAAGGGCGCCGACCCGCTGATGAACAGCCGCATGGGGCGGCAG
>JBBRZR010000087.1:0-13261 GCA_038236495.1 Burkholderiales bacterium
GCCTTGCTTGAATTTGCCGGCTCGGTGATGGTGATCAGCCACGACCGCTGGTTTCTGGACCGCATCGCCACCCACATCCTGGCCGCCGAGGGCGACAGCCAGTGGGTCTTCTTCGACGGCAACTACCAGGAATATGAAGCCGACAAGAAGAAACGCCTGGGTGAAGAAGGCGCCAAGCCGCACCGGCTGCGCTTCAAGGCCCTGAAGTAGATCGGGCTCGGGCCGCGCTGCAGCCGACCTGCAGCCACCGACCTGCAGCCACTGACTTGCAGCCGTTGGCGCCCGGTCCGTCCGTGCACCCTTGACCAGGACCGAGACCAACACAGCAGCAAGGTCAGTGACAGGCAGCACGGGCAGAGGCAGGCCCTGAGGAACCCGGGTCGGGCAAGCCGCCTCATACTCGGCGTCTCCCAAAACGGCGCGCCGACCCGATGCACTCTTTGCCCTCCAAGCCATCCGTCCCCTCAGCCCTGCGGGCCACCACGCTGGCCGGCCTGGTGGCCTTGGCGGGCTGCGCGGTACTGGCGCCCGCACCCGGTGATGGCCTGAGTCCGGTTGCAGGTGCCGGCACCCCGCAGCGCCCCACGCCCCCGCTGCCCGCCAACGCCGCCGCCGTGCCCCTGGCGCGTGCGTCAGCCCCCGGCACCCCCGCCTCGGCCGTTGCCGCCGCGTTGAAGGGGCCCACCGTCGCGGTACGCCCGGCCAGTGGCGCCTCGTCCCCGGCTGCCCTGCCGATGCCGCCCACGCCGGGCCAGCCGCCGCCGTTTGAGCTGGTGATCAAGGGCGCCCACAAGATCGACGGGCTGTTCACCGCCTGGCAAAAAGATGAACGGGTCTGGTTCGAGCTGCGGCCCGAGGACTTCAACCAGACCTTTTTCTTCTCACCCAAGCTGGCCAGCGGCATTGGCGAGGCTGGGCTGTTCGGCGGGCTGATGCTGCAGTCGCCGCGCCTGCTGCAGTTCCGCCGCTTGCACAACGTCGTGCAGTTGATCGCGATCAACCAACAGCAACTGGCCAAGGCCGGCACGCCCGAGGCGCGGGCGGTGGCGTCGGCCATCTCGCCCAGCCTGCTGACCGCCAACCCGGTGGCCAGCCAGCCCCACCCCGAGCGCAAGACCGTGCTGGTCGACGCCAGCGCGATGTTCATGACCGACCTGCTGGGCCTGGGCGCGCAGTTGCAGCGCACCTACCGACAGGGCTATGGGCTGGACGTGCGCAACTCGGCCATCACCGGCGTGCGGGGCAAGCCCGACCTGCTGGTGCTGGAGGCCGTCAACCACTACGCCACCGCCGCCATCGCGGTGCCGCAGCCGGGCGGCCCGCCCGGCGCACCGGCGCCCACCGTGCCCAGCGGCCTGCCGGACCCGCGCAGCCTGTTCTTGGGGCTCCACTACTCGCTGGCGCGCCTGCCGGCCCAAACCATGGCGCCGCGGGTGGCGGACGCCCGCATCGGCCACTTTGTCTCGCTCAGCGACGACTTCAGCGACGACCTGGCACGCAGCCCGCGCCAGCGTATGGTCAACCGCTGGCGGCTGGACAAGGCCGACCCGGCAGCCGCGCTGTCCGAGCCGGTCAAACCGATCACCTTCTGGCTGGACCGCAACATCCCGTTGCGCTACCGCGCCACGCTGACCGCCGGCGTGCTGGAGTGGAACAAGGCGTTTGAAGCCATCGGCTTCAAGAACGCCATCGTCGTCAAACAGCAGCCCGAAGATGCCGACTTCGACACGCTGGACGTGGGCGTGGCGTCGATCCGCTGGATGGTCAACCGCGAGCCGATTTTTGGCGCCATCGGCCCCAGCCATGTCGACCCGCGCAGCGGCGAGATCCTGGACGCCGACATCGGCATGGAGAGCCTGTCCTCACGCAACCGGCGCAGCCTGAAGACGCAGATCCTGGGCGCATCGCCACAGGCCTGGGCCGAGCTGCTACAAGTCGGCGGTGCACCCGCCACAGATCCCGCCGCCTGGCCCGGCAGCCCGCTGCAAGACAGCCTGGTCTGCCGCGCCGCCGACCTGGCCGCCGACCAGCTGGGCTACGGCCTGGACGTGCTGGAGGCGAGAGGCGAGATCGAGCCCGACAGCCCCGAGGCGCAGGCTTTTGTGCTCGACTACCTGAAAGACGTGACGATGCATGAGGTAGGCCACACGCTGGGCCTGCGCCACAACTTCCGCGCCTCGCATGCGTTCTCGGCTCAGCAGGTCGCAGACACCGAGTTCACCCGCAGCCACGCCTTCACCGGCTCGGTGATGGAGTACGCGGCCATCAACCTGCCACGGGTCGGTGAAAAGCCGGTCTCGCCGTTCCAGACCACGCTGGGGCCCTACGACTACTGGGCCATCGAGTACGCCTACAAGCCGCTGGCGCCTGAGCAAGAAGTCGCCGAGCTCGGCAAAATCGCCGCCCGCAGCGGCGAGCCCGAGCTGGCCTTTGGCACTGATGAGGACAACTTCCTGGGCATCGACCCGGACGCGCTGCAGATGGACCTGGGCAACGACGTGCTGGACTTTGCCGCCCGGCGCTTCGACATCGCGCAAGACCTGTTCAAGCGCCAGGAGACCCGGCCGCTCAAGCCCGACGAGGACTACGCCAAGCTGCGCCGGGCGCTGGGCTATGCGGTGCGTGACGCGGCGCAGGCAGCCGGCATCTTGCTGCGCCAGATCGGCGGCGTGCGCACGCTGCGCGACTTCCCCAACACCGGACGCGACCCGCTGCAACCGCTGCCGGCGACTGACCAGCAGGCGGCCCTGAAGCTGTTGTCCCAGCGGGTGTTCTCGGCCGACAGCTTTGCGGTCAGCCCGGCCCTGCAGCGCCGGCTGGCGCCCAACTTCTTCGAGCGCAGCGAAGCCGGCGGCGCGGTGCCCACCGAGTACGCCTTGAGCCAGGCCGTGCTGGACATGCAACGCGCCCTGTTGAACCGGCTGATGAGCGACGCGCTGGCGGTGCGGGTGCTCGACAGCGAGGCCAAGGTCAGCCCGCCCGCCAAGGCGCTGCGGCTGGGCGACCTGTACCGCCAGCTGGAGAACGATGTCTGGAGCGAGCTGGCCGGCAGGGGTGACATCCCCCAAGCCCGGCGCGAGCTGCAGCGTGAGCACCTCAACCGGGTGACGGCGCTGGTGCTGCGGCCGGGCGCGATGTCGCGCACCGACGCCCGCTCGCTGCTGCGCAGCCGGGCGGCGGCGCTGGGCGGGCGCATCGAGGCCGCGCAGCGCCATGCCGGGCTCAGCACCGAGGCTCGGGCCCATCTGCGCGACAGCGCGGAGAGCCTGCGTGCGGCGTTGGCCGCGCCGCTGGTGCGCGCAGGCGTTTGAGGCGTCCGGCCGGCGTTTGAGCCTGCGGGCCGACCTTGGGGTCGGCCCGCAGCGCCTTCAGGCGTTCAAGTCGGGCGTGCGCCCCAGCCAGGCCGCGCCCCGCACGCCGGAGGCGTCGCCATGCAGCGCCGGCAGCAGCCGGGTCCGCACCGGCTCTTTCAGGCCGGCCGAAAAAACCCAGCGGTCCCACAGCGCCGGCACGCGGTGGTAGGTGTCCGTCATGCGCGACAAGCCGCCGCCCAGCACGATCACGTCCGGGTCCAGCAGGTTGATGACGCTGGCCAGCGCACGCGCCAGCCGGTTGTGCCAGCGGTCGATACTGGCCTGGCACAGCGCATCACCCGCCGCAGCGGCCTGGGCCATCTGCAGCGCCGTGAGTGCCACACCGTGCAAGCGCTGGTGGTCGGCGGCCAGGCCCGGGCCGCTCAGCCAGGTCTCGATGCAGCCGGCCTGGCCGCAGTAGCAGGCCGGGCCCGGCTCGTCGGCCCGCGCCCAGGGCAGCGGGTTGTGGCCCCACTCGCCGGCCAGCCGGTTCGGCCCGGTCAGTACCCGGCCGGCCACGCTGATGCCGGCGCCGCAACCGGTGCCCAGGATCGCGGCAAACACCACCGGTGCACCGCGGCCGGCGCCGTCGTTGGCCTCGGACAAGGCGAGGCAATTGGCATCGTTGGCGATGCGCACCGGCTGGCGCAGCCGCGCCGTCAGGTCCGCCGCCAGCGGCCGGCCGTTCAAGCACTGGGTGTTGGCGTTTTTGATCAGCCCGGCGGCAGTCAGACCGCCCGGCGTGCCCATGCCCACGGTGGCACCGGCCGCAACGGCACTGCCACCGTCACCCGCGCCGCCGATGGCGGCCAGGCCCACCGCCTGCCGCGCGCCAGCCACCAGGCCGGCGATCGACTCGACCATCGCCCTGTAGCCCTGGGCCGAAGGCGTGGCAATGCGCTGGCGCCAGCACTCGGCGCCGGTGGCGTCCAGCACCACGGCCTCGGTCTTGGTGCCACCCAGGTCGATGCCGATGGCGAAGGGCGCAACAGGCAAGGTCGCACCGGTCCCAGGCAAGGCGGCCACTGGCACAGCCGCCACCCCCGGCATCAGACCGCGGCGGTGCGCAGCAGCAACCAGTCCAGCGCGGCGCCGTCCACCAGCGGCGACAAGCGCTCGCGCACGGTGGCGTGGTAGCCGTTGAGCCAGTCGATCTCGTCGGGTCGCAGCAGGCTGCGGTCCAGGCAGCGGGCATCGATGGGGCACAGTGTCAGCGTCTCGAATTCGAGCATCTCGCCAAACGCACCGTTCTCGGGCGTGGCCACGGGCACGTTGAGCAGCAGGTTCTCGATGCGCACGCCCCACTGGCCAGGGCGGTACACCCCCGGCTCATCGGAGGTGATCATGCCGGGCTCCATCGCCATGTGGGCCTCGGGCACGGCCTTGCTGATGGTCTGCGGGCCCTCGTGCACATTCAAAAAGTAGCCCACGCCGTGGCCGGTGCCGTGGCCGAAGTCCAGCCCCTGCTCCCACAGCGGTGCGCGCGCCAGCGTGTCGAGAAACGGGCTGAGCGTGCCGCGCGGAAAGCGCGCCCGCGCCAGGCTCATCATGCCCTTGAGCACCAGCGTGAAGTCGCGCCGCTGCGCCGCGGTGATGTTGCCGATCGGCCAGACCCGGGTGATGTCGGTGGTGCCGCCCAGGTACTGGCCGCCCGAGTCGATCAGCAGCAGGCCGTCGCCCTCGATCCAGGCATACGACTCGGGCAGCGCCCGGTAGTGCGGCAGCGCGCCATTGGCATTGAAGCCGGCGATGGTCGAAAAACTCAGGCCCACAAAACCGGGGCGCTTGGCACGCTCGGCCGAGAGTTTTTCATCCACCGTCAGCTCGTTGATGCGCTCACCGCGCGCCAGCGCGGCCTCGAACCAGGCGTAGAAATGGCACATCGCCGCGCCGTCTTGCGCCATCGCCTGGCGCACGAAGGCGGCTTCGGTACCCGACTTGCGGCTCTTGAACAACGTGCTGGGGTTGATCGCCTCGACCACCTGCACACCCGCCGGCACCTGCTGGCGAAAGCCCAAGGTGATGCGGCGCGGGTCCACCAGCAAGGTGCTGCCCGACGGCAGCGCGGCCAGCGTGGGCGCGGCCTGGGCATAGTCGGCCAGCCAAAAGCCGTCCGCCGCCAGCTGGGTGGCCAGCGCAGCGGGCACCTTGCCGGCGCCGACGAACAGCGTGGCGCGGGTGGCGTCGATCAGCAGGTGGGCCAGGAACACCGGGTTGTATTCGACGTCCGCACCGCGCAGATTGGTGAGCCAGGCGATGTCGTCGACGGTAGAGACAAAGTGGTGGCTGGCGCCGTGCCGCGCCATGGCCTCACGCACCCGGCCCAGGCGGTCGGCGCGCGGCTCGGGCGCCTCGGGGCCGGTGTGGGCATAGACCGGCGCGCTGGGCAGGCCGGCGCGGTCTGGCCAGACCTCGGTCAGCAGGTCGCCGGTGGTACGCAGCAGGATGCCGGCGCCGTCCAGCGCCGTGCCCAGTTGCTGCGCCGCCGCCAGGCCCAGCACCTGGCCGTCGGCCAGCACGGTCTGGCCGCGCGACAACTGGTCCGTCAGCCAGCCGATGTGGTGGGTGGCCGCGCCGGTGGGGATCTTGACCAGGCTGATGCCGCTGCCCAGCAACTGCGCTTCGGCCTGCTGCCAGTAGCGGCTGTCGGCAAACAGCGCAGCCGCGTCGGCCGTGATCACCAGCGTGGCCATCGAGCCGGTAAAGCCCGACAACCACTGGCGGCCCTGCCAGTGGCCGGGCAGGTACTCGGACAAATGCGGGTCGGCGCTGGGCACCAGCAGGGCCTGGGCGCCATGGCGGGCCAGGGCCTCGCGCACAAGGGCGATGCGGGCGCGGACGGGGTTGACGCGGGTGTCCATGGGCAGAGCTCCGGGGGTGGTGTGGCGGTGGATTGGCCAGGGCTCGGGCGCCGGGTGGGCACCGGGCCTTGGGCCGAGATCGCCAGATTCTAGGGAATCGGCGCGCCGGGTATGCTCGAATGAAACCCGCCCGCGTTCCCCGCCACACCCCTCAACAACCTCACACCCGATGCGACTGCTGTTGGTCGAAGACGACCGCATGATCGGCGACAGCCTGCGCCAAGCGCTGCGCCTGGAGGGCCATGCGGTGGACTGGGTCTACGACGTGGCCGCCGCGCAGGCGGCTTTGGCGGCGGAGCGTTTTGATCTGGTGCTGCTCGACCTGGGCCTGCCGGACAAACCCGGCCAGCCCACCCGGCCCGCTGCCGGGTTGGACGTGCTGCGTGCACTGCGCAGCCGCAGCGATGCCACCCCGGTGATCGTGCTGACGGCACGCGACGCGACCGCCGACCGGGTGGCCGGGTTGGACGCTGGCGCCGACGACTACCTGGTCAAGCCCTTCGAGCTGGACGAGCTGGCCGCCCGCATGCGGGCCGTGGCGCGGCGCCACGCCGGCCGCGCCGACCCCGCCCTGGTGCATGCCGGCCTGCGGCTGGACCCCGCCACCCGGCAGGTCACCCAGGACGGCCGGCCTGTGCTGCTGTCGGCACGCGAGTTTGCCGTCCTGCAGGCGCTGATGCAGCGGCCGGGCGCGGTGCTCAGCCGGGCCCAGCTGGAGGACCGGCTCTACGGCTGGGGTGATGCGGTGGAAAGCAACGCGGTGTCGGTCTATGTGCACCAGCTGCGCAAGAAGCTGGGCGCGGACCTGATATCCAGCATGCGTGGTGTGGGCTATTTTCTGGCCCCGGCACCGTGACGACCGGTCACCACGGCGGCCCGCAACCTGGTCCGCAGTCCGGCCTGCCACCCCGCCAGCCCAGCCGCCTGCACCGCAGCTTCAGCTCGATCCGCGCCCGCCTGCTGCTGTCCCTGTTCGTGGCGCTGGCCGCCGCTGCCGTGCTGGTGGGCGGTATCAGCTACCGCAACGTGCTGCACGAGACCGAGGCGCTGTTCGACTACCAGCTGCGCCAGATGGCGCTGAGCCTGCGCGACCAGGGCGAGATCGCGCCCAACGACGCCGCCGCGCTGAACGACGAAGACCTCGACTTCGTGGTGCAGATCTGGCGCATCGACGGCCGCAGCGTTTACGCCACCCGGGCCCACCGTGCCCTGCCGGCGCAGGCCGTGCTGGGCTGGGCCGAGGTCTCGGTGGACGGCCAGCGCTGGCGCAGTTTTGCGGTCGCCGCCCGCGACAAGGTGATCCAGGTAGCGCAGCCGGTGCGTATCCGCCAGGGCCTGGCGGCGGATGCCGCGCTGCGCAGCGTGCTGCCGCTGCTGGTGGCAGCACCGCTGATGGCCGCCGTGCTGTGGTGGCTGATTGCGCGCTCGCTGCGGCCGCTGGCCCGGGTGGCCCGCCAGGTGCGCGAACAGGACGCTGGTGCGCTGGCCCCGCTGCCCGCCAGTGACTTGCCGGACGAGGTGGCGCCGCTGGTGGCGGCCCTCAACGCCCTGCTCGACCGCGTGGCGCTGGCCTGGGCCGGCCAACGCGCATTTGTCGCCGATGCCGCGCATGAGCTGCGCTCGCCGTTGACCGCCCTCAAGCTGCAAGCCCAGGTGCTGCGGCGCACACCGGACGAGGCCGGTCGGCTGGCCGCGCTGGATGCACTGGTGGCCGGTGTGGACCGTGCCAGCCGACTGGTCGAGCAACTGCTGACCCTGGCCCGCAGCGAGCCCGGCGCCCCCGCCACGCCGCCGGTGACCGTGGCCCTGGCCGCCTTGCTGCGCCAAGTGCTGGCCGAATCCGCCGCGCCCTTGGCATCCTTGCGCGGCAGCCGGATCGAACTGGACGCCGACGACAGCCTGCAGGCCACCGGCGACCCGGCCGAGCTGGCGGTGCTGGTGCGCAACCTGGTCGACAACGCGCTGCGCTACACCCCGGCGGGCGGCCTGGTGAAACTGACCGCCACAGCCGGCACGACCGGCCCGCTGCTGACCGTGGACGACAACGGCCCCGGCATAGACCCGGCCGAGCGCGACCGTGTGTTCGAACGTTTTGTGCGCGGCAGCGCGGCAGCGGAGGCCACCGGCAGCGGCCTGGGGCTGGCCATCGTGCGCGGGATTGCGCGGCGCCACGGCGCCAGCGTCAGCCTGGATGAATCGCCGCTGGGCGGCTTGCGGGTCAGCCTGCAATTTGGTGCGTAAGCCCCAGCCGCCCTGGCCTGAACCCCGGCCCGCGGCGCCCGCAAACCCCGAACTGACGCGCCATGACCCGGCTGCTGACTCGGGAAAACCCAGGGCAACGGTTACAATCCGGCCTGCAAGGTCGCTACCAGTCACGCCCTTGCAGTCGACTCCCGACCTCTGCATCGACCCATCTGCCTCCCCGACTGGGGCCCTTGGCAACAAGCGGCTGCAGGCCGATCGCAAAGCGCCCCCCACAAAACCGGGGCGATCCAAACCCCATGAAATTTACCGAACTCGGCCTGTCCGAGCCGCTTCTGCGCGCCATTGCCGATCAAGGCTACGACACCCCCACCCCGATCCAGGTGCAGGCGATCCCCGCAGTGTTGCAAGGCGGCGACCTGATGGGCGGTGCCCAGACCGGCACCGGCAAGACCGCCGGTTTCACGCTGCCGATGCTGCAGCGCCTGTCAAGCGAGCCGACCAAGAAAGATGCCAAGGGCCGGGTCTGCATCCGTGCGCTGATCCTGACGCCCACGCGTGAGCTGGCCGCGCAGGTGGAAGAAAGCGTGCGCACCTACGGCAAGTACCTCAAGCTCTCCAGCATGGTGATGTTTGGCGGCGTTGGCATGCAGCCGCAGCTCAACGCGCTTCGCAAGGGTGTGGACATCCTGGTGGCCACGCCGGGCCGCCTGCTGGACCACCACCAGCAGGGCACGCTGGACCTGAGCCATGTGCAGATCTTTGTGCTGGACGAAGCCGACCGCATGCTCGACATGGGCTTTGTGCACGACATCAAGAAGGTGCTGAGCTACCTGCCGGCCAAGAAGCAGAGCCTGCTGTTTTCGGCCACCTTCTCGGACGACATCAAGGCGCTGGCCGACAAGCTGCTGAACAACCCGGTGCTGATCGAAGTGGCGCGCCGCAACCAGACCGCCGAGACCATCGCCCAGAAGGTGCACCCGGTCGGCCGCGAGAAGAAAAAGGCGCTGCTGTCGCACCTGATCAAGACCGGCAACTGGCACCAGGTGCTGGTGTTCACCCGCATGAAGCACGGCGCCAACCGGCTGGCCGAGTTCTTGAATGACGAGGGCATCACCGCGATGGCGATCCACGGCAACAAGAGCCAGGGTGCACGCACCAAGGCGCTGGCCGACTTCAAGAGCAACGACCTGCAGGTGCTGGTGGCCACCGACATCGCCGCCCGCGGCATCGACATCGACATGCTGCCGCACGTCGTCAACTTCGAGCTGCCCAACGTGGCCGAAGACTATGTGCACCGCATCGGCCGCACCGGCCGTGCCGGTGCAACCGGCGAGGCGATCTCGCTGGTCTGCGTGGACGAAGACATCTTCTTGCGCGACATCGAAAAACTCATCAAGCGCAGCATCCCGAGCGAGATCGTGCCCGGCTTCGAGCCACCGTCGAATGAAAAAGCCGAGCCCATCGTGCTGGGCCGCATGACCATCGGCGTGGGCGGCACCCGCCGCAATGCGGGCGGTGGTTTTGGTGGTGGCGGTGGCGGTGGTGGCCGCTCGGGTGGTGGGGGCCAGGGCCGGCGTGACGGCGCGCACGGCAGCCACGGCAGCCACAGCGGTGCAGCCGGCATCGGCGGTGACCGCGGCGGCCGCCCTGCGGGTGGTGGCGGCGGTGGTGGTGGTGGCCGTCCGGCGCATGCCGGTGGCGGCCGCCCGGCCAGTGGCGGCACACCGTCACGCGGTGGCAGCGGTGTGGGCGGTGCGCGCAGCAGCGCAGGCGGCCCGGCGCGCAGTGGCGGTGGTGGTGGTACCGGTGGTGCCGGCCGCTCCGGTGGCCGGCCGTCCGGTCCCAAGCGCTGAGCCAGCCATGCTGGATCCGCGCGGCATGATCCAGGCCAAACGGCCGCGAACGTGCCGCGCGCCGGTCACCTGTTTCAGAGGCCGCGATGGTGTCAACTAGCAAACCCCCAACCCTGCCGCGTATCACGCTGGCCGGCGGCACCGGCCTGGTCGGCCGGGCGGTGCTGGGCCAACTGAGCGCAAACCCACGCATCGGCAAGATCACGGTGCTGGTGCGCCAACCCGACCAGATCGCGCCGCTGCTGGCGGGCGTGGCCCGCGCACGGGGCCAGGTGGTGGATTACGCCGCCCTCGGCCGTGCCGGCGTGGCCGGCCTGCCGCCCACCGACTGGGCGCTGTGTTGCCTGGGCACGACCGTGAAGGTGGCGGGCTCGCAGGACGCCTTTCGCGCCGTCGATTTTGAGGCCGTGCTGGCCTTTGCCCGCGCCGCCAAGGTGGCCGGCGCCAGCCGGCTGGCGGTGATCTCGGCGCTGGGCGCCGACGCCCGATCGTCAGTGTTCTACAGCCGGGTCAAGGGCGAGATGGAGCAGGCGCTGCGGGCGCTGGACCTGCCGCACCTGGTGATCGCCAGGCCCTCGCTGCTGCTGGGCGAGCGCACTGGCCTGGGCCAGTCCGGCCGGCCGGGCGAGGCGATCGCACAGTCCCTGGCGCAACTGATGATGCCGGCCCTGGGCTGGCTGATGCCGCGCCGACTCTGGCCGATCCGCGCCGACGCCGTGGCCACCGGCCTGATCGTGGCGCTGGCCGACGGCTCGCCCGGCGTTCAGGTGCTCGAGTCCGACGCGCTGCAGAAACTGGCCGACACCGCCGTGGCCTGACGGGCGGCAGCCCGGCTGTGGCTCAGGCCGTGGGCTGACCGCCGCAGACCGTGCAGCCCGACTGCCGCACCATGCGGATCTCGGTCCATTCCATCGACCGTGCGTCCAGCATCTGCAGGCGCCCGGCCAGCGATTGGCCAATGCCGGCCAGCAGCTTCAGCGCCTCGGCCGCCTGCACCGTGCCGATGATGCCCACCAGCGGCGCAAACACGCCCATCGTGGCGCAGCGCACCTCCTCGAAGGTCGCCTCGGGCGGAAAGATGCAGGCGTAACACGGTGCGCCGGCCTGCCGGATGTCATAGACCGAGACCTGGCCGTCGAAGCCGATCGCCGCCCCCGAGACCAGCGGTTTGCGGTGCACCACGCAGGCCAGGTTGACCGCCTGGCGGGTCTGGAAGTTGTCGCTGCAGTCGATCACCACGTCGGCGTCCTGCACGGCCTGGTCCAGCCAGGCGGCGTCGGCGCGTTTTGTCACCGGCAGCACCTGCACATCCGGGTTGATGGCCTGGATGGTCTGGCGAGCCGAGTCGGCCTTGGGCTGGCCGACCCGGGCCAGGTTGTGTGCAATCTGGCGCTGCAAGTTGGTCAGGTCCACCGTGTCGTCATCCACCAGTGTGATGCGGCCCACGCCGGCCGTGCCCAGGTACAAGGCCACCGGCGAGCCCAGGCCGCCCGCACCGATCACCAAGGCATGGCTGCCCAGCAAACGGGTCTGGCCCTCGACGCCGATCTCGTCGAGCAGGATGTGGCGCGAGTAGCGCAGCAGCTGGTCATCGTTCATCCGGACAAGCATACCGCTGCGGCGCGTGTCCGCCGGATGCCCAGCGGGTAGGCCGCCGCCAGAAGCAACAAAGCCCACCGGGCGGTGGGCTTTGGGCTTGACGGGGCAACGCGGGCTACTGCTTGTCAGCGTCCAGCGCGGCCTTGCGCTCGCTCATGGTCTTGCTGACCGCGACCGGCCGGCCCTTGAGCTGGTTCAGCGCCTGCAGCAGCGGGAAGTCCTCAGGGCCACCGTACTCCGGCAAGGGCTTGGGCGGCTCTTTGGTCTTGGCGGACAGCTCTTCAAGCTTCTTGCGCGCTTCTTCGCGGGCCTTTTCGCGGGCTTCGTCTTTTTCTTCCTTGCCGTTGCCGAGGTGCTTTTCCAGATCGGCCTCGCGCATGCGCAGTGCGGCAAACACATTGCCTTCGGCAGTTTCGTCCAGCCACACATCCGGCACGATGCCCTTGGCCTGGATCGACCGGCCGCTGGGGGTGTAGTAACGCGCGGTGGTGATCTTCAGGCCGGTATCGCCGGGCAGTGGCCGCACGGTCTGCACCGAGCCCTTGCCAAAGGTCTGCGCGCCCATGATGGTGGCGCGTTTGTAGTCTTGCAGCGCACCGGCCACGATCTCGCTGGCCGAGGCCGAACCCTCGTTGACCAGCACCACCAGCGGCACCGTCTTCAAACCCGCCGGCAGCTTGCGCAGCGGGTCGTTGTTGCCGCGCCGGGCATAGTCGCTGGGTGAGGCCTTGAAGGTGGCGCGTGACTCGGCGATCTGACCATTGGTGGTGACCACCGTCACGTCTGCCGGCAAGAAGGCGGCCGACAGCGCCACCGCGCCATCCAGCAGGCCGCCCGGGTCGTTGCGCAGGTCCAGCACCAGCCCCTTCAAATTGGGATCGGCCTTGTAGACTTCTTCCATCTTGCGGGCGAAATCGTCGATCGTGCGGTCTTGGAACTGGCTGACGCGGATCCAGGCATAACCCGGCTCAATCGTCTTGGCGCGCACGCTCTGCACCCGGATCTCTTCACGCACGATGGTCACCGGAAAGCTGCGGCTCTCATCCTTGCGGAAGATCATCAACTGAACCTTGGTATTGGGCTCACCGCGCATGCGCTTGACGGCCTGCTCCATGCCCAGGCCCTTGACCGGCGTGTCGTCGATCTTGGTGATCAGGTCACCCGGCTTCAAGCCGGCGCGAAACGCCGGTGAGCCCTCGATCGGTGAGACCACCTTGACCAGGCCGTCCTCCAGCCCGATCTCGATGCCGACGCCGACAAACTTGCCAGTCGTGCCCTCACGAAACTCTTTGAAGCTTTTTTTGTCGAAGTAAACCGAGTGCGGATCGAGGCCGGCCACCATGCCGCCGATGGCGTCGGAGATCAGCTTTTTCTCGTCCACCGGCTCGAC